>DATMGQ010000086.1:0-22253 GCA_035555395.1 Acidimicrobiales bacterium
CGCGCCCGCCGACGCCGTCGTGCCCGATGCGACCATCGAGCCCCCCGCTGATGCGACGCCGCCCCCGTGGGATGCTCCGGCGGCGCCCGCTGATGCGACGCCGCCGCCGTGGACGCCGTCGGCTGCCGACGCTCCGGCACCCCACCACGAGGCCGAGCCGGCCCCGCCGCCGCCCGCGGCCTCGTTCCCGCCGCCGCCCGGGCAGGCCGCACCGCCGCCTCCCGGCGCGTTCCCGCCCCCGCCGCCCGCCCAGCCCGGTTACGGCCAGGCCCCGCCGCCTCCACCGGCGCCGGGTGGCTACGCCCCGCCGCCTCCGCCGCCCGCGGCCTACCCGCCGCCCCCGCCCGCGCAGGGGTACGCCCCGCCTCCTCCGCCCCAGGCCCAGCCCACGTGGGCCCCGCAGGCCCCGCCTCCCCCGGCTCCGGCCTGGGGCCAGAACCCGCCGCCGCCTCCGGCACCGGCCGCTCCAGCGCCGCCCCAGGGCTACGCCCCGCCGCCCCCGCCCTCGGGCTTCCCGCCTCCGCCGCCGGCCCAGCCCGGGTACGGCCAGGCGCCGCCGCCTCCGCCGGCCGCTCCGGCGTGGGGTCAGCCCGCTGCGCCAGGTGGCTACGCGCCGCCTCCGCCCAGCTACGCCCCGCCCACGCCGCCCGGCACGGCCGGCACCACCGACCCCAACGGCCTCGGACTCGCAGTCGGCCGCCTCGGCAGCGGGGCGCGCAAGACCGCCAAGGTCGCGGTCGTCGTCGCCGGTGCGCTGCTCGACGAGGGGGAGACGGTCGAGGCCGTCGTCGCCGGCAAGGTCGAGGGCCACGGTGCGGTCCTGGTCCTCACCGACCGCAGCCTCCGCCTGGTCGACGACCGTGAGTGGCGTCCGCTCCACGAGCGCATGCCGGTCGGCCCCCAGCTCGAGGTCCAGGGATGGCAGGACGACCGCACCGCCAGCCTCACCTTCGTGTTCGAGGGCCGGAACCTGGTGCTGGACCAGATCCCGGACCGCGAGCTGGCTGTCGAGATGGCCGGCCGCATCCGCTACCGAGCCGGCGCCACCACCTGATCTGCGATCCGGTTTCGTCCCGACCGGGACGGTCTTGCTATGGTGAGCGTCCCACGCGGACGTGGCTCAGTTGGTAGAGCATCACCTTGCCAAGGTGAGGGTCGCCGGTTCGAATCCGGTCGTCCGCTCGGAGCGAAACCCCCTGCTACGCAGGGGGTTTCGTCGTTTTCGTAGCAGGTCACGGGCCTGGATCGCCTTCAGCGGGGATGCCGGGCCGTGCCAGCGCAGACTCTTGCGTGCTCAGCGGTCCCCGCAAGATTTGTGCCCAGAATTGTGCCCAGATCCGAGGGGTGATCGCGTGGGCGGGTCTTCGTCTTCGTCGACGCCGGTGAGGGTGTCCTGCAACGGCTCTTCGAAGACACCCGCTGGTCCCAGGCGTTGCTTCATTCCGAAGGCGGCAAGCCATCGGGGTGCCACCGGCGCGTGGCCGAAGCGCGAGCTGCTCGTCTGCGGACCACGCGTCCGAGGTCTCCGAACGAGGGCATGAGCGGAGAGGAAGTGGGTACGTTCGCTGCGGGCTGGACCGCGACGACCGCAACCGCCCAGGAGAGGAGCCCATGACCATCGAACCGTCCATCGTCCACGCCCAGTTCGACCGAGCCGGGCGCCACCTGACCGTCTACCTCGCCGGCGAGCTCGACACGTCCTCTGCTGGTGCTGTCGGCGACGAGATCCTCAGCCACCACCAGCCCGACGACGAACGCGTGTGGCTGGATGTGAGCGCCGTGAGCTTCTGCGACTCGAGCGGCCTCGGCATGTTCTTCCGGCTGCACCAGGCCGTCGAGGAGCACGGCGGCCGCCTCGTGGTCTACAACCCCCAGGTCGCGGTCCGGCGGGTCATCGACCTGACCGACCGCAGCGGCGTGCTCCAGGTCCAGGGCCGGCCGGGCTGACATTCGTCGAGCTCGTCACGCTCGCCAGAGCCGGCCGCGTGCGGTAGGCAAGGTGGCACGACCCGTGAGATGAAGGACTGGCCATGGCTGATGCGCGCAACGAGGCAACCGAGGCAACCAAGGAGGCGAACCGGCGGCTGCTCGAGGAGCTCCCGTTCGGGGACCGGCAGGACTTCGACGACGCCGCGCAGGGGCTCGTGGCGCCGCTGCCCGACGGCGGTGTGATCCACGACGACGACGGGAAGGTGGTGTGGGATCTGGGCCAGTTCGCGTTCATCGCCGAGGGCGGCGACGCGCCGGACACGGTGAACCCGAGCCTGTGGCGCCAAGCTCAGCTCGTGGTGCAGGGCGGCCTGTACAAGGTGGTGGATCGGCTGTACCAGGTGCGCTCCGCAGATCTGTCGAACCTGACGATCGCCGAGGGCGACACCGGCCTGATCGTGTTCGATCCGCTGATCTCGGTCGAGACCGCGAAGGCGGCGATGGACCTCTACTTCGAGCATCGGCCCCGCAAGCCGGTGGTTGCCGTGGTCCACTCGCACAGCCACATCGACCACTACGGCGGCGTCCGCGGTGTGGTGTCCCAGGAGGACGTGGACTCGGGGCGGACGAAGATCATCGCCCCGGAAGGGTTCCTCGAAGCCGCCGTCGCCGAGAACGTGTTCGCCGGCAACACGATGTCTCGCCGGGCGAGCTACATGTACGGCAACCTGCTGCCGCACGACCCGAAGGGCCAGGTCGGCGCCGGGCTCGGGCTGACGACGTCGACGGGCACGGTGACGCTGATCCCGCCGACCGACGAGATCACCCACACCGGTCAGCGGATGAACATCGACGGGCTCGACTTCGAGTTCCAGCTGGCACCCGACACCGAAGCACCGGCCGAGATGCACTGGTACATCGAGCAGCTCAAGGCGGTGTGCGCCGCGGAGAACTGCTGCCACACGCTGCACAACACGTACACGCTGCGGGGTGCGCCGATCCGCGATCCGCAGGCGTGGTCGAAGTTCCTCAACGAGATCATCGACCGGTGGGGCGACCGTGCCGAGGTCATGTACGGGATGCACCACTGGCCGGTGTGGGGCAATGACCGGGTCATCGAGATGCTCGAGAAGGCCCGTGACGGCTACCGGTACATCAACGACCAGACGCTGCGGCTCGCCAACCACGGGTTCACGCCAGTGGAGATCGCCGAGCAGGTGGAGTTCCCGCCGGAGCTGGCGTCGCACTGGGCGATGCGCCCCTACTACGGGTCGGTCAACCACAACGTGAAGGCCACCTACTCGAAGTACCTGGGCTGGTTCGACGGCAACCCGGCCAACCTCCACACCCACCCGCCCGAGGTCGCGGCGAAGAAGTACGTCGCCATGATGGGCGGCGCCGACAAGGTCGTCGAAGCCGCCCGCACCGCGTACGACGACGGCGACTACCGCTGGGTCGCCGAGGTCGTGAAGCACGTCGTGTTCGCCGACCCGGACCACTCGGCCGGCAAGGCGCTGCTCGCCGACGCGTTCGAGCAGCTCGGCTACCAGGCCGAGACGGGGCCGTGGCGGAACTTCTACCTGACCGGTGCCAAGGAGCTCCGCGACGGCGTCGTCGTCCTGCCCACCCCGAACACGGCCAGCCCCGACTCGGTGCGGGCCATGTCGCTCGGGACGTTCCTCGACTACCTCGGCATCCGCCTCAACGGCCCCAGGGCCGCTGGCAGGAAGCTCACCATCAACGTGAAGCTCCCCGACACCGACGAGACGTTCGTACTGCTGCTCGCCAACGGGTCGCTCAGCCACTCCACCGGCCGACAGGACCCCGGGGCGGCGGCGACGCTCACGATGGACCGGCCGGTGCTCACCGACGTGATCCTCGGAACCACCGCCTTCGACGACGCCATCGCCAGCGGCGACGTCACCGTCGATGGCGACCAAGGCGCCGCCCGCGAGCTGCTCGGCCTGTTCGACACGTTCGAGCTCTGGTTCAACGTCGTCACCCCGTGACCCCGGAGAGGTAAGGACGATGCGGGGCCGGCGGGAGCGGACCGGGCGACGGCGCAGCGCCGGTGATGTGGTCGGCGGGTTCGTCGCCGGCCTCTACAGCGTCCCCGAGGGCATCGGGTATGCGTCACTCGCCGGGATCAGCCCGATGCTCGGCATCAACGCCGGCATGGTCCCGGTCGCGGTCGCCGCCGCCACGACGGGGTCGGTGCTGATGATGAGCACACTGACCTCGGCGATCGCCCTCACCGTGGCTGGGGTCCTCGACCAGGGCGGCTACCAGGGCGCCGAGATCGAGCAGGCCGTCCTCACGATGACCCTGGTGGCCGGCGTGTTCATGGCGGTGCTCGGGGTCCTGCGCCTGGGGCGGGTGGTCGACTTCTTGTCGAACGCGGTCATGACCGGGTTCGTGATGGGCGTCGCCGTGCTCATCACGGTCGGCAAGCTCGACGAGATCGTCGGCTACGACCCTGACGGCGCGTCGAACAAGGTGGTGAAGGCGGCCGACATCCTCGTGCACCCGGGCCGCTGGGACCTCACCACGACAGTCGTCGGGGTGGCCACCATCGGCGGCGCCTTCGCGCTCAAAGCCATCTCGCGCCTGGAGCGCTACGCCCTCGTCTTGATCGTCGTCGCGGGCACGGCGGTCGTGTGGATCCTCTCGGTCGACACGGCGACGATTGCCGACCAGGCCACCCTCGCCACCGGTCTCGACGCGCTCCCGATCCCCACCCAGTCATCCGAGCTCCCCAGCCTCGCCATGGTCCCTGGCCTGCTCATCGGAGCACTGTCGATCGCCGTCGTCGCCCTCGCCCAAGGAGCAGGGGTCCGTCCCGCGTTCCCGAACCCCGACGGCACCCCAGCCGACCCGTCGAAGGACTTCACCGGCCAAGGGCTCGGCAACATCGCCGGCGCCCTGTTCCAGTCCGCGCCCACCGGCGGTTCGCTCTCGCGCACCGCCGTCAGCGCCGAAGGCGGCGCCACCAGCCGCCTCGCCGGGCTCGTCGCCGCCCTCTCTGTCGCCGTCTTGGTCATGGTCCTCGGCGCGGTCGTCGGCCATATCCCCGAAGCTGTCATCGGCGGCCTCCTGCTCGTGATCGGCGTCGAGCTCATCACCGGACGCCTCCCCGACGCCCGCCTCGCCTGGCGCACCAGCCGAGCCTCACGCCTCCTGTTCGTCATCACCTTCGTCCTGACCCTCGCCGTCCCGCTCCAGTGGGCCGTCCTCACCGGCGCCGTCCTCTCGCTCCTCGCGTACATCGGCGCTTCGACCCGAGGCGCACGTCTCGTCCGGCTCCGCCATGACGACCTCGGCTGGCTGGTCGACGACGACGTTCCCCACGTGCTGCCCGACGATGAGCCGCTGATCCTCCGCTACACGGGGCCGAACTTCTTCGCGGTCACCGCCGCGATCGCCGACCGCCTCCCCGTGGCCGACCCCGACCGCCCGGGAGTCCTCGTCCTCGATCTCGGGCGCCTCGACCGGTACTCGAGCTCCATGGTCAAACGGCTCGCCATGTACGTCGACTCGCTGTCCCACGCCGGGAGCGGCCTGGTCCTCGTCGGGGTCAGCGAGCGCGCGCTCGGAGCGCTGGCTCGTACCGGGGTCGCAGATCGCATCGGCCCGGAGAACCTGCTGGTGCCCGATCCCCACATCGACCTGACCATCGAGCACGGCGCAGCGCAGGGGACCGCCCTCCTGCGCCAGCTCCGAGAACGGCGCAACCAACCACCCGACCCGCCACCGAGTACTGACACCGACTGACACAGGTCTCAGTTCTCGAACGCGCGGTTTGGAAGCCCGTCTCTTCTGCCGACTGGAGGGAGATGACCCCTCGCGATCCATCGTGTTCGACGCGCCTCTCGGTGCGCCGCCGACGGCTCGTGCTCGGCGCCATCGGAGCCACTGCCGTGCTGTGGGCGAGCCTCATCGGGCTCCAGGGTCCGGCCGGTGCGGCATCGGGTGAGAACCCGCTGGCGTTCACGAAGGGCTTCACCGTGCTGACGCTCACCGACGCGACGCTCGGGAACCACGAGATCGAGGGCACCCTCGCCATCGGCCGCGACGCCCGGTTCACCGGGAACTACCCCGTCATCCACTCATCCGGGCTCACGCCCACTGGGTACCAGCTGCCCGTCGCAGACGGCGTGCCGGTGCGGATGATGATCGGCAACGAGTTCGTGCCCGGCGAAACCGGCGTGATCGAGGTCTCCTCCAACGGGTTCACCGACCCGTCGCAGATCGGCCAGGTCAAGATCGGCGACGTCTCGAACCTCGCGATCAACCCCCGCGGCAGCACCGGCACGTGGCTCAGCAAGACCGGCACCCCGAGCGGCACCGAGCAGGGCATGTTCATCTCGGACCAGGTAAACCAGGACCCGACGACCATCGAGGCGCCGGGCGTGTTCGACGCCACCCTCCCCGGCGTCCGTGCCGCAGCCGAGGCCGCGGCCGACGACCTGGCGAACCCGTCCGAGTGCCTCGACAGCGTGGAGACGTTCCTCGAGTCCGGCGGCGACGCCGGGTCCCGCAACGTCGCCATCACGCCGGGAGCGGTGAACTACCTGAACCTCACGTCCGACCAGCTGGGCGACTACGTCATCGACCTCGTCGGCGGCACCCTCGGCACCGACACGGCCCTGGTGATCAACGTCGCCCCCGACCCGACGCTCCCCGCCCCGGTCACGGGCTACAGCGCCACGATGCCCCGCTTCGACGCCGCGTCGAACACCAGCGCCTCGCAGCCGAACACCATCGCCCCGTACACCGTGTGGAACTTCGGGAACTTCGACGGCACCATCACCCTCGGCGGCGAGAAGAGCTCCGGCACCCTCCTCGCCCCCAGCGCCACCCTCGACCTCCAGCTCCAGAGCCCCACCGAGGGCCAGGTCATCAGCGACTTCCTGATCACCTCCGGCGGCGAGATCCACCACTACGAGTACCTCTCGACACTCACCTGCGGCGACGTCGTCCCCACCAGCACGACCACCTCCAGCACCACGACCTCGACCAGCACCACGTCGACCACGCTCCCGACGACCACCACGAGCTCGACCACGACCTCCACCACCATGCCGACGACCACCACGAGCTCCACGACGTCGACCACGATGCCGACGACCACCACCTCGAGCACGACCACCTCCACCACCACGCCCACCACGACCTCGACCAGTTCGACGACCACGAGCACGACGACCCCCACCACCACGTCTACGAGCTCGACGACGACGTCGACCACGGCGCCGACGACCACCTCGACCAGCTCCACATCGACCAGCACCAGCACGACGAGCTCGTCGACGACATCGACGAGCGTTCCGTCGACGACGTCGACCACGGAGGTGGCGCCAGCCACGATCGACACGTCCACGACGGCTCCTGGCTCGGACGTGTCGCCAGCCGGAGCGGACCAGGGCTCCGGTGGCGGGTCGACCGCCGCAGCCGGCGACCTGGCTCGGACGGGCGCGGATGTGCGGGCGCTGGCGCTGTTCGGGTTCGGGGCGCTGTTCCTCGGCGCCGCGCTCCTCGTCGGCCGCGCTGCGCCCCGTCCGACCGATTGACCCGACCTGACGACCATGGGGCCGTAGGACGGCTCAGAGGTGGGTGGTGGTCGAAGGGATCTGCTCGAGGTCGACGTCGAACCCGGTGAGCCCTTCGGCGTCGAGCGCCGAGCGGAGGCTGCTCGGCGCTGGGGCAGGTAGTCGGCCCGAGGTCCGGACGACGATGGTGCTGCCCTGGGTGGAGACGCTCACGACCTCCCAGCCGGAATCATCGGCCCAGTCCGAGGCGACCGAGCGGACGTCGCGCTCGCGTCGCTCGGTGGTGCTCACCTGGGTCGAGGTCGCGACGAGCGGTACGGCGACGAGGACGACCATCGCAGCCACGACCTCGGCGACGTGCAGGGCGGTCCGGCGGCCGGCGGGCGCATGGCTGGGCACGCGGTAGATGGCCATCACGGCGATGCCCATGGCGAGGATGGCGGTGACGTTCGCGGTGAACAGAAGCAGGGCACCGGCCGCTTCGGAGGTGCTCCCCGACTCGAGGGTCAGACCGACGACCGCGAGGGGCGGGACCAGCGAGATGGCGATGGCGACGCCGGGGAGCGTGTCGGAGATGTCGGAGCGGCACAGGGCGACGGCGCCGACAGCACCGGTGGCGAGGGCGGCGACGAGGTCGACCACCTTGGGGCTGACCCGGCCCGCGACCTGGGTGTTGTCGGCGGCGAGGACCGGGTTGGAAGTGAGGAGGCCGACGACGTACCCGATGGCGATGACGGCGCACGCACCGAGGACGACGAGCGCCAAGCAGCGCAGCAGGTTCGGCCGATCGGCGAGGGCGGCGGCGAGGGCGATGCCGAGGATCGGCGTCATCAGCGGAGCGACGATCATCGCCCCGATGACGGTGGCAGTGGAGTCCCCAACCACACCAGCGCTCGCGATGACCGCTGAGAGCGGGAGGAGCAGCCAGAACCGGGTGAGCTTCGATCGTTGCTCATCGCCCTCGAAGAACAGTTGGCCTCGCATCCGTGCGAGGTCCTTTGCCGTGATCGAGATCGCCATGTCGCCCTCCAGAACACCGGTCGCGCTCATCTACCTGCAGCGACCAGCATCGCCGAGGCAGCACAGTCGGGCGGGGAAGGTCACCGATGATCCTCATCTCACCCATTGGGGTGGTTCGCGTCGCGAGTTGCCAAGGTGAGGGTCGCCGGTTCGAATCCGGTCGTCCGCTCGGAGCGAAACCCCCTGCTACGCAGGGGGTTTCGTCGTTTTCGGCCCAGGTCAAGGGACTGGGTACCCCAGACGGCCATGGCGGGCTGTGCCAGTGCGGACCATTGCGTCTTCGGTGGTACCCACACGATTTGTGCCCAGAATTGGGCCCAGATCCGAGGGGTCATCGCGAGCGTGAGTCTTCGCCTGCCCGACGGTGTGCAGGATTTCCTTGCCTGGCGAGGCGGTGCGAGCGATGAACCAGGCTCCCCCGTGGGGGGACAGCTCCTTCATCCGGGCTCCGGCTACCCGTCGCTCATCGCCGCTCGAGGGCTCGACGATGGGGCCCGCAGCGACGGAACCGCCGATCAGCCGGCGTAGGACACGGTGCCCGCCACCGGCACCGCAGCGCCCGGTTGCCCCGCGGTGGCGCCTTGGGGCGGCGAGGTGGTTGCGGTCGGCTCCGACGTCGTCGGAGCCGTGAAGGTCGCGACAGTCGTCGACGAAGTCGAAGTCGAAGTCGAGGTTGAAGTCGGCGTCGAAGTCGAGGTCGAGGTTGAAGTCGAAGTCGTCGATGTCGGTATGACGGCCTGACGGGAGGAGCAGTCCATTGCGGGATCGCCACTGAAGTTCCAGCCCTGGAGGAGATAGGTCTCGGCCGCCGTGCCGCCAGCGAACAGCCCATCGCTGGGCGCGATCGAGAAGCAGCGGCCGTCGGTGAGGTCGAGAGCGACTCGGACGAACGGCAGAGCCTCATCGCCACGGACGAACCGAGCGTGCGCCGACCCGACCACCACGGTGCTGTCGGCATTCGTCGTCTCGCCGTCGAGATCGAGGATCAACGCGTCCCCAAAGAAGCGGCAGAGCCTGGCCGAGGTCCATCGGGCCGGCATGATCTCGTCGTCGAACAGCTCGTAGAGGTGGACGCTGCCATCGACCACGTCGACGACGCCGCAGCCGTTCATGCCAGCGATGGGTCCGGGGTCGTCGACGTCGGCGAACGACCGGGCGAAGGCGTCGATGTCAGCCGCTGGGTCCGAGGTCACCTCCGACCGGAAGTCAGCCGGGAACGGGCCTGCCGACCAGACGTCGGCATCGGCCCTGGTCGGAGCGCTGATCGGGAGCGCGACCGCTGCCGCAGCCACCATGAGACCCACGCAGGCCACGACGTCCGTACGTCGACCACGCCAGCTCCACCGACGCATCCGCTCCACGGGCCCACGGTAGCCGCCCGAGTTCCGAGGCTTTCGTCCGATCTCCGCCCAGAGCATCGATCCCGTGGTTCTCGGCCCAGCGCCAGAGCCGGCGCTTCAGTGACCGCAGCATGTCGGCGGCCCAGCCGAGTGCGCAATGCCACTCACCATGGACACGCGCGGCTGCCCCCGAACGCCGGCTAGGTGACCTTGCGTTCCGGCATCTCGGGATACGCGTTCGACAGCGAGGGAACGCCCGCATCCCAGTACGATCCAGCCGATGGCTGACTCGGCGCACGTAGCTCGACGGAAGGCTGGCCCTGTGCGGCGCAATCCGAAGACGAGCCGCTGCTGCGGGTTCGACATGCGTGGCGCCGGGTCACGAACCACCGGTGGGCACCTGTCGTCCTCGTGTTCGCGCTGATCGTCGGACGCTCCCTTGGTCCTGCAGGCCCCGGCCCGTTCATCCCAGCGGCGGGGTTCGCAGTGCTTTTCGCCGGGCAACGCGCTCGACACCATCCGGGGAGCACCTGAGTCCTCGAGCGTCTGACATGGTCCCGCTCCTGGACAGGGTCATCGGCGTCCCGATGGCCGGACTGATGCAACAGATGGACGGGAGCACGAGGTACGGGCGCGGCGTTGCGGCCTGACCCAACGGCGATCTCCGGCCGCGCATCGACTGCCCCAGAACGTCGGGCCGGAGTAACGGACCCGCGACGGATCGTGGTCGGCGGCTCCTCAAGCGCCGTGTCGGGAACCACCGCTCGCTCCGGCACCGGCACGCCGCTCCGTCGATCGCGGAGCGGGCGTCGACGACCTCGATCAGGTGGCGTCCCTCGGCCGGGTGAAAGGCCCTGGAGCGGGTCGAGCCCTCCAGGGGCATCCCGGCCGGGTCCCGAGGTGAGTGAGCCCGAGCGTGCCGATGGACATCATGCGGGATGGCCGACCGATGGACGGATTCGCCGGTCTGCCAGCTCGATTCCTTCATCGTCATCTGATCGCGAACTCGACGTCTTCGGGTCGCGAAGAACTGCGGGCATCAGGTGAGCAGACGAGAGGAGCAATGATGGACGTCAAGGAGCAGCATCGGGATGCCGCGGTGGCGGCCTATGCCACGCTGGAGGGCGCGGAGCTGGCGGCCGCCCACCTCGTGGGCTGTGGCCACGACGAGGAGGACATCCGTATCGGTCCTCGCGACTACGAGGCCCTGGAGGAGAACCGACTGCGCGATGTCGTCGCCCGATGGGTCCGGGCTGGTGGCATCACCGGAGCTGGTCTGATGGCCGGATGGGCCGTCGTGGCCGAGGTGGGGTGGGGCCCGCTGGTCGATGCGGTCCTTCCGATGCTCCTGTGGGGGGCAGCGGCCGGCGCACTCGTGGGGATCGTGGCGGCGTTCGTCGCCCATCGGGTGCGTGCGGCGCACACGTACTTCTCGCTGGCGCGGGAGATCGAGCCGACGAGGTTCGATGTGGTGGCCGAGCGTGATCGCGACCGGGCCCGCAACGACCTGGCGCGATGGTGGAACCCAGCGGCGCCGACAGCGGGTTGGGATCCGAATCCGTGACGGTGGCCCGATGTCGGTCGAGGTCCACCGCCTGGGGCGGGGTCCGGGCACGGACCCGCCCTCGACGTGGCTGAACCCGCTGCGGGACGGGCAGTGGAGTTCGTGGTGGTGAGGCTGAACTGCGTGTCGCGGGCTCGCCGGTCTGCTGACCTGTGAGCATCGCCAGACACGTCGAACGGCCCAGAGCCGGCGCACGGCGGGACCGACTGTGGCGCCGGCTGCGGCACCCCGGACTTCGAACGCGGGCGACGATCGGCTTCGGCGTCACGGGGATGGCGGTGGCGGTCGTCCTCGCCTGCGTCACGTATGCGCTGACCACCCGGTACCTGGTGGATCAGCGGGAGCGGTCGGCGCAGCGGCAGACGTGGGTGAACGCTCGGCTGGCCCGGGCGGTGCTTCGATCCCCTGATCCTGACGTGTCGGGTCTGCTCGGTGGTCTCGGTGGCGGCACGGCGTCGAGCTCCCTGCTGCGATACCAAGGCGAGTGGTTCGCCACGGCGGTGGCTCCCGAACCCGACGCGCTGCCGAAGGATCTCGTCCGGGAGGTGAGCGGAGGCCGTGCTGGCCTTCAGCGGTACCGTGACGCGAAGGGCGACCTCCGGCTCGCCGTCGGGACGCCGCTGGCAGCTGCGGGTGCGGACTACTACGAGCTCTTCGAGCTCGATGAGCTCGAGCGCAACCTCGACCTGCTCGCACGGGCACTCGCCGTAGGGGTCATCGCGGCGGCGGTGGCTGCCGCAGCGGTCGGCCGCGCCGCCGCAGGCCGGCTGCTGCGACCGCTCGACCCGGTCATCGGAGCGGCGCACCGGATCAGCGAGGGCGAGCTCGATGCGCGCCTCGACGACGTCGATGACCCCGACCTGCAGACGCTGGCGCTCGCGTTCAACACGATGGCGGGCGCGCTCGAGGCCCGCGTCGAGCGGGAGGCGCGGTTCGCGGCGGACGTCAGCCACGAGCTCCGCTCGCCGCTCACGGCGGTGGCCGCGGCGGTGGAGATCATCGATCGCCGCCGCGACCAGCTGCCTCCGCAGGTGCTCGAGGCGTTCGTGGTGCTGTCCGAAAAGGTGGCGGGCTTCCAGCAGATGGTCCTCGACCTCTTGGAGATCTCGCGGGTCGACGCCGACACAGCCACCCTGTCCGAGGACCTCATCGACCTCCACCACTTCGTCCCGCGCCTGCTCGACCGAGGCGGCGCCTCCGATGCGGCGGTCTCGTTCTCCGATGCCGCGCCCGGAACCATGGTGGGCGACCGGCGGCGGCTCGCCCAGGTTCTGGGCAACCTGATCGACAACGCCGGCCGGTATGCCGGTGGCGTGACAGCGATCGCCATCGATCGTGCCGAATCGGACGTCGTGCGGATCTCCATCGACGACGAGGGCCCCGGTGTCCCGATCGAGGAGCGCGACGCCATCTTCGGCAGGTTCGCCCGAGGGCAGGCCGGCATCGGTGCCGGCACCTCGTCGGGCAGCGGGCTCGGTCTGTCCCTCGTCGTCGAGCACCTTCGGCTCCACGGGGGTCGGGTCTGGGTCGAAGAGCGCCCGGGAGGCGGGGCGCGTTTCGTCGTCGAGGTCCCGGAGGCACCCCGATGAGGAACCGCCTGGTGGGCGCCCTCGTCGCCGGCCTCGTGCTCGTCGGGTGCGGGTTGGGACCCCAACGGTCTGCCGAGGTCGTCGACGACGACGACGTGCCGTTCCAGCTCTTGGACCCTGAGGCGCCTCTGCTGCTGCCGCAGGCCGATGCCCCCGAGACGGAGTCGGTCTCGCTCTGCTACCTCGGTGACGACCAGCTCGTCGAGGTCGATGACGAGCTCCATCGACCGGTGGACGTCGACGACGTCGTCGCCGCGCTGACGGAGCTGCCGCAGGACGCGCCGCGGCCGCTGAGGACGGCCCTCGGCGGCCAGTTCGTCGAGGACGTCTCGGTGCGCTCCGGTATCGCCAGGGTGGACCTTCGCGCCGAGGTCGCTGCGGTCGGGAGTGACGACCAGCTCCTGGCCGTCGCCCAGCTGGTCTGCACGCTCACGGCACGTCCCGGCATCGGGCTGGTGTCGTTCTCGCTCGCTGGTTCACCGGTCGACGTTCCCCGGTCGGACGGATCCTTGACCAGCAGCCCTGTGTCCCGGGATGACTACCGAGACCTGCTCCCGTGACCGCCCGGCCGGATCGAGCGGGCACCATGGGACGATGACCAGGCGAGTGCTCGTCATCGAAGACGATCCGGACATCCGCTCCCAGACTGCTGCCCTCCTGCGGGACGAGGGGTACGCCACGATCGAGGCCGCGTCCGGCGAGGAAGGCCTGCGAGCGTTCGAGCAGGGACCCGCCGACTGCGTGCTGCTCGATGTGATGCTGCCCGACGTGGACGGCTTCGAGGTGTGCCGGCGGATCCGCGCCCAGAGCGACGTCCCGATCCTCATGGTGACCGCACGGTCAGACAGCTACGACGTGGTCGCCGGGCTCGAGGCGGGCGCGGACGACTACGTGCCCAAGCCGTTCGAGCCGAAGGAGCTCATGGCTCGTATCCGAGCGATGCTCCGCCGGGTCCACGGCTTCGGTAGCGCCCCGCCGGTGCTCGTGTTGGCCGACGGGGTCGAGATCCGCCCGGACGAGGGCACGGTGACCGTCCGAGGCGAACCGGTCCACCTCACCGTGACCGAGTTCCGCCTGCTCTGCGAGCTCGCCGCCGCACCGGGCCGGGTCTTCAGCCGCGAGATCCTGCTCGAGTCCGTCTGGGGCTACGACTACGTCGGGGACACCAAGCTCGTCGACGTCCACGTGTACCGGCTCCGAGCGAAGATCGAATCCGACCCCTCCGACCCTCGTACCCTCGTCACCGTCCGGGGGCTCGGGTACAAGGCGCTGGCCTGACGCCGGTGGCTCGGTCAGCGTGGCGGATCGTCATCCGATGGTCATCGTTCCGCGTCACCACCGTTTCCCGTCTCGGTCACGGTGGGTTCTACCTCGTGGGCTCGCAGATGATGCGTCTCCGACGCTGGTGACGACAACCGAGCCAGCATCGAGACGGCCAGGATCCATTGGGAGGATCGGCGATCCCGGCCCGTCATCTGCGAGCCCAGAGGCCGCTCGGTCGTCGTCGTGCTTGAACGGTGTCGGTCGGCGTCTTGGCCTCGCCGGCTTCCGTGACGCCGTTGCTGTCGCTGCCGTCCGAGCATCCGCTGATCCAGAGGACGGACACCGAGAGCACAGCGGTCACGAGCAGGCAGGTCGTGTGAAGCGCATGTCGGAGATCATCCGGACCTGACCACGAGCCGTCATGGGTCGTCCACGAGGCCGCGAACGCTGGGAGGCGGGCAGCATGGTGGCGAGATGGCAGTGTGAGTCAGCGCACCATCCGAGCGCGGCGGGACGCGGTGATGGCGAAGGCACCGAGGACGACGAGGGCGCCCGCTGCGAGGACGAGTGGGATCATGTTGCCTCCAGTGCGGACCAGCGACCCGGTAGAGGGGCTCGCACCGCGGCTTCCAGCGGCGGGCGCGGTGGTCGCTGGTGCGGTTGGTGCCGGGGCGAAGGTCGGCACCGGGATCGAAGGATCCACCGGCTCCGTGGGTTCGGCCTGGCCGCCGATCACGGGACCGCCCGGGTCGGTAATGGTGCCGTTGCGGCCGCCATCGTCGTCGCCCCGGCCGCCGTCCTGGAGGACGAGGACGAAGGCCCTGCGGAAGCCCAGCGGCGGGATGTCCAGGACCTGGGCCTGTGCGCCCAGGCCGTCGTCCTCCGGCGCGAACGGGTACCACCGGGCCGCAGCGCCGGGGGATGGTGAGCCGTACTTCCAGTAGTCGCTGCCGCGGATCGGCGCCGTCCCGTCGAGATCGGTGAGGACGATGCCGCTGCGAGCCCCGGGGTCGATGCCGCCGATGCGGAACCGGATGGCGCCGTAGGGCAGCGACCAGCCGTCGGGATGGGCGCTGGGTGCGGGGTCGGCCACGGGGGCGAGCTGCTCGAGTCGGCCGCCGGTGATCCCGGTCGCGGGATCGGGCGGGAGGACCTTGGCGAGGAGCAGCTGCTCCTGATCGGTGGCCACGATGCCGGCGGTGGGGTCGTCCTCGGCACCGAGGATGCCGTCGAAGGGGTCGATGGCACCGTCCCCGTCGGCATCGCCGTACCGGGCGGCGTCGGCGCAGGCCGAGAGGGCGCTCGTCGAGCCATCGGCCGACGTGTAGGTCACGGTGAAGTGGTCGCGAGCCGTCCGCTGGAGCTGGATGATCCGGGCGGTCTGGTCCTTCCCCTTGGTGCGGTTGATGTCGAGGACGCGCTGGGCCTCAGCGCCTTCGTCAGGGTCGCAGCTGTCGTTGGCGAACACCTCGAGTCGCCCGGCGTCGCCCGTCGGGAGGTCGAGGAGCACGAGCGTGGTGCGCTCGTCGTCGCCGCTGCCGGTGCGGGCTGCGGCGGCGAGTCGCGGCGGCGTGGGGCCGTCGGGGGCCACGATCGGCTGGCTGCCCGAGGCCCACACTCGGTTGGCGCGGAGCTCAGCGGTGGCGCCGGCTCCGATCTGGATGCCGTGACGGGCGTGGCCGGCGACGACGTTGCGCGTCACGGTCGCGCCGCCTTCGGTGACGATGAGGCCGCTTCCGGTGCTGCCCAGCGGCTCATCGGACCCGGCGGGGACGCCGACCCGGTTCGACTCGGCCGCGACGTCCTCGCCGCCGACGACGATGCCATCGGTCTGGCTGGTGACGACGTTGTTCGAGACCGACGCTCCGTCGCCCAGCGCGCGGATGCCGAAGGTCGAGGTGCCGTCCACGGTGTTGAGCGCCACGACCGCCGCACCCGCTTCGACGTCGATGCCGCGGCTGCCCCCGGAGAGCGCGTTCCCCGCGATCTGGGTGCCGTTCGATGACGTGACCGCGATGCCGGTCGCGGTGGCGCGGATGGTGTTCGGGGTGGCGCCGCCGACGGTCACGCCGGTGCTCCCCGAGACCCAGATGCCCTCGCCCACCGGGACGGGATCGTCCGAGGCCGTCGAGCCCAGTCGGTTCCCGGTCACGGTGGCCCCCCTGGTGTCCTCGACCGTGATCGCGGCGCGCTCGACACCGGCGACGGTGTTCCCGCTGACGTTCACCTCGGCCGCACCGGACCACACGTAGATGCCCCGGTCGGCGTGGCCCGGGACGGTGGCACCAGCTCCGACCAGACCGGTGGTGTTCCCGGCGATCGTCAGGCGGGTGCCGGTGGCGGGTCCATCCCCCGGTCCGTCCAACGGGGAGTCGAGGACGAGTGGGCCGTTGATCTCCTGGGTCGCCTCCACTCGACCGCTGGCGACGATCGAGGCGGCCCGGTCGGTGGTGGCGACCCGGTTGCCGGAGATCGTCACGTCGGCGGCGCCGTCGGCTCGGATGGCGTACCCCGTCCCGGTGAAGGCGCTGGCTCCGCTGGAGGTGGTGCCGATGTGGTTGTCCGTGACCGAACTGCCCGACGCGGTGGCGGTGACCAGGGCGACGCCCGCCGTGGACGCCCGGACCGTCGTGCGGTCCACGACGGTCTGCGGTCCGGCGGACAGGACGCCG
The DNA here is from genome assembly GCA_035555395.1 of Acidimicrobiales bacterium. GTDB lineage: Bacteria > Actinomycetota > Acidimicrobiia > Acidimicrobiales > Iamiaceae > Aquihabitans. The sequence continues at coordinate 16,927 of DATMGQ010000086.1, forward strand.
AACGCGGGGCTGCCGAGCGGCGTGCTGCCGTCGTCGGTGACCCCGATGGAGCTGTCGCTCACCTCGGTGCCCGTCGCCGTGGGTGCCACCGCCACGCCGGTGGTCCCGCCGGCGACCACCTCGCTGATGGTGACGCCGGAGGCGCCGGCGATCTCGACGCCGTAGTCCGTGGCGTCGTCGCCTTCGGTCGCCGTGGCGTCGGTCCCGACCGCCAGGTGCTCGATCTGGTGGTCCTGGCCGCCGGTGATGCGGATGGACCGGGAAGCGCCGCGGATCGCCAGCCCTCGGAGGGTGGTGGTTCCCGAGGCCAACGTGAACGCAGCATCGCCGGTGCCGATGACCGCCACGCGGCCAGGGCCGGGCTGCGTGGTGCCGTCGACCGTCGTGGTCGAAGCGATGGCCGGCAGCGGCGATCCCAGTCCGATCGTGGGGATGCCGCCCGTGTCGATGGCGAAGGAGATGTCGCCGCCGCCTTCGGCGTTGGCGGCCTCGATCGCCGCGCGCAGCGTGCACTCGGCCTCGTCGCCGACGACCTCGCCGGTGTCGCACCCGGCTCCATCGGGGTCCTCGGCGGGTCGGTCGGCCGTCGAGTTCACGACCAGGGCCGCCCGGACCTCGAGCGCCTCGGTGGTCGTGTTGGTGAGGCCGCCCGGATCTCGCGCCGTGAGCCGGACCGTGTAGGTCCCGGTCTCGTCGTAGCGGTGCGTCGGGCTGGTCTCGGTGGACGTGGTGCCGTCGCCGAAGTCCCACTGGTAGGTCAGATCGGCGCTCGGCGTGTCGGGATCGGTCGACGTGTTCGTGAACTCGAACTGGCGAGACACCGTGGCGGAGCGGCTCGTCTCGAACCGAGCGGTCGGCGCCTGTCCCGTCGGCTCGGTGGTGGTCGGCGTGGACGGCGCGTAGCCCTTGACCACGGTCCGGGTGACGGTGTTGGTCACCTGGTAGACGTCGCAGCCCTCCTGGTTGGGGTTCGGGTAGCAGAACGACGGTCGGGCGTTCCACGTCGCGCTGATGGTGATCGTGTAGCCGTACAGCGAGAGGCAGGACCCGAACTGGTCCGGGGTCGCGCACCGCACCCGGACGTCCAGCCCACCCGAGGGCTGCTTCTCGATGACGCCGCCCGCGATCCCGCCACCGCTGACGCTGGAACTCACGAGCCCGAGGAGGTGGTGCTCGGAGCCCACGTCGCGAACCGCCACCGGGATCGTGTGGGTCGAGACGCGGAGCGCCTCGGACTCGGGCCGGTTGGTCCAGGCGACGTGGCTCGCGTCGACCCCGTCGGCGTCGGTCGGCCCGATCGTGAACGGGTTCATCGCCGTGTACGAACCGCCCGGGCCCACCGGAGCGGCTGATCCCGGCGTCGTGGACGCGACCATCGATGCTCCGAGCACAAGCACCACCGCCGTCGCAGCGATGCTCGTGACCCAGCGTCGCCCCGTCATCGTTTCGCCACCTTCTCCTGTTGCGTGCAGATTTCGAGATGGCTAGCAGCCAGTCGCTAGCAGAGCGCTAGCCGCACAGGTTGGGCCGCTGGTTTGTTAGGCGCCCTTCGGGTGCTCACGGTGAAGATCGTCGAGTTCGGATGAGGATCGGGTCGCGCTACGAGACGCTTCAGGTCGAGGGATCTCCGTGCGGGTCGCCCACGCGATGGACGGCCCGGTCTCGGTCATCGAGTCATGCGCCTCCGAAGGCGGCTGCAGAGCAATGCGACCTGGATCTCGCCGCCGAAGACTGGGCCGATGCCGACCTGGTTCGCACGTCTGGGCAGACGAGACCCAGCTTGAACGGTGAGGCTTGCTGGCGCGGCATTGATGAACGTCAGCAGTTGGTCGCCCCTCGCAAAGGGTGCGCCAAGATCTGGGTTGGTGTGAGTAGCGACTACTCATTGCTGCCTCTGGGACTGCTCCGTACGGTCGCGTCCATGGTGATTCGAATGAAGTCGACGGCCGTCGTCCTCGTGGCGCTGGCATCCGCCCTCAGCGCATGCGGAAGCGGAGGTGGGAGCAGGAGCGAGGGGAGCGGAGTTGCGGCGCCGGCGGATCAAGGAGCCACGGGTGGGGATGGCGGAGCGGGGGTGGATTCCACCCTGGACATCGCTGGCAAGTCGATCGTCACGGTTCAGTCGCAGAAGTATGAGGACTACGAGGTCGACGGCGATGTCGTGCGCCTCGCGGTGCGTGACGGCAAGGAGCTCGACGGGTCCGAGTGCCTCATCATCGACTCAGCGACCGGCGCCGACCATCCCGAGGCCAAGTGGGTCCTGGTCGAGGCCGACGGTACGGAGACCGCCTGCTGAGTGTTGGTCGACGCCCCTCGGCGGTCTCGATGCCGGTGGGCGAACCATCGGCTTGATCGCTTCCGCGCTCGCTCAGCGATCGCTGGCGAGCAGGCCGACGTCGTCGAGGGCCACGGGAAGGTCTCGACGTGAGAGGACGCCGAGCTTCCGGTAGACCCGTGCGAGGTGGTTGTCCACCGTGCGCACCGAGATGCCCAGCTCATCGGCGATCTGCCTGCTGCTGTGGCGGCTCGCCGCCATGATCGCGATCTCCCGTTCCCGGTGCGTGAGCGGCGTGACGGACGCCGAACCCGCTGGATCGAGGCCGGCGCCGCTCAGCAGGTGCACCGCACGGAGCCGGAGCTTGCGCGCCGCCTCCCGGTCACCGGTCCGGTGTCGGAGCGCGGCGGACTGCTCGAGCGCGGCGGCGGCAGCGGTCGGCAGGCCCGCAGCACCGAGGTCATGGGCAACCTCGGCGAGCCGGTCGGCCTGTTGGTCGACCAGAGCGCGAGCGTGACCAGCGAGCGTGGTGAGCAGCTGGCCTTCTCCAAGTGCGGCGGCGTGCTCGAGGTGGTCGACGACGTCGCCAGGGCGGTGGAAGCGCACGGCGGTGTAGCAGGCCAGCGCTCCCAGGTAGAGGTGACCGCTGTCCATCCCGGCGCGGCCAGCGGCCGCCACCATGCCTGCCCCTTCGGCGACCCGGCCCTCGTCGACCTCGCACCAGGCAGCCGCCTGCGCGCTCTGCATGGTCGCCCACGTGTCGCTGGGGCCGTCACTGGGGGAGGACCCGAGGAGGGCCCGCGCTTCGCCCGACCGGCCTTGCTGGGCCAAGGCGGTCGCCTGCACCGCGACGGCGGTCGAGGCCAGGCCGGTGAAGTCGCGCCACCGCAGCCGGGGTACGGCCAGCTCGCTCCAGCCGAGTGCGTCGTCGAGCCGACCGGCTTGGAGGCTGATGGCGCTGAGGGCGTAGGCCCACATGCCGACGGGTTCGTCGTTGCGGGCACCAGCCGCGGCGAGTTCCGCTCGCGCGAACTCGGAGGCACCGGTGAGGTCGCCGGAGAAGAAGCGGTGCATGCAGCGAGAGAGCGTCAGCAGCTCGGTCGCGTGGCCCACGACATCGCGGTGCGCGTTCGACAGGGCGAGACCCTCCTCGATGGCTCGATCGGCGGTGGCGAGGTGCCCATCCATCAGGTTCACCAACGACTCCACCATCAAGCCGTTGAGTCGAGCAGCGCCAGTCTGGGCGGCGTCGCCGGCGAAGGTCGTCGACTGCCCGGCCAACAGCGCCCACCGGACGCGGTCTGCGGCCAGGAAGGCCTCCCAGCTGGGGTCATCGATCCGGCTCAGCGCTCCGTCGAGCGCGGCGACGGCCTCGGTGGGCTGTCCGACCCGCACGGCGAGGAGTTGGGCCAGGGGCTGGGCGGCGCGAGCGATCTGCTCATCAGTGGTTGCCAGGTCGAGGGATCGACGCAGGACGTCCTCCGCCTCGGCCAGCCGCCCGAGGGCGGACAGAGCGGACCCCTGCAGTTGGAGGCCGGCCGCGGGCGCGCCGGCGGCCTCGAGGTGTCGGGCGAGGTCGAGGGAAAGCTCGTGGTCGAGCAGCGTCGCGGCCCGTCGAGAGGCGCGCAGCAGGTCCGGCTCGGGCACCTCGGCGCCCGATCGGAGCTCGAGGTCGACGGCGCGGAGGCGGGCGTCGTCGTCGTGCGGCGCCTGATGACGAAGGAGGAGCGCGGCCTCGCGCAGGCGGTCGTGCCACCGCGCGGTGGGGGTCGATGCCCTCACGATCTCGTCGTAGATCGGGTGACCCAGTCGGGTGAGGAGCACCGGTGCCACCTCGTCGATCGAGATCACGCCCTCGCTCTCGAGGCGGTCGATCACTGCACGTGGACCCAGCGCCGCGACGGGCACCGGCTGGGCGGCGGCGAGGAGCTCGATCACGCGACGCTCGGCCTCGTCGGCTCGTCGCACCCGAGCGCCGAGGAGCTCGATCAGGCGCGTCGACGGCACCGGTCCGGTGCTGAAGCCGTGCGGGCCTTCCACCACGGTGCCGCTCGCACGTGCGCCTCGGACGAGCTCCCGGAGGAAGAGCGGGTTGCCTTGGCTGGTGTCGTACATCCTTCGGGCCGTCGTGGGGTCGATGGGGCCTCCGAGTGCATGGGTGAGGACGGCATCGGATGCACGCCGATCCAGGGGGACCACATCGACCGTGTCGATCAACCCCTCGTCGACCAGACCGGCGAGGAGCGGGGGCAGCACATCGGTCGATCGGGCGGTGAGGATCACCGGGCAGTTCTCGAGGAGGACCGCAGCGCGGACAACCGCAAGAGATCCGGTGTCGGCATGGGCGACGTCGTCTACGAGGAGGCCAATGGCCGTGGAGGATGCGAGGGCGCTGCACACCGAGGCGAGGAAGGTCGCGTCGCGGCCTTCGCCGACGTTCGGCTGGGTCTCGGCCGCGGATGTGACCCCCAGTCGTGCCAGCGCAGGGGCCAGTGCTCCGAACGGGATCGTCGCCAGGCTGACCGACGCGTGGCACTCCACCACGTCGACGCCCCGCTTCCGGAGCTTCGACGTGGTGGCTCGGGCGAGGGTGGTCTTCCCGGCCCCGGCGGCACCACGGAGCAGCAAGCCTCTGCGGACGCGCCGACCGGCCGCGGCGTCGACGAGCTCGAGGACCTGCTCGTCTCGCCCCAGGAACGGCCAGTCGGGGGACGGCATCACCAGCGTCCATCCCGAGGCTGCCCAGGCTGCACGGACAGGATCCAGAGGTCGGTGAGTAGGAATTGCTCATGGCGGCGGGGGTGGCTCTGCCCGAACCTCTGGTCGAGGGGGGACTTCCGGCTGGAACGACGCACCTCGGCGAACCTATCCGCTCCCAGCTCCTGGCTTGCGTGGCCGGTGGCTGGCCTCGCGGCACCCCAGATCCAGGAGCTCCCATGAACAAGACCCCCATCATCGTCGCCGTGGCCGCAGGTGCTGCGCTGCTCCTCACGTCATGTGGTGCCGCCGCAGAGAAGGTGGGGGAGAAGGCGACCGAGAAGATGATCGAGGA
>DATMGQ010000087.1:0-10474 GCA_035555395.1 Acidimicrobiales bacterium
GTCGGGGGAAGGGCGGAAAATATCGCCGAAAGTGGCGAGAAAGTCGCTCTCAGCGCTCAAGCGGGCCGCGGGCCGCGCCGTAACCAACGACGTCAGAACTGGACGTTCCCGAAGTTGGTTAGGCGATGAAGCACCTCTCGAAGACCCCCCTCGCAGCCCGAGCGATCGCCGCAGGCGTCGTGATGCTCGGCCTCGCCGCCTGCCAGCCGGTGAGCACCATCCCGGGGAACGGGCCGGCCCCGTCGAACGGCGGCACGGTCACCACCACGACCGCCGCGCCGACGACCACCACCACGGCTGCACCGACGACGACCACGACGGCGGCTCCGACCACCACCACGACCACGGCGGTGCCGGCCCCGGCCGGCTGGAAGCTCGTCGGCGGCGACGAGTTCAACGATGCGAGCCTCGACACCTCGAAGTGGAAGCCGTACCACAACAACTACGGATCCGGGAACGCCGAGCTCGAGTGCAACACGCCGAGCAACGTGACCGAGGGCTCCGGCTCGCTGAAGATCGTCGCCAAGAAGCAGGCGGTCTCCTGCCCCAACGCCGGCGCCTACAACTACACGTCCGGCTTCCTCGGCTCCCGTGAGGCGAACACCTACTACCCCCGCTACGCCCGGTTCGAGATGCGGGCCAAGCTGCCGCACGCCCAGGGCCTCTGGCCGGCCTTCTGGCTGCGCCACCGCAACGGCGCCGGCGTGGCCGAGGTCGACATCATGGAGTACTTCCACTCGCAGGTGCCCGGGAAGACCTCGCAGACCCTCCACCTCGACGGCGTCAGCAACATCTCCAAGAAGGCCACCACGTTCGAGAGCCCGAGCGCCACGCCCGGCTTCCACACCTGGGCCGTCGAGATCGTGCCCGAGGGCGGCAGCGTCCGGTTCAACTTCTTCGTCGACAACGTGAAGGTCCACACCTTCCTCGACACCAAGCACGCCTGGACCTCCGCCGACGCCAACAGCACCTGGGACATCGCCCTCAACCTCGCCGTCGGCGGCAAGTGGGTCGGCAACCCGGACGGCACCCTCGGCTACCTCGAGCAGCTCGACCGCTGCTCGATCAGCGGCACCGCCCCGGGCGGCTGCACCAGCACCAACATCAAGCGGGTCAACTGGGGCAGCGCCGCCAGCAGCACCTACGAGATCGACTACGTCCGGGTCTACACCCCGGCCTGATCACGCTGCACCGTCCGGGCACTCGCCGGGCCGCACCGAACGCAGACGCCCGCCCGCCGCTCCAGAGCCGGGCGGGCGCCTCGCGTCCCTCGGTAAGGTCGGGTCCGTGACCGATCCCGCTGCCACCGAAGGCCTCACCATCCTGGGTGCGACGGTGCGCCACCCGGTGGAGCACCTGGAGACGTTCCCGGCGCCCCACGGCTGCACCAAGGTGCGGTTCACGTGCGAGGAGGTCACCTCGATGTGCCCGGTCACCGAGCAGCCCGACCTGTCCACCGTCGTGATCGAGTACGCCCCGCACGACCGGTGCGTCGAGTCGAAGTCGCTGAAGCTCTACCTCTGGTCGTTCCGCGACGCCGCCGTGTTCGCCGAGCAGATGGCCGTCGACATCGCCAGCGAGGTCCACCGCGCCACCGCCTGCACCTGGGTCGAGGTCCACGTCACCCAGCGGGCTCGGGGCGGGATCGAGACCGAGACGTTCGCCCGGCTGCCCTAGGCCCTCAGGCGCCGGGGCCGCGGTAGGTGCACCGGCTGGTGCAGGTCTCCCGGATCTCGATCTCGCTCAGGCCGGGGAGCTCACCGACCAGGCGCTCCCAGATCCACATCGCCAGGACCTCGCTGGTGGGGTTCTCGAGGCCGTCGACCTCGTTCAGGTAGCGGTGGTCGAGCTGGTCGTGGAGCGGGACCCAGGCCGCCTTGAGGTCCCCGAAGTCCATGATCCAGCCGGACGTCTCGCCCACCGGGCCGTCGACGGACACGCTGACGCCGAACGAGTGGCCGTGCAGGCGGGCGCACTTGTGGCCCTCGGGCACGTTGGGCAGGAGGTGGGCGGCTTCGAAGGTGAAGTCCTTGGTGATGCGCATCAGGGGATCCCCAGGTACTTGTGGGTCTGGACGCTGAGCCGCCAGCGGGGGTGGGCCAGGCAGTAGGCGACCGCGGCCTCGGTGTTGGCCGCGCGGTCGGGGCCGTCCATGGGCTGGAGGAAGCGGTGGGCGAAGGCGAGGTGCTCGACGGCCTCGGGCAGGAGCCCGGGCTGCGGGTACACCAGCTTGAGCTCGTCGCCCGCGGTGAGCACGAGGTCGGCCCCGGCCTTGGGGCTCATGCAGATCCAGTCGATGCCCTCGGGTGGCAGCAGGGTCCCGTTGGTCTCGATGGCGATGCGGAAGTCGCGCGCGTGGAGGGCATCGACGAGGTCCTGGTCGAGCTGGAGCAGCGGCTCGCCGCCGGTGCACACCACGAGGCGGTTGCCCTCGGGCCCGGCGCCCGTCCAGGTGGCGGCGATGTGGTCGGCGAGGTCGTCGGCGGTGGCGAACCTGCCGCCCCCGGGTCCGTCGGTGCCGACGAAGTCGGTGTCGCAGAACTGGCAGACCGCCGAGGCCCGGTGCTCCTCGCGGCCGGTCCAGAGGTTGCAGCCGGTGAAGCGGCAGAACACGGCGGGCGAACCGGCCTGGAAGCCCTCGCCCTGGAGCGTGGGGAAGACCTCCTTGACGAGGTAGCTCACGACGGTTCCACGCCGGGCTGGTAGCGCGTGGGGTCGGCGAGGCCGGCCGCCACGAAGCCCTGGTGGCGGAGGTGGCAGGCGTCGCAGCGGCCGCACGCCCGGCCCTCGTCGTCGGCGTCGTAGCAGCTGGTGGTGATGGCGTAGTCGACGCCGAGCTCGGTGCCGGCGGTGGAGATCTGCGCCTTGGTCAGCTGCATGAGCGGCGCGTGGATAGTGACCTCGGTGCTGCCCTCGACGCCGGTCTTGGTGGCGATGCGGGCCAGGTCCTGGAACGCGGCGACGAACTCGGGCCGGCAGTCGGGGTAGCCCGAGTAGTCGAGGGCGTTGACGCCGATGAAGATGTCCGAGCTGCCCAGCACCTCGGCGAACGCGAGCGCGAACGACAAGAAGATGGTGTTGCGGGCGGGGACGTAGGTGACGGGGATGCCGTCGTCCATGTCGTCGGGCGAGTCGTGCTTCGGCACCTCGATCGCGTCGTCGGTGAGCGCCGACCCGCCGAACGCGCCCAGGTCGATGTCGATGACGCGGTGGTCGGTCACGCCCGCCGCCGCCGCGACGCGCTTGGCAGCCTCGATCTCGACGGTGTGCCGCTGCCCGTACGAGAACGACAGCGCGTGGACCTCGTACCCGTCTCGCTGGGCCATCGCCACCACCGTCGACGAGTCCAGCCCTCCGGAGAGCAGCACGACAGCGGGCTTGGACATGGCGGAGGGACCTCGGGAGCGGTGAACGGGGGCGATCCACTCTACGGGCGCCTCCGCTCGTCGGTCCCGTCCGATCTTCGGACCGGGAGGTGGACCGCCCGGTCGGGTTCGCAGCCGTCCACGACCCCGCCAATCTGGTTGCGCCGCCGGCGATGTGGACCACGATGCGCAAAGCGGAGGCCAGTGGCTCCGCCATTTTGGAGCGTTCGTCGAAGTTTCGGAACTATTTGCTTCTAAAAAGAGATCGCGTCCAGTAAGGTCGCCTCGAAATCACTCGGTGCGCATGTCGCACCCACGGCGGAATAGGGAGTGGAACTTGAAGAAGTTGCTTTCGTATGCCTTCGCGCTTGTCGCGTTGCTGTTGCTTGCGCCAACAGCGATGCCAGCCTCAGCAGGCGTCGGAGATCAGGCGTTCATCAACCATCACCCGTACGCGATCTGGCCTCCGAACTACTGCGCCACCGCGGCCGGGACGATCTACCACACGTCGTCGACCGTCTACATGGTCTACGGCAACAACAACTCGCAGTACGCCCCGTCGGGGACCTGCAACGGCGCTTCGCCGGCGGTGGCCGGCACCTTTGCGGTCCAGCCCAAGCTCGAGTCCTCGGCCTTCGGCTCCTGGGCGGCGTGCCGCTCGGGCACCTGGGTCGGCAACACCACCGGGCAGTGGGTCATCACCTCGCAGTCCGACCTGGCGCCGTGCGGTTCTTCGGCCGACCACCGCCTGGGCCCGAACGCCGCCCGCATCACCTACGGCGGCACCAACTTCTACGACTCGGCCACATCCTCTGGCGTCTGACCTCAGCGCAGCGCAACGAAGTGAACTCAACGAACTCACGGCAAAGGATGAACAAGTGAAGAATCGACGCATCATCAAGGGCGGTGCGATCGCGGTGATCGTGATCGCAAGCATCACCGGTGTCGGCGCCATCGCCTCCGGTCAGAAGCAGTACAATGCAAAGCACAGTTCTGCCTCGCAATCGGCAAATGCCGAACCCAGCAAGCTCAACAGCGATGCAAATGCTCTGCCCGAGCGCAAGTACAACATCGCCGTTCCGGACGGGAAGGTCCCGGTGGTCGACAGCGAAGGTGGTCTCGCCGGGTTCATCGACCAGGCCGCCTACGACGGTGGCGATCGGTACCCCCAGATGGAGGCCACCCACGACGGACAGCCGGTCTACGGCCTCGATGTGACCGATGCCTCGGGCAAGCTCGTCGGCTACTTCGTGGAGGTCCTCGGCTTCGTCGACGTCCAGACGGCCTCCGACCCGGCAGCGCTCGACGCGGCGTACGCCGCCTACGAGAAGCTGACCCAGGTCACGCCCGAGGAGCAGGCGAAGTTCGACGAGCTGATCAAGCAGGCCAACGGCTCGTAGCGCTCAGGGCGGTTCGCCCACCCCACGGGGCGTCGCGCCGGGCCAGCGGTCACCGCTGGCCCGGCGTCGGCGCGCCCGGAGGCCTGGCGGTCGTCGGGACGAGCCGGATCAGGTGCGGTCGACGAGCTGCTGGCGGGCCTTCTGGAGGTGCCGGTAGAAGCTCGATCGGCTCATGTGGAGCTCGCGTTGGGCGATCCCGTGGCCGCCGTCGGGATCGAGGTAGGTGCGCTCGATGGCCCGGCGCAGCAACTGGTCGGCGGCGGACGGTCCGAAGGCTCCCGCCAGGGCGTCTTCCACCTGGGCTCGCACCGCAGCCGCCCGTTCGGCGACCGTGCCCGTGGCGGGAGCCAGCGGACTGGTGGCGAGGGCCTGGTCGGCCTGGAACGAGCGCACGGCGGCCAGCACGGCGAGCCCGGTGGCGCCGGTGGCGCCCGCCGGGGCCTCGGCCTGCTGCTCCATCAGGATCATCCCGTAGAGCTGGCCCACCGCCCCGTCCGGGCCGAAGTCCGAGGCGATGGTCTGGAGCTGGCGCTCGTCGTCGCTCCGGCGGAGGTCGGTGACCTCCTGGTAGCCCAGGGGCTCCGTGCCGTCGCCTTCGCGCCGCCGGGTGGCGGTGACGTACAGGTAGCGGGGCCGGGCCATCACCATCACGGTGGCGGCGTTGTTGCCGACGCGGATCACCTCCGCGCACGCGGCCAGGTCGGCCGGGTCCTCGAGGATGGTCGTGTCGTGCATCAACACGGCTTCGTGGAGCTGGCCCTCGGCACGGATCCGGTCGAGGACGGGGCCGGCCTCGATGGCCCCCTCGGCCCACGTGGGCACGTCGGTGGCGAGGTAGACGAGGGTGACGCCGACGAGCTCGCCGGTGGCCCTCCGGACGGTGACGGCGTGGCGGGGGACGTCCTCGCACCACCGCCGGAAGCGGGCGAACCAGGCGGTGTCGCCGGCACCGGTGGCCGCCGCCACCTGGTCGAGGTCGCCCGGGCGGACGAAGTCCGCGTAGTGGGTCGTGCTGGCATCGAAGCCGAGGCGTACCTCGGGGTTCTCGATGAGGTCGGCCAGTTCGACGGCGATCATCGGCTCGTCGGTGAGGGCCCGCTGGCGCAGGTGCTCGGCCACCCGGAGCACCGTGGTCCGGTAGCGGTCCGGGTCCGTGTCCCGCAGGCGCGAGCGCAGCGCGCTGCGCACGAGGCGGTGCAGGGTGGTCCGTGCGCCGAGCTGCTCGGACACCGAGAGCGATCGGAGCTGGGCGAGCCCGGTCCGCGTCGCCCGGCCCGGGAGCACGGCGGTCAGGAGCCGGGCGTCGACCGCCGGGGCGATGCAGGCCACGTCGAGCACGTCGGGGTCGACGTCGGCCACCTCCTGTCCGCCGAGGCGGGCGAGGATGAGGTCGTCGAGGGCCTCGCCGGGCGGGACGGACCCGAGGCGCCCGATGCTGGGTGCCGGGTCGTCGCTCCCCGCCTGGAGGTTGGCGCCGATGGTGAGCGCGAGCGGGTAGCCCTGGGCCCAGGACACGAGGTGGTCCACGTCACCGGCCTCGGTCACGCCGTAGCGGGCGAGGAGCTCGCGGCTGTCGGTGGCGTCGAGCGGCCGGAGGCGCAGTTCGACCGACACGAGGTCGAGGCCGTCGTCGAACCACTCGCGCCCTGGTGCCGCCCGCCCGGCCAGCGCGACCACGGTGGAGGACGGGAGCGACCGGCGGAGGAGCTCGCGGAGCTCGAAGCGCAACGGGGCGAGCTCGTCGGCCTCGTCGATGATCAGGACCGAGCCATCGACGTCGGCCGCGGCCACGGCCGACACCAGCGCGTCCGGCGTGGTGGCGACGAGCCGGCCGTCGAGGTGCACGACGGGGCGCCCGAGCGCGCGGGCTTGGCGCTCGAACGCGCGCAGCAGGGCGCTCTTGCCGACGCCACCGGGACCGTGGACGTGGATGATGCGGGTCGGGCGCTCGCCGACGAGGGCCGCGCGGCTGATCTCGAGCGCCTGCGTGCGGCCGACGAACCGCTCCGCGTCGAGCTGGTCCGCCACCTCGCCCAGCCGCTCCGTCGACGCCACCGGGGCAAGGTACCAGGACGGATGTCCCGGTCTGGCTGACGGGAGGGTCAGCTGACGGTCACCGGTGCGGGGGAGGCGCTGCGGTTGCCCCGGGCGTCCACGGCCCGGACGGTGTACCGGGTGCCGGCCGGGGCGGTCGCATCGGTGTAGGTGAGGGTGGCCGACGACACGGTGGCGATGACCTGGCCGTTGCGGATCACGTCGTAGGTTACGGCACCGCTGGCGTCGGTCGCCGGGGTCCAGACCAGCTTCCGGCTGAGTCCGGTGCTGGCCACCGTGAAGCCGCCGGGCGTCGTGGGGGCGGTGGCGTCCAGCGGGCAGAAGCGGGCGAAGCCGCCCAGCCAGTCGGTGGCGGCGACGCCGGTGTAGGCGCCCCGGTTCAGGTCGCCGCCGACCCACAGGCAGCCCCGCGCGTCGGGCTCGATCGCCCACACGCCCTCGCCGGACGCGCCCTTGAGCGAGGCGGGGAACCAGGTGGTGTCGTAGGTCCACGTCGCCGTGTCCCACACGCCGATCAGGTTGATCGAGTCGATGGCCCGGAAGCTCGGCGGCATCGGGAACACGTTGGTGCCGTGGTAGATCCAGCCGCCGCAGTGGCAGCCGACGTACGCCTTGGAGCCGACGACCTCGATCACCTGGGTGTCGCCCCCGGGCTTGGTGATCGACGCGTCGAGCAGCGTGGTGCGGGCCTTGTTCCAGAGCTGGGTGTTGTGCTCGGAGCCGCCGACGAGCAGTCGGTCGCCCAGGTCGGCGACGGCCTGCTGGTAGCGCGGGCGGGTCGTGTCCGACGGCTTCCAGGCGGCGGCGCCCGACACCGGGGTGCCGTTCGAGAGGTTGGTGATGCCGAAGTAGGCGTGGGTCGCGCTGCCGCCCACGGAGGCGAAGTTGCCCGCCATCAGGACCCGGGTGCTGTCGTTGGTCACCGCGATGTCGACGACCGAGCCGTTCGGCGTCGGCTTCCAGGTGCCGAGCGTGCCGTTGGCGGTGCTGATGCTCATGGCGTTGGTGACGGCGACCGGCACGGTGGAGGTCCCGGCCACGACCCGGTCGAAGGTGCCCGCGGCGTAGATCCACGAGCCGCGCACGTCGAGCGACCGGACGCGCCACTCGGTGCCGCTGACGCGCGAGACGCGGGCCTTCCAGCCGGGCAGGACGGCGCCGGTCGTGGGGTCGAGCGCGGCGAGGCCGCGCGTGTTGGCCACGCCGTTCACGCTCTCGAAGTCGCCGGCGATGATGAGCTTGTTGTCCGGCGTGAGGGCGATGTCCCACACGCGGCCGACGATCACGGGCCGGAACGTGCTGATCCAGTTGCCGTCGAGGTCGAACGCGGCGAGGGCGTTCTGGGCGGTGGTGGCGCCGCTCGGGCCCTGCTTCACGCCGGTGAAGCGGCCGCCGACGTACACCCGGGTGCTGCTCGACTCGATGGCCAGCACGTTCGTGTTCCACGGCTCGACCGTCACCTCGTTGGTGTGGTTCATGCCGGTCACGCCCCAGGGTGCGAGCTCCGAGCGGTCCTTGAGGCCGGCGGGCTTGGGTGCGGCGGCGTAGCCGCCGGCGGGTGCCGCGGGGTACACGAGGTTGTTGGCGAGCCGGGGCCGCAGCCAGACCCGCGTGAACGGGATCGAGTACGAGCTCGAGGACCGCTGCCACAGGTTGGACGTGGCGCTGGTGGAGCCGGTGGGGGCGCCTCGGCCGTAGCTGAAGCCCATCAGCCCGTCGTTCTTCGCCCAGTCCCAGGTGAAGAGGCGCTTGAGCCCCTGCTGGCCGGCGAGCTTGTTGGTCGTCTGGCCGGCGATCACGGACTCGTAGGTGTCGCGGGTGTTGGACCCGGCGTAGGAGGTGCCGCTGATCACGATGCGGTTGAGGAGCTGGGCTCCGTCCCACTTCCACGACCACTTGGTGAACCGGGGGAACATGCGGACCTGCTGCTTGGCGGTGCCGGCGGTGTTGGTGGCCCGCTCGACGCGGATGCCGTCGCTCAGCGCCGCAGGCGACGCGCCGTTGATGAGGCCGGAGATCGTGGCGTTGTCGAGCGCAGCGGGGGCGAACGCGGCCGAGCCGGAGACCGCGCTGCGGACGGCGGTGGCGCCGCCCTGGCCGGCGGGCGACCACGTCCAGCCCTGGCGGCCGCGGCCGATCAGGACCCAGCCGCCGCCCTCGGTGACCATGTCGCAGTAGAACGGCGCCGGTCGGTCCATCGCCGGCGTCGACAGCCAGTAGGTGCCGCTGGGGCTCGAGGGGAACGCCCGGAGGATGCCGAAGCACGAGGCGCCGGCGGTGGCGGCCGTCGTCCCGTCCCCGCTCGCGGGGCCGGCCGCCGTCACCGGCTTGGTGGGGGTGGTGGTCGGGACCGGCTTCGTGGTGGTCGTCGTCGAGGGCGTCGTGGGGGTCGGCTCGCACGCGACGAGCGCCAGCGCGGCCGCCAACAGGATCGGGAGGCCCTTCCGGGCGCGGTGGGTCGAGCGCATCATCCGCCTCTCCATCGGCCCGAACGCCGGGATGTTCAGCCGATCAGGGCTGGCCGGTGAGCTTGAGGTCCATCGACAGGTCGCCGCTCCAGCGGTCGCTGTTGTGGATCTCCACGGCGATCACGTTGGCGCCGGCCTTGAAGGCGGAGGCGGGGATGGTGATCGGCACGATGGCCTTCTCGGCGGCCCGGTCCGAGATGATCGTCGACGACGGGGTCGAGAAGCCGATCGCCCCGGCGGGCAGGTTGTCCCGGCCGACCTCGACGCCGTTGACGTAGACGACCGCGCCGTCGTCGCGGATCAGGCTGGCGAGCACGGTCTGGAAGGCCGCAGGGTCGGCGACGTTCACCGTGGTCCGGAAGTAGGCCGTGAGCGGGCGGGGCGTCGGCGCCGAGGAGATGATCGTCTTCTCGTCGCTGTCGCCGTAGCCGAGCTCGGCCTGGCCGGTGGCCCAGGTGCTGTCGTCGAAGGTCGGCTGCGCCCAGTCGGCCGCCGGCCCGCCCTCGGCGTAGAACCACTTCCAGTTGGCACCGAACCCGAGGAGGTTGGGATCGGCGACCGGGTTCAGGGTGACGGTGTTGGACCCGGCGGTGTTGCCGTTCGTGTCGAACGCGGTCACCGAGTAGCGGTGGCTCTGCGTGTTGGTGACGTTGCCGTCCGTGTAGCCGAGCGAGGCCGGGCCGGTGACGGCGATCACCTGGTCGTCGCGGCGGACGATGTAGCCGCCGAGCGCGAGGTCGTCGGTGGACCCGGTCCAGGTGAGGGCGTTGGCGGTGGCGCCGGCGCTGGCGGTGAGCGACGGCGCAGACGGGGCGGTGGTGTCGCCGCCGGCGCCGTAGAGGGTCGCCTGCAGGTCGAAGTACTGGCGGCCGGCGCCCGCGGTCACGCTGTGGACCTCGACGGCCACCGTGTTGGTCCCCGAGACCAGCAGCGAGCCCGGCACGGTGACGGTCTTGACCGCCTTCTCGTCGGCGGCGGAGAGGTAGCCGGCCGCACCGGTCGTGGCCGTGATCTTGCCGGCGGGCATGTTGAGCCGGCCGGCTTCGACGCCGTTGACGTAGACCACGGCGCCCTGCAGCTCGTAGAGCTGGAGGTCGAGCTGCTTGACCGACGACGGGTTCGTGACGCTGAAGGTCTTCCGGTAGTAGGTCGTCGTCGGCTTGGTGCTGATCGTGGTGGAGAGGCC
>DATMGQ010000088.1:0-11115 GCA_035555395.1 Acidimicrobiales bacterium
GCCCAGGCTCCGGCGGGACCGCACCGCCGCGAGGGCCGTGGCCAGCCGGCGCTTGGCCGGGACCGCGTAGTGGACGTTGTTGGTGGCGACGAGGGGCACGTCGCGCGCCACCGCCAGCTGGGCGAGGGCGTCGTTGCGGACGGTGTCGAGGGGGTCGCCGTGGTCCCACAGCTCGACGTGGACGTGCTCGCGCCCGAACAGGCCGACCAGCTGGTCGAGCGCCCGTCCGGCGGCGGCCGGGCCGTCGGCGTGGAGGGCGGCGGCGAGCGGGCCCTTGCGGCAGCCGGTGAGCACCGCCCACTCGCCGCCGGCTAGCTCGGCCAGGGCGTCGAGGCCGATGCGGGGCGCGCCCTTCTGCCCGGCCAGCTGGGCGGTGGTGGCCGCCCGGGCCAGGCGGGCGTAGCCCTCGGGCGACCGGGCCAGCACCACCAGGTGCTCCCCCGGCGGGTCGGCGGCGCCGAGGGGCGGCTGGGTGGGGCCGTCGAGCGTGAGCTCGGTGCCGAACACCGTGGGCAGCCCGACGGCCCGGGCGGCCTCGGCGAAGCGGACGACGCCGTAGAAGCCGTCGTGGTCGGTGACCGCCAGCGCCTCGAGGCCCAGGCGGGCGGCCTCCTCGGCCAGCTCCTCGGGGTGCGAGGCGCCGTCGAGGAAGCTGAAGTTCGTGTGGCAGTGCAGCTCGGCGTAGGGCACCGCCCCCCGGTGGGCGGCCCCGGCGATGTCGGCGGGCGCCTCGTAGGCGGCCCGCTTGCGGGACCAGGCCGGGCTGTCGCTCCCGTTCGCCCACTCCGGTGCCGGTGGCGGCGAGGACGGGGACGGCGCCGGTGGCGAGGGTGGCGAGGGGGCGCGGCCGTCCTTCCCGGTCAGCCGCCGTTCGAGCTCCGACCACGGCATGGAGGGGTTGTTGAACGCCACCTCCAGACCTTCGCGCCGAACACCTGTTCGATCAAACGCGACCTCCTGACCTGGGCGCCATCCAGGCGGGGCGGCAGGATCGAACAACGAGCGTGTCGACGCGCCCGCAGGAGATCCTGGTCATGGGGGCCACCGGGTACATCGGCGGCCGCCTGGCGCCCCGCCTCGCCGACGCCGGGCACCGGGTCCGGTGCCTCACCCGGCGCCCCGAGCACCTCGCCGAGGTCGACTGGGCCGGCTCGGTGGAGATCTGCGAGGGCGACGCCCTCGACCGGACCAGCCTCGACGAGGCCATGACCGGGATCGACGTCGTCTACTACCTGATCCACTCGATCGGGACGGGGGCGAGCTTCCAGGACTCGGATCGCGCCGCGGCCCGCAACACGGCCGAGGCCGCAGCGGCGGCGGGCGTGCAGCGCATCGTCTACCTCGGCGGGCTCGTCCCCCAGGGCGAGGATGCGTCGGCGCACCTGGCATCGCGGGCCGAGGTCGGCCAGATCCTCCTGGACGGGCCCGTGCCGGCGGTGGTCCTGCAGGCCGGGATCATCATCGGGAGCGGCTCGGCCTCGTTCGAGATGCTGCGCTACCTCACCGAGCGCCTCCCCGTGATGGTGACCCCGAAGTGGGTGGAGTCGAAGGTCCAGCCGATCGCCATCCGCAACGTGCTGACGTACCTGCTCGGCACGCTCGACCTGGACCCGGCCACCGACCGGGCGTTCGACATCGCCGGGCCGGACGTCATGACCTACCGCGAGATGATGCAGCGCTACGCCCGGGTGGCAGGGCTGGCGCGGCGCGCCATCATCCCCGTCCCCCTCCTGTCACCGTGGCTCTCCAGCCAGTGGGTCAACGTGGTGACGCCGGTGCCCAAGGCCATCGCCCAGCCCCTGATCGGCTCGCTGCGCAACAACGCCGTCGCCCACGAGCACGACATCGAGGCGCTCATCCCGCAGGACCTGTGCCCGTTCGAGGAGGCCGTCCGCCTCGCGCTGGACCGCATCCGCAACGCCGACGTGGTCACCCGCTGGTCCAACGCGACCTGGCCCGGCGCACCGAGCAACCCCATGCCGACCGATCCCGAGTGGAGCGGCGGGACCGTCTACCGCGACGACCGGTCCCTGGCCGTGCCGGTCGCCCCGGCGGACCTGTGGCGGGCGGTCGAGGGCATCGGCGGCGACCACGGCTGGTACTCCTTCCCGCTCGCGTGGGCGGTGCGCGGCCTGCTCGACCGCCTCGCCGGCGGCGTCGGCCTCCGCCGCGGCCGGCGCCACCCCGACCGGCTGGTCCTGGGCGACGCCGTCGACTTCTGGCGGGTCGAGGCGCTCGAACGGCCCCGGATCCTCCGGCTGCGGGCCGAGATGCGGCTCCCGGGCGACGCCTGGCTCGAGTTCTCGATCACCGAGGACGGCGACGGCTCGATGCTCCACCAGCACGCCCTGTTCATCCCGCGCGGGCTGGCCGGGAACCTCTACTGGTGGGCCGTGTACCCCTTCCACGGCATCGTGTTCGGCTCGATGATCGCCAACCTGGCCGCCGCCGCGACCCACCCGCCGACGTCCGGGTCGACGGCTACGCCGGCGGCTCGGTCCGTCGGCGGTGGCTGACCGCCTCCCGGGCGGTGGCCACGAGGGACGACTCCGCCGGGTCGCTGACGGTGTCGGCGAGCTTGGCGAGGGTGGTGTCCCACTCCCCCAGGACCCGTTCGACGAAGGCACGGGGCGCGGGCTCGGCGGTGCCGTCGGCGCCGTCGAGCCACCAGAGGTCCCGGCTGAGCAGGCCGAGCTGGTGCTCGACCTCGGTCCACCGGGTGACCACCAGCGGCAGCCGGTCGCTCTTGGCCGTGGGGTAGGACGTGCCGGCGACCAGGTCGTGCGGCTCCAGGCGGAACAGGCCCGCGAGCAGGGCGACGGTGCGCTCCGAGGGCGTGTTCAGGTCGGTCTCGAGGTGGCTGACGGCCACCCGCGAGATGCCCAGGCGATCGGCCAGCTGCTGCTGGGTCCACCCGCGGTCGACCCGGAGCGTGGCGATGCGCTGGCCGAGCGAGCCGGCGCCGGGCGGGCGCCCCGGCCAGGTGGGTTCCCAGGTGTCCATGCCGCTGAGCAGGCCCTTCGGAGGCGGTCGGAATCCTGCCAACCCAGTTGACAGACACCGCCGGGCTGGCCGGGGACAATCCTACGTATGACCAAGCGCGCGCTCATCACCGGCATCACCGGCCAGGACGGCTCCTACCTCGCCGAGCTCCTCCTCTCGAAGGGCTACGAGGTGATCGGCATGGTCCGGCGCTCGTCGACCGTGAACTTCGAGCGCATCGCCCACCTCCAGGACAAGATCACCTTCGTCCCGGGCGACCTGCTCGACGAGGTGTCGCTGATCCACATCCTCCAGGAGCACCGGCCGAACGAGGTCTACAACCTCGCTGCGCAGTCGTTCGTCCAGACCAGCTTCACCCAGCCGGTGCTGACCGGTGAGATCACCGGCCTGGGCGTGACCCGCATCCTCGACGCCATCCGCCTCGTCGATCCGGAGATCCGCTTCTACCAGGCGTCCTCCAGCGAGATGTTCGGCAAGGTCCAGGCCGTCCCGCAGGCCGAGGACACCCCGCTCTACCCCCGGTCGCCCTACGGCGTGGCCAAGGTCTACGGCCACTGGATGACCATCAACTACCGGGAGTCCTACGACCTCCACGCGTCGTCCGGCATCCTCTTCAACCACGAGTCGCCCCGTCGCGGCCTCGAGTTCGTGACCCGCAAGATCAGCCACACCGTGGCCAAGATCAAGCTCGGGATGGCCGACGAGCTGCGCCTCGGCAACCTCGACGCCCAGCGCGACTGGGGCTTCGCCGGCGACTACGTCGAGGCCATGTGGCTCATGCTCCAGCAGGACTCCCCCGACGACTACGTCGTGTCCACCGGCGAGACCCACACGGTGCGCTCGTTCTGCGAGCTGGCGTTCGGCCGGGTGGACCTGGACTACGAGCAGTACGTGAAGATCGACGAGAAGTTCTTCCGCCCCGCCGAGGTCGACCTGCTCGTCGGCACCCACGAGAAGGCCACCAAGCAGCTCGGCTGGGAGCCGAAGACCAGCTTCCCCGAGCTGGTCAACATGATGGTCGACGCCGACCTCGCCTTCCTGAACGGCGACCTCGACCACCTCGCCCGCTGAGGTGGGCTGACCGAGCCGGTCAGCTGCTGGTCCCGAGCACCCGGTCGATGACCTGGGTGTAGAAGCCGAAGTCCGCCGCCTCGTCGGCGTGGTGCCCCTGGTGCGGCACCGTGCCGCCCAGCCACCGGTCCCACCACCGCTCCGCCGCGCCCGGTCGGCGGGGCAGGTGGGCGAGGGTGCCCACGGTCAGGTTCAGCCCGAAGAACACCACCACCGATGCCAGGGTCACGTCGACGAGGGCCATGAGCCCGAGCAGGACGACGGAGAAGCCGGCGGCCTCCAGCGGGTGCATCACGAACAGCGAGACCGGCGTCATGCGCCGGTCCGGCACGTGGTGGATGCGGTGGAACCACCGGTACAGCAGGCCCCAGTGGAACACCCGGTGCACGCCGTACATCACGGCGTCCACGCCGACGATGAGGTACACGAGGTCGATCGCCGTCCGGCCGAGGCTCGACGGCGCCAGCTCGATCCACCCCTCCCGCCAGAGCCACCAACCCGGCAGGAGGGCGAGGGCGTTGATCGCCACGGTCGAGGCCGTCAGCAGGACCTCGGACCGTTCCGGGACCCGGGTCTGGTCGGTGAGGTCCCACCTGCGCACGAGCCCGTGCCAGAGCACGACCGACGTGGCGAGGGTCGCGGCGTTGAGCACCACGCTCACCGCCAGGACCTGCCACCAGTCCCATTCCGCCACCGCATCGAGCACGACGCCATCCTGACAGCGCCCGCTCGCGGTGCGGCGCACCCGACGTCCCTGTCAGACCTCTTCGGTACGTTTCGAAACCCATCGTCACGTCCCGGAGGCCGGTCATATGATCTTGAGTATGAGTTCCGGCAAGGTGAAGACCCGCATCACGATCACGGTGGATCCCGACGTCCTCGCCCTGGTCAACCAGGCGGTCGATGCCGGTGCGGCGCGGAGCGTCTCGGCCTTCTTCGAGTGGGCCGCGCTGGACTCGCTCGACGCCGACGCGGCCTACGTCCGCATGCTCGACGAGATCCTCGAGGAGACCGGCGGACCGCCCACACCCGAGGAGCGCGAGGAGAGCGAGCGCCGCCTGGGACTGCGGCCGTGACCGGGATCGTGCTCGACACCGGCGCGCTGATCGCGCTCGAGCGACGCCATCGCCTGCGCGCCGTCGATCTCACCATCGCCTTCGAAGCCCACGTCCGCATCGCCGTCCCCACGGGATGCGTCGCCCAGGCCTGGCGGGACGGCGCCCGACAGGTCGAGCTCGCGCGCCTCCTCCGTTCGTCCGATGTCGAGCTCCGACCGCTCGACGGCTCCGATGCGAGACGGGTCGGCGAGATCCTCGGCCGAACGGGAACGTCGGATGTGGTCGACGCCCACGTCGCGCTCGTGGCGGTGCGCGACGGACGCACGATCTTCACCAGCGACCCCGACGATCTCCGGGTCCTCGCCCCGGGTGCTCGGATCGAGGCCGTGTGAACTGCCGGGCGGTCCGGGGGCGCCGGTAGGGTCCACGGCCGTGCAGGACACGTCGGAAACGTTGGTCACGGTGCTCGCCGGAGGGGTCGGTGCGGCCCGCATGCTGTCGGGGATCGTGCAGGTGGTGGACCCCGCGAACGTCACCGCGATCGTCAACGTCGGCGACGACCTGGAGCTGCACGGCCTGCGCATCAGCCCGGACCTCGACACCATCACCTACACGCTCGCCGGTGAGATCAACCCGGAGACCGGGTGGGGCCTGAAGGGCGAGAGCTGGCAGGCCATGGACAGCGTGAAGCGCTACGGCGGCATCTCGTGGTTCGGCCTGGGCGACCGGGACCTGGGCACCCACCTCTACCGGACCCAGCGTTTCGCCGAGGGCGCCACGCTCACCGAGGTCACCGCCGAGATCACCGATGCGTGGGGCCTCGGGCTCCGCCTGCTCCCCGCCACCGACGACCGGCTCCGCACCCGGGTCACGCTCGCCGAGGGCGACGACGCCGGTCTGGAGGTCGGCTTCCAGGAGTACTTCGTCCAGCGCCAGCACGGCGTCCCCGTGTCGGCCATCCGCTTCGACGGCGCCGAGGCGGCGACGGCGGGCCCCGACGTCCTCCAGGCGCTCGCCGACGCCGACCGCGTCGTGCTCGCCCCGTCGAACCCCATCGTGTCGATCGACCCCGTCCTCGCCGTGCCCGGCGTGCGCGAGGCGCTCATCGCCCGGCGAGCCGACACGGTGGCCGTCTCCCCCATCGTCGCCGGATCCGCCCTCAAGGGCCCGGCCGACCGGCTGCTCACCGAGCTGGGCCACGAGGCCACCGTCGTCGGCGTGGCCAAGCTCTACGCCCCGCTCGCCGAGGCCCTGGTCATCGACCACGCCGATGCCGACCTGGCCGATGCCGTGGCTGCCGAGGGCATGCGGCCGATCCTGGCCGAGAGCATCATGCGCACCCCCGAGGTCGCGGCCGAGCTCGCTCGCACGGTGCTGGCCGGATGAGCGAGCTGCGGATCTTCGGCGTCACCGGGATCGGCGAGATCCGGCCCCGCGACGACCTCGCCGGGATCATCGCCACCGCCGTCGCCGACCACCACGGCGGCCTCGAGGACGGCGACGTCGTGGTTGTCACCCAGAAGATCGTGTCGAAGGCCGAGAACCGGCTGGTGGCCGTCGACCCCGACGACCCGCTCAGCCACAAGGCCCTCGTCGAGGAGGAGACGGTCCGCGTGCTCCGCCGCCGGGGCGACCTCGTCATCTCCGAGACCAAGCACGGCTTCGTCTGCGCCAACGCCGGCATCGACCTGTCCAACGTGGAGCTGGGCTACGCCGCGCTCCTGCCCGAGGACAGCGATCGCTCCGCCCGCCGCATCCGCGACGGCATCCGCGCCCGCGCCGGCGTCGAGGTCGGGGTCATCGTCAGCGACACGTTCGGGCGCACCTGGCGTCGCGGCCTCACCGACGTCGCCATCGGGTGCGCCGGCATCGGCGCCATCCTCGACCACCGGGGCACCCACGACACCCAGGGCCGCGAGCTCCAGGTCACCGAGGTCGCCATCGTCGACGAGCTGGCCGGGGCAGCCGACCTGGTGCTGGGCAAGGCCACCGGCCTCCCGGTGGCGGTGATCCGCGGCGTCGACCCGTCGTGGCTGCGCACCAGCAGCGTGCGCGACGAGATCGTCCGCGATCCCGCCGAAGACCTGTTCCGCTAGCCGGTCCGCCTCAGCCCGGCGGCCGGACCCGATGCGGTGCGGTCAGCCCTGGCCGTCGCGCGTGCGGAAGAACTCGAGGATGGCGGCGCTGCCGGCGGCGAGGTCGGTCCACGGCTTCCACCCGAGCTGCATCTCGGCGCGCGAGGGGTTCAGCGAGGAGCGGGCCAGCTCACCCGGGCGGGCATCGGCGAGCGTCGCCGCCCGATCGACCCCGGCGACGCGGGCCATCGTGGCGTAGAGGTCGTTCACCGAGGTCTCGGTGGCCGTCCCGATGTTGATGATGAGGCCGTCGCCCTTGTCCGAAGCCCGCACGAACGCATCGACGACGTCGTCGACGAACACGTAGTCACGGGTCTGGGAGCCGTCGCCGAAGATGGTGCACGGCTCGTCTCGCAGCAGGCGGCCGGCGAAGATCGCCACCACGCCGGCCTCGCCGTGGGGGTCCTGTCGGGGGCCGTAGACGTTGGCCAGCGCCAGGGCGGTGAACTCGAGCTGGTGCAGCTCGCGGTACGCGTAGAGGTAGTCGCCCACGACCTTCTTGGTGATGCCGTAGGGCGACACCGGGCGCTGGGGCAGCGACTCGTCGGCCGGCAGGTCCTCGTCGGCGACCACGCCGTAGATCGTGCCGCCGCTCGAGGCGAAGACGACCTTGCGGGTCCCGCCCCGGCGAGCGCCCTCCAGGACGTGCAGCGAGCCGATCACGTTGATCATGGCGTCGTGGACCGGGTCGGTGACCGAGACCCGCACGTCGATCTGCGCGGCGAGGTGGAAGATCACCTCGGGCTGGCGCCGCTCGATGAGCTCCACCAGGGACGCATCGCGGATGTCCATGCGGTGGAACTGGAACTTGTGCTCGCCGTTGGCCCGGGCATCGGCCAGGTTGGCCATCGAGCCGCTGGACAGGTCGTCCACCACGTCGACCTCGTGGCCCTCGGCCAGCAGGCGGTCGACGAGGGTCGAGCCGATGAAGCCGGCGCCGCCGGTCACGAGTGCGCGCATGTGGTGGTGTCCCCCCTGGGTCAGGATCCGGTCTCGAGGTGCTCGCCGACGCCGACGGTCCCTCCGGAGACCCGCAGGTGCGGGCCGACCACAGCATGGTCGCCCAGCACGGCCAGATCGTCGATGCGGGCGCCTGCGCCCACCACCGCGCCCTCGCCGAGGACGGCACGCTCCACGACCGCACCTTCGCCGACGTGGGCACCGGAGAGCAGGACGGCGTCGTGCAGGACGGCGCCCGATTCGATGACCGCGCCCTCGCCCACCACGCAGCGGACGACCTTGGCATCGTCCGCGACCTGGGCCCCGGGGTGGATGCCCACCGCGGGCTCGCCGCGCAGGCCGTCGAGCAGGTCGAGCTGGCTCTGGAGGTACTTCGACGGGGTGCCGGTGTCGATCCAGTAGGTGTCGCCGGACATGGCGTAGAGCGCCCGGTCGGCGACCATGGCCGGGAAGACCTCGCGCTCGATGGAGACCTTGCGGCCATCGGCGATCCGGTCGAGCACCGCTGCCTCGAGCACGTAGGTGCCGGCGTTGATGAGGTCGGTGGGCGCCTCCTCGCGGGAGGGCTTCTCCACGAAGGCCTCCACGCGGCCGTCGGCGTCGGTGGGGACCACGCCGAACGCGGAGGGGTCCTCGACCTGGTGGAGGGCGATGGTGCCCTCGCCGCCGTGCTCGTCGTGGAAGGCCACGAGCGCCCCGATGTCGAGGTCGGTCAGGACGTCGCCGTTGACGACGACGAACCGCTCGTCGATGCCGGCGTCGAGCGCCGCGAAGCGGATGGCGCCGGCGGTGTCGAGCGGCTCGGGCTCGATGGCGTAGTGCAGGGCCACGCCGGCGTGCTGGCCGTCGGGGTAGGCGTCGGCGAACGCGTCGGGCTTGTAGCCCATGGACAAGACGGCCTCGGTGATCCCGTGGTCGGCGAGGTGCTCGAGCACGTGCTCGATCATCGGCCGGTGCAGGATCGGCAGCATCTGCTTGGGCCGGGTGAGGGTGAGGGGGCGGAGGCGCGTGCCGAACCCGCCGACCAGCACGACCGCCTTCATCCGTCGCTCTTCTGCTCGGTGGTGTCCGAGGCGGGCGTGGTGGTGGCCGTGGAGCTGTCGGTGGGCGTGCCCCCGGCGTCGGCGGCACCCAGCGTCTCGATGTCGGCCGCCGACGACGGCGGGTTGATGTCGCCGTCCTGGCCCTTCGGGATGAACGCGAGGGTGTAGGCGCCGAGGTCCTCGGTGAAGCGGACCGAGCCGAAGTCGCCGCGGTAGATCTTGTCGGGCTTGGTGCCGGCGGCCGTGGCCGCGTCCTTCCAGTGGGCGAGCACCAGCTCACCGGGCTTGCCGGCGCAGGTGGTCTCCCCCACCTTCACGGTGGTGGCGCCGTCCTCCATCGTCATGCCCTCGGGCAGTTCGAAGCCGTCGTCGGTGACGGTGAGGCCGACCTGCTTGAAGTACCGGGACAGCGTGGCCCGCTTGCCGGCCGCGGCACGGGTGAACGGGTGGATGTGGACCAGGCCGTCACCGTGGGTGTGGACGCCCTGCACGTCGGTGGGGCCGTCCTGCAGCGGGTCGAGCTCGGTGCCGCAGACCTCGATGGCGAAGGCGGCGTGCCAGTGGTCGAACGGATCGCCGTTCTGGAGGTTCGCCTTGGGTGGCGTGGAGTTGTCGCCGTAGCCGCCGTTCTCGTTGCGGGCCATCAAGACGACACCGATGCCGAGGGCGACGATCACGACGATGCCCAGGCCGAAGAGCCAGTTCCGGTTGCTGCCTGCGGATGCGCCGGCCGGCTTGCCGGACCCGCTCTTCGCCGCGACGCGCGCGACCTTCTTGGCCGATGAAGACGATGCCATGGGGGGCCACGCTAGTGGGCGGACCCCCTCCGGCAGGATTCGGGTCAGCGCCCGATGAGCTCCGTGAACAGGTCGTCGTAGGCGGCGGCCACGCCGGCCGGCGACGCCCAGCGCTCCACGAACCGCCGCCCGGCTGCGCCCATGTCGGCCGCCGCGTCCGGCGCCTCGATCAGGCGGACCAGGGCCTTCGTGAAGGCCTCCGCGTCGTCCGGGGGCACGGCGAGCCCTGCGCCTGCCTCCACCACGGTGCGGGCGACCTCGGTGCCGGCGTCGACGGACGCCACCACGGGCCGACCCGAGGCCAGGATCGTGTACAGCTTCGACGGCACGCTGGAGCGGGCCAGCCCGGTCCGCAGCGGGACGACGTGGATGTCGGCCGCTGCGGCCACCTCGGGCAGCCGGGACTTGGGCTGCATGTCGACGAACCGCACGTTCGGGAGGCCGGCGGCCTGGGCCATGAGCCCTTCGCGGGCCACGCCGCCGCCGTTGATGACGAACACCACGTCGGGATCGTCGGCGAGGTGGGCGGCCGCCGCCAGGACCAGGTCGAGCGACTGCGACCAGCCCACGTTGCCGGCGTACATCACCACGGTCTTGCCCTCGAGGCCGAACTCCCGCCGGTAGGCGTTCTCGCGCTCGGCGGGCCGGATGAAGTCGGTGTCGATGAAGTTCGGGATCACCCGGACCTTGTCCGGGTCGCCTGCGGCGCCCCGTCGTCCGCTGATCTTGGCGGCGACGTTGGCCTTCAGGTCGTCGGACAGGACGGTGACGGCGTCGGCCCGCAGGTAGGTCTCCCGCTCCAGCCAGCTGGCCACCTTGATCACGCGGGGATCGGTGATGGCGCCGAGCTCGACGGCGACGTCGGGGAACACGTCCTGGATGTTGAACACGAACGGGATCCGGTGCGAACGGGCGATCGCCCACCCGGCCGCGCCCAGCGTGAGCGGCGGCGACATCGCCAGCACGCCGTCGGGCTTGGACCGGGTGACGAGGCCGGCGAGCCCGCTCAGCGCCGTGAACCCGGCGAACGCCAGCGCCCGGGCCGGGA
>DATMGQ010000089.1:0-13030 GCA_035555395.1 Acidimicrobiales bacterium
CGGGCGCGTCGGCGGCGCCCTCGAGCTCGGCCTCCGATGCGGCCGGAGCCGGCTCGTCGGTGGAGCCACCGAAGGCGCCGAAGGCGGGAGCCGGGGCGTCGGGCTCGCTCGCCGAGCCGGCGTCGTCGGCCGCACCGGTCGTCAGCACGTCCTCCGGCGCGGGCGAGGCCCAGGCGGTGATGGGGTCCGTGCCGACGGGCTCGGCCGGGGCATCGCCGGCGGTGTCGGACCCGAACGGACCCGGGTCGAACACCGTGGTGGCCGGCTCCGGCGGTGCCAGCGCGGTGCCGCAGGCCATGCAGAACTTCGAGCTCGGGTCGTTCTCGGCGGCGCAAGCTGGACACGTCATATCGAACCCCTCAGGTCGCTGGTGCTGGGACTGTACGCGACCCCGGAGGGCGTCCGGCCCGTCTACGCAGAAGCGGCCTGCACGATGCGCACGCCCCGGTCGCTGAGCGTCAGCGAACCGGCCGCAGCGATCCCGGCGGGGCTCATCTTGGCGAGGGTCTTGCGGACGACCTCGACCATGTGGTCGTCGCCCAGCTGGTCGGTCAGCTCGTCGAACTGGAGCTGCAGGAACGCCAGGCAGAGCGCGTCCTCGTGGGTCTGGACGACCGGGTCGGTGGCCAGGTGCCGCTTGGCGACGATCCCCGCCACCTGCTCGACCTCGTCGTCCTCGTAGCCCGCCGACCGCAGGATCTCGGCGACCTCGGCCGCCTGGCGCTTCTTGTGGTCGGTGCGCCAGCGCAGGTAGCCCGAACGGCCTTCGGGGTAGTCGCTGCGGGGCACGACCCAGCGGCGCAGGTGGTGCGCCCGGGCGGCGAGGAGCTGGAGCTCGGTGGCGTCGGGGTCCAGCGTGCGGACCCAGTGCTCGACGAGGTCGGCGTGCACCAGCTCCTTGGCCCGCTCGCCGCCCTCGACGACGAGGCGGACCGGGTCGTCCGCGTTGGTCTCGTCGATGGCCGCGACCGCCGCGTCGAAGCGGGCGCTCACCCCTTGGGTCGGAGGTCGACGGTGAGCGTCAGGACGCCGTCCTCGAGGGTGCCCGTTGCGTCGCCGATGATGGCGAAGTCCTGGAAGTCGGTCTGCGCCTGCTCGACCAGCCGGGTGCGCTCCTCGCCGCCCACCGGCGGCAGGTTGCGCTTGCGGACCGCGGTGGCGCGGTCGCGGAAGCGGGCGAGCATTGCGTCGATGTCGAGCGAGTCGGCCATGGGCCAACGCTACCGCCGACCTGGGCGGCAGCAGAGCGGACCGCTCAGTCCGGGCTCACGCCCAGCGTCTTGCGGCGGGCCGCGGTGCTGGGCCGGGCGAGGGTGGTGCCGCTCGGGATCTCGACGCGCTGGTGCTCGTCGGTCTTGGGCTCCCAGTCGTCGTCGGCGCTGGCGTGATCGGTGCCCGGCGTGGCGGCCAGGGCTGTGGTCGACGCCTCGCCGGCGGTGTCGGGGATGACGGGCGTCGCCGGGGCGACCTTGTCCTCGTCGAGCCCCACGACGAACACCTCGTCGTCGTCGACGTCGACGTCGTCGGCGAGGAACGGCAGGTCCGAGACGTCGCCGGGCGCCACCGGCTTGGTGGTCCGGATGTAGCGGATCGTCAGCAGCAAGATGGCGAGGGCGACGAACACGAGGCCGCCGATGATCGCGGCCACCTTGCGGCTCTCGGTGAAGATCGCCGTCTCGGGCTGGTCCTCGGACTCGACCAGGGTCTGGTTGTTCTTCGAGCCCTCGGTGGTGGCCGTGGCCGCCGTGGTGGTGGGGGCGATCGAGGTGCTGGTCTCCGCGCCGACGCCGCCGAAGCTCGCACCCGGATCCTGCGTCGGGGCGGCCGTGGCGAGCGACGCCGGCAGCACGGCTGCGGCGAACCCGAGCGCGAGGGTCAGGAGGAGGATGCGGGGTCGGGTGGCCACGAGGTGCAGAGATTACCGGTCAGCCCGCCGCCGCCCGTGCACAGGGCCCGCAGGAGTAGGTGGTCCGGCCGCCGATCGTGCGCCGGTCGAGCGGGGCGCCGCACCGGGGGCAGTGGCCGTTGCGGTGCCGTTCGACCTGCAGGTCGCCGCGGTGCGAGCCGCCTCGCTCGAACAGGTCCCCCACCGTGGACACGATGCGCCGCTGCAGCCGGCGGAGCTCGGCGTCGGACAGCGAACCGGCCGGCCGGGCCGGGTCGAGCCGGGCCCGCCAGAGCGATTCGTCCACGAGGAGGTTGCCCAAGCCGGCGAGGCGGTGCTGGTCGAGCAGGCGGGCCTTGAGCGGTGCGGTCGATCCGGCGAGCAGGGCGCGCAGCTCCCCCACCCCCACGGACCAGGCGTCGGGCCCCAGCGCACCGAGGTCCGGATCGAGCTCGACGCCGCCCAGCCGGCGCGGGTCGGACAGGCGGAGCCGGGTCCCGTCGGTGAAGCGGAGGGCGAAGCGGTCCCACTCGGGCTCGTCGCGCCCGGACGCGTACTCGAGCTGGCTGATCGGGGCCTCGCCGTCGAGGACCAGCCGCCCGGTCATGCCGAACCGCAGGCCGAGCACCGGCCGCTCCGCTCCGAGGTCGACGGTGAGGAGCTTGCCGCGGCGATCCGTCCCGAGCACGGTGGCGCCCTCGACCGCGTCGATGACCTCGCCCGGCGTCAGACCG
Organism: Acidimicrobiales bacterium; assembly: GCA_035555395.1. Taxonomy (GTDB): domain Bacteria; phylum Actinomycetota; class Acidimicrobiia; order Acidimicrobiales; family Iamiaceae; genus Aquihabitans. Next base: position 2,620 of record DATMGQ010000089.1, read on the forward strand.
CCCTTGAGGAACCAGCTGTCGGGCGCCTCGACCACGTCGACCGTGCGGCCCACCGCCTTGTCGGCCAGCCGCCGGTAGACCTCGACCTCCAGCAGCTCAGGCACCCCGGCACGCTAGCGACGGGGTTCGCCGGGACCTCAGGCGGTGGCGGCGGCGAGGGCCCGGGTGAAGTCGGCGATGAGGTCGTCCTCGTGCTCGAGGCCGACCGACACGCGGATCGTGCCCTGGCCGATGCCGTTCGCGGCCAGCTCGTCCGGGAGCAGGTTCACGTGGGTCGTGGACGCCGGGTGCGTCACCAGCGTCTCGGGACCGCCGAGCGACGTGGCGTGCTGCGCGATCTGCACGGCCTCCACGAACCGCCGCCCCTCGTCCAGTCCGCCGACCACGTCGAACGCGATCAGCGTGCCGCCGCTCGCCATCTGGCGCGACGCCAGCTCGTGCTGCGGGTGCGAGGCGAGGCCCGGGTACCGCACCTCGGTGGCACCCGGATGGGCTTCGAGGGCGGTGGCCAGGGCCAGGGCCGTGGCCGACTGGCGCGCGATGCGGATGGGCAGCGTGCGGATGCCCCGGGTGGCGTTGAGCGCGTCGTACGGCGAGGCCGGCGCGCCCTGGAGCACGGCGAAGCCCCACAGCCAGTCGACGAGCTCCTTGCTGCCGGCGACCACGCCGAGGGTGGCGTCGTTGTGGCCGGCGATGCCCTTGGTGGCCGAGTGGATCACGAGATCGACGCCGTGCTTCAGCGGCTGCTGCAGGATCGGCGTGCCGAACGTGGAGTCGACGACGGTGACCGGACCGGCGATGGCGCCCAGCTCGTCGAGGTCGATCACGTCGAGGCGCGGGTTCGCCGGGGTCTCGGCGAACACCAGGGTGGTCTTGCCCGGGATCACCGCAGCGGCGAACGCACCGGGCTCGGTGCCGTCGACGAACGTGACGTCGATGCCGAAGCGGGGGCACATCGCCTGGAACACCAGCTGGGTGGCGGCGTAGAGCTGGCGCTGGGCGACGATGTGGTCGCCGGCCGAGCAGAGGCCCAGCACCACGCCGGTGACCGCACCCATCCCCGACCCGTACGCCCGGGCGGCCTCGGCCCCCTCGAGCTGGGCGATGGCGTCCTCGAAGCCGCTCACCGTCGGGTTGCCGTACCGCGAGTAGAAGCGGTCGGCGCCCACCGAGGTGGCGAAGCGGCGGGCGTCGTCGACGGTGGGCGACACGAAGGTCGACGTGGGCCACAGGACCGGCGCGAGCGACGTGGCGTCGCCGACGCGGCCCGACCGGATGGCGACGGTCTCGGGGTGGAGGCCCGCCGCGGGCTCGGAGGTGGGTTCGGTGGTCACGAGGTGGGTGTCTCCAGGAACGGGACCAGGGCGGCAGCGACCTGGTCGTGATCGATGAGGAAGGCGTCGTGCCCGTGGGGGCTGTCGATCTGGTGGTAGGTGGCCCGGCCGCCGACCGCCTCGACGCCGGCCACGAGGTCCACCGACTGGTACTCCGGGTAGAGGATGTCGGAGGTGATGCCCATCGACAGGACGGGCGCCTGGATCCGCTTGAGGGCCGCCTCGAGGCTGCCCCTCCCCCGGCCGATGTCGTGCAGGTCCATGGCCTTGGTCAGCAGCAGGTACGAGTTGGCGTCGAAGCGCCGGGCCAGCTTGATGCCGTGGTAGTCGAGGTACCGCTCGACCTCGAACCGCTGCCACATCTCGAAGCCGCCGGCCAGCGGCTCCACCGGCACCCGGCCGAACTTGTCGGTGAAGACGTCGTCGCTGCGGAACGTGACCTGCGAGATCTGGCGAGCCAGCGCCAGGCCGGCATGGGGGCCGTCACCGGGCGCCGCGTCGTAGTAGTGGCCGTCGCGCCACTTCGGGTCGAGGGCGATGGCCCGGCGCCCCGTGCTCCACCAGGCGATCTGCTGGGCGGACGCAGCGGTGGTGGTGGCGATGGCGACGAGCCGCCCGACCCGCTCGGGGTACATGACGCCCCACTCCAGCGCCTGCATCCCGCCCATCGAACCGCCGATCACCGCGTGCCACCTGGCGATGCCCAGGGCGTCGGCGACCCGGGCCTGGGTGCGGACCATGTCGCGGATCGACACCACCGGGAAGTTCGGGCCGTAGCAGCCTCGGCGGTCCGGCATCGGCGACGCCGGACCGGCCGACCCCTGGCAGCCGCCGAGGACGTTGACGCACACGACGAACCAGCGGTCCGTGTCGAGGTAGCGGCCCGGGCCGATCAGGTCGTCCCACCAGCCCGGCGTGGGGTGGCCGTCGCCGGCGGGGCCGGCTGCATGGGAATCACCGGTGAGGGCGTGGCACACGAGGATGGCGTTGGACCCGTCGTCGGCCAGCTGCCCCCAGGTCTCGAAGCAGATGGTGATGTCGTTGAGCAGCCCGCCGCCCTCGAGCACGAACGCCCGATCCACCGCCATCCGCATGAACTGGCGCTGGCCCAGCGGGTCGCTCGGCTTCCAGGCACCCGTGGCGGGCACGGTGCTGGAGTGGGGCTGGATCCACGGCGGCACCGCGAGCGAGGCGGCATCGGACCAGTGTCCCGCTGCTTCTTCCATGACCGACCTCCTCGCTGCGTTGGCGGGTTGGTCACCAGGTGCCAGCGACGGGCCGGAGCCCGGACACTTCGTTGCCGGAGAACCGGCCACATCCCCGCCGAGGCGAGAGGCACCTTGGGTGTCCTTCCCAGGTTGCCGGACCCGATCGCTCAGGCCGCTCGTGATGACCCGGTCACCCTACGCCACCGATCGGCCACCGCCACAACCGTTCCGGGCCGAGCACCGTCAGCGTGGCGTGAACGCCGGATCGATGCCGATGCCGCATCGACCGATGAGTTCGGCGGCGGGCGGCCGTCTCCACCGGACACCGGGCGGGATCCACCGCCCCATCCCCACCTGCCCGGCCCCTACGGTGCAGGTCAGACGGCCAGGAGGCGACGCATGCGCAAGGTGACCTACTCGATGGGGATGTCGCTCGACGGGTACATCGTCGGGCCCGACGGCGGGTTCCAGTGGACCGGGCCCAGCCAGGAGCTGTTCCGGTCGTCGATCGACGAGGTCCGCCAGGTCGGCATCCACCTCCTGGGCCGGCGGATCTACGAAGCCATGCGCTACTGGGAGACTGTGGACCCGGCCACGCTCGACGAGGACCAGCTCGAATGGCGGAGCCTCTGGAACGCGCTGCCCAAGCTGGTGTTCTCCCGGTCCCTCACCGAGGTCGAGGGGAACCACGACCTCGCCACCGGGACCCTGGCGGAGGAGCTCGACCGCCTGCGCCACGACGATGCCCCGGGCGACATCGCCATCGCCGGCGCCGACCTCGCCGCCCAGGTCGCCGGGCTCGGCCTCATCGACGAGTACTACATCCGGACCTTCCCGGTCCTCGTCGGCGGCGGCCGCCCGATGTTCGCCCAGGATGAGCGCCAGGTCGACCTCGAGCTGCTGTCGACCCGATCGTTCGACAACGGCGTCGTCGGCCTCCGGTACCGGGTCCGCCGCTGACGGTCCGCCGCTGACGGTCAGTCGAGGAGCGCCCGAACCTGGTCCACGACGACGCCGGGCTGCTCGAGCTGGATGCCGTGCCCGGTGCGCTCGACCGGGACCACCTCCGCCGCCGACGACAGCGACGCCCAGTGCTCCTGGCCGGCCTGCCACGTCTCCGCCAGGGCCTGCTCGGATGCCGGGGCGAGGCCGGGATAGACGACGTCGGCCCGGGTCAGCACGGCCATCGGCACGTCGCCCAGCGAGCGGACCTGGGCCACCTCGTCGAACGCCGCCGGCCCATCGAGGCGCTCGGGGTTCGCGGCCGGGTCGGAGAACGACGCGCAGGCCGCCTGGAACGAGCCGGCCGCCTCCGAGCCGTCGTCCGGGACCGCGCACGCAGCCTCGGGCCAGGTGGTGGGGCTGGCATCGAGCAGCAGCAGCCCGGTCACGTCCTCGGGGTGCGCAGCGGCGAACGCCACGGCCTCAGCGCCGCCGAACGAGTGGCCCGCCACGATGTACGGACCGGGCTCGCCGGCGGCGGCGAGCAGGTGGTGCAGGTCCTCGGCCTCGGTGGCGAAGGTCTGCACGCGGGGCGGGGCATCGCTGGTTCCCAGGCCGAAGCGCACCGGGATGCAGACCCGGGCCTCCTCGGCCAGTTCCGGGGCCACCAGGTCCCAGCTCGACCCGTCGTCGCCGAAGCCCGAGACGAGGACGATCGTCTCGTCCCCCGCACCGGTGCAGGTGAGGTGCATCCGCTCGCCGTCGGCACCGACGGGCACGAGGGCATCGACGGGCCCGTCGGGCCGGACGGGCGGTGCCGAGGTCGTCGTCGATGCGGTCCGCTGGGGCCGGGACTCGGCTCGGCTCGACCCGGCGGAGCCGCACCCGGCGAGGGCGAGGGTTCCGGCGAGGACGACAGGGGCGGCGATGGTGGCGATGCGGTGCACGGTGGGCTCCTCGGTTCACGGGAGAATGGATACCCCCTGGGGGTATCAGCGTGCAGCCGACCGGGCCGCGGCACAAGGACAACTCCCTGACGATCCCTGCCAACCCGCAGGCCGCCTGCGGACCGAGGAGACGCTGCGTCAGCGGGCGTCTCGGGGCGGCCAGCAGTAGCGGTGCGGCGGGAGGCCGTCCAGGGGGCCGCCGCCGTCGAGGATCGTGTCGACGCGGTCGACCACCTTCACCAGGGTCCGGATGCCGCCGGGCAGGTCGTCGAACAGCGGGGCCTCGACCGGCCGCCGCGCGCCGGTCCCCCGGTGGAGCCGCGTCTGGAGCACGTCCCGCTCGTACGCCGCCCAGCGCTCCCGCCCCTCGGCGTAGGCCTCGGCATCGAGGTACGCGATGACCACGACCGACCCGCCCGTGAGCCGCCGCCGCATCGTGCCGTCGGCGCACGGCTGCTCCTCGCCGACGTTCGTGGTGAAGCCGACGCCCGCCTTGGTCCCGGTGCCGTCGACGGTGCGGGCGCTGTCCTCGGTGACGGCGACCGAGTAGCAGTGCGCCGGGTGGATGCCGACCACCTCGAGGTAGGCGCCGAGCAGCTCCTGTGGCGTGCTCGGGAGGTACGGGAACGGGGACGGCACCGGCACCGCCTTGTGCCCGGCGGGGTGCACGACCGACGCGACCGCCGACCAGTTCAGGACCTCGAACCGGACACCGGGCGGACCGGCCAGCGGCAGGTCCAGCGGCCGGAGCCCATCGAGGTGCTCGAGTGCTTGCGGGCCCGGCACGTCGGCCGGGTGCAGGACCTCCATGCCGGTGACCCGCACCACCGTCCTCGACCCACCCGTCTCGTCGCCGCCCCGGGACCGCACCTCCAGCGACCGGGCGATCCCGAGGCACCGGTCCGGGCCGACCCCGGCCGTCCCGAGGAAGGCGATGGCGAGCTCCTCGTCGAGCACCGAGGGCTCCCCGATCGACCGGGCGACCCAGGTGTCCTCGCCGTCGAACCGCGTCGAGACGGCCGCCGGAGCGGGCGGCAGGGCATCGGCCGCGCCGTGGACGACGTCCCACTCCACGACCTTGCTGCCCTGAGCGATCGTGCCGAGTCCGATCACGTCGGGCACCCGGTACGCGCCGAAGACCAGGTCCGGCCGGCCGGCGAGGCCGCTCGAGCCGAGGTAGGCGCCCACCTCCTCGACCTGGGACTCGCCCCGGGTGGCGAGCCGGGTGAACGAGACCGGTCCGGTGGTCGTGGCGCGGTACGGCGCCCGGGCGGCGTCGCGCATCGCCCGCTCGGCCGCCGCCTGGGTGGCGCGGTCCGAGGACGCGCCCGGCACGGGCGGCGGAGGCGGAGGCGGCGCACCGCCGAGCGGGTTGCGGAGCAGGTCGCGGAACTGTGCCTTCGACGCCGCCATCGTCTGCTCCAGCTGCTCCGCCGCGCTCATCCGGGCGAGCTCCTCCGCGGTCGGCCCCCCGGCGGACCCGTAGGCCCACGCCCCCGCCGGCCCGGCGAGCGGACGGGAGTCCTCGAGCGCGGTCCGGGCGGCGGCCGCCTCCTCGTACGCCGCTGCCTGGGCGGCGAGCTGGGCGTCGTACGCCGCCCGCTGCTCCGGTGTGAGCGATGCGAGGGCTTCCGCCGAGGGTCCCTCGCCGCGGGCGCCAGCAGCGACCGCCTCCGTCATCGCCTTCAGGTTCTTGAACAGGCCCACCAACGCCACCTCCCGCAAGGTGGCGCCGACGCTACCGGCCACCGAGGGAGGGGGCACGAGGAGCGGTCGCCCGAGGGAGCCCCTGACGATCCCCGCCCTCCGGCCGAGCGGTCAGAGGTCGCCGGGCGGGTGGTACGTGAGGGTCCAGTGGTCGGTGCGCGTGCCGTCCCGGTCGAGGACCTCGACCTTGGCGGTGCCGGCCTCGGCCGTGACCTGGGCGACCGCCCACGACCCCTGCATCGCCGGATCGGCGACGGTGTCCGTCTGGTCCTCGCCGTCGACCCGCAGCGTGGACCCGCCCACGAGCAGCACCAGCTGGTAGCTCGCGGTCGGCGTGGCGCGGGTGGCGGAGCTGCGCTCGTTGCACGGGATGCCGAGCAGGTTGGTGGAGACGCCCTGCTCGCCGGGGCCGTCGAACGCGAACCGGTAGGACAGCTCCCGCGACAGCGAGCCGGCGAGCTCGGCCTCGACCGTGAGGCCGACGTCGAACGCGTGCTGCCACCGGACGACCGTGAGCGGGTCGTCGGCGGGCTGGTCGGCCAGCCGCAGCGCCAGCTCCGGGCTCACCAGCACGGACGAGAGGAGCTCGCCCGAGGGGATCCCGGTCAGGGCCTTCGGGTTGACCTCCTGCGCGGCCGGGCTGACCGCAGTGATGGTGACCTCGGCACCGTCGCCGTCCTCCACCACGAGCTGGGAGCGCGGCCCCGTGATCTTCGTGCGCTCCTTCAGCGTGGGCTCGTCCGGCCCGTGGGCCAGGTCGCCGCAGCGGAGCGGGATGCCCTCCGCGGAGAGGAAGGTGCCCTCGTCGGACGCGACATCGAGCTGGCGGTCGTCGAAGCGGCTGGCGAACCGGAACGCGCCGTCCTCGAACGAGGCATCGACGTCGGCATCCGCGGAGCCGAGCGTGATCGACCCGCCCGGGACCAGCACGCCGGTCGGCGGCGCCACCGCCGCCGCTGGCTTGGTCGTCGACGTCGGAACCGCTCCCCCGCCGTCGCCGCTGCTGCACGACGCGACCGCGACGGCGAGCACGGCCGGCACGGCGAACGCCCGTCCAGCTCGTCGTGTCCACCGCATCGGATCCGCCCCCGCTCCGCCGCCGATCCGGGGATCAGACCTTGTCGACCGGGACCCAGTTGGTGAGGTCGGCGAGGATCGGGTTGTTCGAGAACACCTCGGGCATCGGCTGGTTCTCGCCGAGGCGCTTCTGGAGGCGCTTGACCTCGAGCTCCTGGTCCCAGAGCAGCAGGGTCACGACCAGGCCGCCCTGGCCGGCGCGGGCGGTGCGGCCCGAGCGGTGGAGGTACGCCTTGTGGTCCTCCGGCGGATCGAAGTGGATCACGATGTCGATGTCGTCGACGTGGATGCCGCGGGCGGCGACGTCGGTGGCCACCAACACGTTGAGCTTCCCGGCGGTGAAGTCGGCGAGCGACTTCTCGCGCTGGCTCTGGCGGAGGTCGCCGTGGATGGCAGCGGCCTTCACACCCTGCTCGTTGAGCTGCTCGACGAGCTTGTCGGCCATGCGCTTGGTGCGGGTGAACATGAGGGTCTTCTGACCGCTGCGCGAGATGGCCGCGGCGACCTTGACCTTGTCCATCTGGTGGACCCGCAGGAAGCGCTGGGTCATCTGGGCGACGGTGACGCCCTCGGACACGACCTCGTGGCGGACCGGGTCGGTCTGGTAGCGGTCGATCAGGCCCTGCACGACGCCGTCGAGCGTGGCCGAGAACAGCAGCGTCTGGTGGTCGCCGGGGATGTGGCGGAGGATCCACTCGACCTGCGGCATGAAGCCCATGTCGGCCATGCGGTCGGCCTCGTCGAGCGTGACGATGCTGACGTCGGTGAGGTCGAGCTCCTTGCGGTCGATGAGGTCGATCATGCGGCCGGGCGTGGCCGCGATGACCTCGACGCCCGCCTTGAGCTTCTTGATCTGCTTCTCGATGTCGGCGCCGCCGTAGATGGCCGCGACCGTGATGTCGCGCACGGCGCCGATGGGAGCGAGCTCCTCCTTGACCTGGGTGGCGAGCTCCCGGGTGGGCACGAGGATGATGGCTCGGGGCCGGCTCGGCTCCGCGGCCTTCACCGTCTGGAGCACGGGCAGGCCGAACGCGAGGGTCTTGCCCGAGCCGGTCTTGGCCTTGCCGCACACGTCTCGCCCGGCGAGAGCGTCGGCGAGCGTCAGCTCCTGGATGGCGAAGGCGTGGGTCTTGCCCTGCGCAGCGAGCGCGCCGGCAAGGTCAGGGGCGACGCCGAGGGCGTCGAACGAGGTGGTCATCAGGTTGTCTCCGGTGTCTTCTTCGATGAGGGGAGGGTCGTCCTCCGGCTCTCGAATCAGGTGAGACGAACGCGTTGCGAGGTGACCCGCGGATCCGCCCGACAAGCAGATGGGCGTCTGACCCGCTCGCACCAGGTTACTGGCCAGGCCCTTCGAAACCGCGATCCCTCTGCTCGAACCCTGCGCGTTGCAACTCGATCCACGCCACCAGATCGTCCACCTTGCCGTGTTCCTGCACCGGCGCGGACAGGCCGGAGCACCGGATCGCCCCGGCCGGCGTCAGCACCTCCAGGGCCAGCCAGCGATTGGCCCCGTACGAGCGCGAGGCTCGGTGTACGCCCTCGATCTGGCTCCAGGGCACGCGTCGGCTCCGAAACACGCCGCGCAGCACGAGGTAGCGATCGGTCGCAACGGCGGCGGTGCGCAGGGAGCGGATGACCCAGACCGTGCACACGGACAGGGCCGCCAGAGCAACCGCCGGCACAGCGGCAGGCAGGGTCGTGCCGCTCCGGTCAGGCTGCGCTGCGCCAACGACTGCGGCCCCGGCGACGACCGCGACCACGACCCAGAGGACGACGGCGCCCGCCACGACGCCGCCACCACGAAACGGGTGCTTCTCCGTCGGCGACGGATCCATCAGAGCGTGATGCGGGACCAGGCGGAGCGCTCGGTGAAGCCGAGGCGGTGGTAGAGGTGCTGGGCCGGGTTGTCGATCTGGACGGCCAGGCGGAGCGTGGGTTCGCCCGCGGCCCGCAGCTCGGCGACGGTGCGGGCGAACAGGGCCCGCCCGACGCCGGTGCCCTGGGCGTCGGGCTCAACGAACACGTCGGTGACCCACGGGCCGCCGGGCGACTCGTCGTGCTCGGGCATGCGGTTCACGACCAGGCCCCCGACCACCTGGCCGTCGGCGTCGACCGCCTCCGACGACACCGCGAGGAACGGACCGATGACGTTGCCGGTGAAGTACGACGCCAGCGCGCGCTCGGCGCTGCGGAGGTCGTGGATGGCGGGGTCGTAGTCGGGATGGTCGGGCGGGAACGCCCGCAGCATCGGCCCTGCGTAGCGCTCGGACTCGAGCCGCATCGGTCCGACCTCACCCGCGAAGGGACCGGCATCGAGCGATGCCGGGAGGGGCGCCAGCTCCATGAGCAGCGAGCGGCGGCCGATCGTGGCGCCGGCCTCAGCCAGCGCGCCCGACAGCGCTCCCTCCTGCACGTCGACCACCTCGCCGGCGTGCTCGGCACGGAGGCGGGCGGCGTGGGCCGCCACCGGTCCGTCCGCCTCGGACCAGGCGACGATCCGGGGCATCAGCCGGCGAGGTTGGCCTCGATGGCGGACACGATGGCCGGGTCCTGCGGCTCGACGCCCGGGCGGAAGCGGGTGACCGAACCGTCGGGAGCGACGAGGAACTTCTCGAAGTTCCACTGCACGTCGCCGGCGGCGCCGTCGGCATCTTCGATCTGGGTCAGCTCGGCGTAGAGCGGGTGCTGGTCGTCGCCGTTGACGTCGATCTTCTCGAACATCGGAAAGGTAACGCCGTAGGTGGTGGAGCAGAACGTGGCGATCTCCTCGCTCGTGCCCGGCTCCTGCCCGAGGAACTGGTTGCACGGGAAGCCGAGCACGGTGAAGCCCTGCTCGCCGTACGTCTTCTGGAGCTGCTCGAGCCCCTCGTACTGCGGCGTGAGCCCGCACTTCGAGGCGACGTTCACGATGACGGCGGCCTTGCCCTCGTAGTCGTGGAGGTCGGCGGCGGAGCCGTCGAGGGCCGTGACAGGGTGGTCGTAGATGCTCATGGCCGGGACCCTACCGGCGCCCCGTCCCCGCGAGGCGGGCCAAGCCGCGTGCGCTCGCACGTCGCCACGACACCGCAACGCACGCAACCCCCGCACCCCACCCGAGCCGCGTGCGCTCGCACGTCGCCACGACACCCCAACGCACGCAACCCCCGCACCCCACCCGAGCCGCGTGCGCTCGCACGTCGCCACGACACCCCAACGC
>DATMGQ010000090.1:0-6594 GCA_035555395.1 Acidimicrobiales bacterium
CGACGTCTTGAAGCAGGCCGGGTTCGCGGTGGCCACGCCCCGGGGGCGCCGTCGGGCGTCGTCCTCGGGCACGGCGCCCATCCGGTCGTCGGGTGCGCCGCGTGCCGCCCAGGTGTCGGTGGCCGCCATCAAGTCCGTCGCGGTGCAGATGCCCAAGCAGTTCACGCTGGGCCAGCTGGCCGACAAGGCGGGCGGCGGGTCGCCCGTCACCGTGCGCAAGGCCGTCGACGAGCTGATCGCCGAGGGCCGGGCGGCGAAGCTCGGCCCGGCCCCCGACCACCAGGGACCAGGCCGAGCACCGACGCTCTACGAGCTGCGCTGAGCCGGTCGGCGCCTCAGGGCTTCCGCGCGATCTGCTCCAGCAGGGCCACCATCCGCTCCTCGTTGGTGGGCTCGACCTCGGGCTCCTGGCCCCGCGAGCGACGCTCGTTCAGCGCGTTCATGGGGACGATCACGAGGAAGTAGAGCACCGCACCGGTGATCACGAAGCTGAAGACGGCGCCGATGAAGGCGCCGTAGTCGAAGACCTGGTCGCTGATCTCGATGGTGCCGCCGTCGACGCCGCCACCGGTGATCACGGCGATCAGCGGGGTGATGAACGAGGCGGTGAACTGCGTGATGACACCGGCGAACGCGGCGCCGATGACGATGCCGACCGCCAGGTCGACGACGTTGCCCTTCAGGATGAACTTCTTGAAGCCTTCGAGCACGGGGACCTCCGGGGTTGGGGGGGGAAGCCGTCATCTGACGGCCCTCGAATCATGACCCGATCAGGTACCCCGAGATGACGATCCTGCTGGACGGACGTCCGAACTCGCTCCCGGCAGGTCGAAGAAGCGGGCCACGACCGGGTACCGACGGGGGATCGCGCGGACCAGCGGCAGGCCGAACACGACGCGCGACAGGCTCCCGACCCGCTCGAACACGACGGCGTCGATGACGAAGCTGACGGCCATCAGCCGGCCGACCAGGAACAGGTAGCCGAGGGCCACCATCGAGGTGGCCAGCTGGCCCGCGAGCTTGGACGTCTGCGCCAGCTCGCGGGGCAGGTAGAACTGCATGAACCACTGCAGCGCGGTGAGGGCCACACCCAGGACGGCGGAGCCGGGGAGCAGGGCACCCGGGTCGGGCGTGCGCCGGGGCAGGAACCAGGCGACCACGAACCAGCCGGCGCTGATCAGCACGCCCGTGACCAGCCACGACGTCGTGTCGGCGGCGAGGCCGTGGCGCTCCCGGAGGCGGTTGAGCAAGACGGTGCAGCCGAGCAGGACGAGCAGCATCGCGGTGAGGGCGGCCACGGCCGGCATGGTGGCCGTGCTGGTCTTGGGGTCGAGCCGCCAGGCGCGCCCGGCGCACGCCGCCAGCACGCGGGTGAGGCTCCAGCCCGCCCACAGCGTCAGCCAGAGGCCGACCACGAGGAACGCGAACCCGGTCCCGTCCGAGGCCGACGCCGCCGAGCTGATGTCCTTCGCCATCGATCCGCTGATGCTCACCGACGTGAGCATCGAGTCGAGCTGCTCCTGGCCGACGAGGAGGATCGCCAGGCCGACGCCCATGACCAGGGCCGGGATGGAGAACAGGTACAGCCGCAGCGCCACCGCCGACCCGAGCACCGAGGCGAGCGCCTCCCGGTCCCGCTCGTAGTAGGTGATCGCCAGGTCCAGCGGCGGCCAGCGCTTGCGTCGGTGCTCGACCGCGTCGCCGGCGCGCTCGGCGAGGCGCGTGGCCCGCTGGCGCAGGAGGTCGGTGCGCGACGGCGCGGCCGGTCCGGCCTGCGCCTCGGTGCTCGGCTCGCGGCCGTCGCTCGGTTGGTTCGTTCCCATGCGCCCGCTCGGATCGATCGACCGGGTCACCGTAGGCCCACGGCGGAGGGTGGCTCAGGACTCCCGCATGCGCTTGCTCAGCGCGTTCAGCCGTTCCTTCTCGTGGGGGGTCAGCGAGTCGATGCCCCCGGCGCTGATGCGGTCGAGCAGCACGTCGAGCTCGGCCTGCTCCAGTGGCGTGGGGCCGCCGGTGGGGACGTTCCACGGACCCGAGACGACGGTGGGGCCGGTGCTGCCGCCGCCCTTGGGCTTGCCCCGGCTGCGGCCCTTGCCGAACCGCTTGCCCTTGGGGCGGGCGGAGCCGATCTCGCCGTAGGGCGACACCGGGCCGCCGCTCAGGGCCTTGATGCGGGGGATCCACTCGAGGTCGCCGAGCATCGCCCGCTGGGCGGCGCCGAACACGCCGATGACGATGACGAGGGCGCCGAGCAGGATCTGGGCCCAGGCGCGGATGGCGATCAGCTGGAGGGCGTCGATGGCGACGATGACGGCAGCCACGACCCACGCCGGGATCCCGAAGAAGAACGGGGCGTTGGGCCGGTCGAGGGCGAAGATGCACAGGAGGCCGAGCGACAGCAGCGACACGGACGCCGTGTAGGCGTCCCACCGGCCGTTCACGTTGTCGTTGGTGGCGTTGATGAGGGTGACGATGGCGGCCGGGATCGCGGTCATCGCGAGCAGGAGCACGGCTTGGGGCTTGCGGCCGATCTGCTCCTCGACCTGGTGGCCGAAGTACCAGAAGAAGACGAGGCCGAGGAGCGTCCAGAAGCTCGGCGGGTTGATGAGCGGCCAGGTGAACAGGCGCCACAGCTCGCCCTCGCGCACGAGCGGGGAGGCGAAGGCGCCGTAGTAGGCGGTCTCCGGGTCGATGGCGTAGAGGATCATCGAGAGGAGGCCGAGGCCGACCACGACGTTCGTGGTGGTCATGTCGATGGTGCCGATCCGGAACCACCCGTCGCGCTGACGGGGCTCGGGCATGGAGAACGCGTAGCGGCCGGACATGGTCCGAGGTTACCGGGCGACCGCCTCAGCTCTCGTCGGGCGGGCAGGAGATCCGCAGCGCCGTGCCCGCCAGGCGCTGGGCGTGGTGGCCCCGCTCGACCCACAGCTGGCAGCGCAGTGGCCGTCTCACCCGCGTGGGTTGCCTCTCGATTCCGGGCGGTCAGCGGTGCACAGGTAGCTTGCGAGCCGAGCTGATCTGGTGGAGATCGGCACTTGGGAGGAAACCGAATGAAGTCCTTTGCACGCGTCCTGTTCGTCGCGGCCCTTGCCCTGTTCGTCGTCGGGTGTGGGACCACCGACGACGTCAGGTCGAAGCCGAAGACGAACGAGGGCGGCACGACCGTGGCAGATGGCGGCGACGCCGTTACGACCACGACAAAAGCCGATGCGACGACCACGGCGGCACCGAAGGAGGTCAAGCCTGCAGCGGCTCAAGCCTCTGAGTACGTCGGTGGCAACGTCGACCCGGCGTTCGGTCCGGGTGAACCAGGCGAGCTGTCGGTCGTCGCGGTCGGGACGCCGGATGGCGAGCACGACACCATCCCGTTCGTCGTGCGGAACAACACGGCGGGCCCGATCTACGAGGTATCGGCGACCGGGAAGGTCACCGCTGGAGGGAAGCTCGTGGGCTCGGGTGAGGATCAGGGGGTCGAGCCCGCGGTCGTCGCACCGGGGGAGATCGCCTTCGGCTACGTGTACTTCTCCACGACGCCGCCCGCCGGGGCCACGGTCGAGATCACCGCGACCGCGAGCAGCGAGCAGGACGAGTTCTTCGGGTCCGTGCCGATGACGATCGGTACGGCGAACATCGTCCCCGGTGACTACAGCACGTCGATCGTCGGAGAGGTCACCGCTCCCGAGGATGTCGAGGTCACGGGTCCGGTCAACGTGTTCGTCCTCTGCGTCGATGCGGCGGGGACCCTGAGCGGCAGCTACTCGGGGTTCACGGATGGCGACGCGTCGATCCTCCCCGGCGCCACGGCCACCTACACGGTGGACGTGTACGGGGATGCCGGGTGTCCGACCTTCCTCATCGGCTCATCGGGGTACGAGGCGAGCTGAGGTCCGTCGTTCCCGGGCCCGATGGGTCCGGGAACGACGAACGCCCTGCCTGAGCAGGGCGTTCGTGCGTTGGCACCCCCAACGGGATTTGAACCCGTGCCGCCACCTTGAGAGGGTGGTGTCCTAGGCCGCTAGACGATGGGGGCTAGCTGGTTGGTCTCGCCGACCGGGGCCGGCGAGCAGCCTTTTCTAGCACTTGGCTCCGGGTCGGGACCAAGCCGATTCCGGAACCGGCGGTGCCCGGACCGCCGAGGGCCCGGGCACCGGTCGCTTCGATCCGTGGATCCGGGGGAGGTCAGCCCTCGCCGTGGAGGTGCGCCTGGATCTCGGCCTCGGCCTCCTTGGAGAGCGAGGTCTTGATGACGTTGCCGCCGTACTGCGACAGCGCGTCGAGCGCCTTGTCCGTGGTGATCTCCTCGACGATCAGGAACAGCGCCGAGGTGCCGGGCTGGAGGGCGTCGCGGATCTGGTCCTGGAAGTTCTTGTCGATGGTGCCCTTGGCGAGCTTGCCGCCGAGGGCACCGAACGCCGCGCCCATCGCCATGCCGAAGATCGGGACGAAGAAGAGGATGCCGAACAGGAAGCCCCAGAACATGCCCCAGGTCGCGCCCGAGCCGACCTCGTGCTGGTTGGTGATCGTGCGGAACTTCCCGTCCTCGGAGCGCACGATGGCGGCGATGGCGTCGGGCTGGATGATGAGGTCGCTGGCCAGCTTGTAGGACTCGTCCATGGCGGAGAGGGCCGTGGTGGTGTCGTCGTAGCCGATCGCGATGAGCGTGGACATCAGTGCTCCTTGGTGGGGTGGGTGGCAGCGCCGCAGGACGAGGGTTCGCCGCCGTGCGCCGGGTGCTGGACCCTACCGGTGACATCGGGCACGAGTCGGGCACCACGGTGGACACGCGGTGAACAGCCGGTGCGGGTCGCTCGGGAAACTCCGTTGACGACGGCGGCGGGCGCCCGTAGGTTGCCCCGCATGTTCCTGTGATGCGCCGCACGCCCGAGCGTGCTCCCGCCGACGCCGTGGCCCCGCCCCGTCGGCCTCCTCCACCGGCCTCCCAGGACCTCATGTGCAACCGGCCCGTGCCCCGGCACGGCGTCGCCGGTCGTCGTGGGCAGGAGCACCCGGTCGCACCGACCGCCCCTCGACCCTCGAGAGGACTCCCATGCCTGCGAACCGCCCTGCCAAGAACCGACCTGCCGGAAGCTCCGGCCGCACCACCCCGAAGGGCACCCGCCCACCCGGGGCCCTCGGTCGACGGAGCCTGTCCGAGGCCGTCGCCATCGACCACCACCTCGACGCCGCGCCGCCGCAGCGGATGAACGGTCGGTCCACGCCGCCGAACGCCATCCGCCAGCGATCGGGACACCGAGGCGGCCGGTAGTCGCTACCCGGCTCGGTCACGGCCACCAAGATGGTCGCCGTGACCGAGCCGACCGCCCCGCCGTCTCGCGCGCTGGCGTTCGCCGTCGTGCTGGCGGCGGTCGCCGGGTTCGTCGACGCCCACGTGTACCTGTTCGTGGTGCCGGTGTTCGTCGCCAACCAGAGCGGCAACCTCATCGGCCTCGGCATGGCCACCGGCCAACAGGACTGGCACACCGCGGTGAGCACCCTCGTGGCGATCGCCGCGTTCGTGGGCGGCGTCATCGCCGCCACCACGCTCCTGCGCCGTGACGCCGCGGCCGGCCGCCCGGCCCGACCCCACGTGCTGCTCGCCATCGAGGCGGCGGCGCTGCTGGTGCTCGCCATCGGGCTCGGGATCCTCGACCCCCGGCTCTCGCACGGCTGGCGCCTCATCGACGTCGTCGTGATCGTCATCGCCGCCAGCGCCATGGGCGTGCAGTCCGCGTCGATCCGCACCGTCGGGAAGATCTCGGTGACCACCACCTACGGCACCGGTGCGCTGGTCCGCATCGGCGAGAAGCTCGCGGCCCCGCTCCGCACCGACGGCGCGCCGGTCGACCCGCTGCGCCTGCAGACCATCGCCGTGGTGGTCGCCGTGCTCGTCGGCTACGTCGGCGGCGCCGCCCTGTCCGCGGCGCTCGGATCGGCGTCGTGGCTGGTGCTCGTCCCGGCGCTGGCGATGGTGGCGGCCGCGATGGTCGCCCGCCGGCGGGGCGTGTCCTAGGCCGTGAGGCGCCGGACGAAGTAGGTGGTCTCCTCGCCCCGCACCAGCTGGGTCCGCTGGGCGACCACCTCGCTGGTCAGTCCCGCGGCGGCGATGAGGCGGTCGAGGTGGGCGACGTCGCCGCTCGTCCCGAAGAACAGCAGCACCGCCCCGCCGGGCTGCAGGCGCCCCGCCACCTGCTCGGTGAACCGGCGGAGGGTGGCGTAGCCCTCGTCGGCGATGGCTCGCTCGAGCAGGTCGGTGGGAGCGAACCACCGGAACGGGGGATCGATCACGACCAGGTCGAAGGCCTCGTCGGCCTCGAGCCCGTCGAACACGTCCGACACCGTGCAGCGCACGCGGTCGCCGACGCCGTTGCGCTCGGCGTTCGCCGCGGTGGCGGCCACGGCGTGCGGGTTGACGTCGACCGCCACGACCGACCCGCTCACCTGGGCCGCCAGGATCGCGTTGGCGCCGGCGCCCGACCCGAGGTCCAGCACCCGGTGGCCGGGCTGCACCTCGGCCTGGACCGCTCGGCCGAGCAGGTCCGAGACCGGGGTCGGCGGGAACACGTGCTCGGGCACGTGGAGCTGGAGGCCCAG
>DATMGQ010000091.1:0-26957 GCA_035555395.1 Acidimicrobiales bacterium
CCGCCGTGTCGGCGTTGATGTTGTACGCCTGGCCGCCCGCATCGGCCCCGATGGTGGAGATCACCGGGATGAAGTCGCTGGAGATCAGGGTGTCGAGGATCCGGCGGTTCACGTCGACGACGTCGCCCACGTAGCCCAGGGCCTCGCTCCGCTGCTCGGCCACGATCAGCCCGGCGTCCACGCCCGACAGCCCGACGGCGATCTGGTCGTGCTGGTTGATGGCCGAGACGATGTCGGCGTTGACACGGCCGTTGAGCACCATGCGGGCGACGTCGAGGGTCTCCTCGTCCGTGACCCGCAGCCCGTCGCGGAACTCGGTCTCTTTGCCCAGCTTGGCCAGGAGCTCCCCGATCTGGGGTCCACCGCCGTGCACGACCACCGGCTTCAGGCCGACGGCTCGCAGCAGCACGATGTCCGCGGCGAACGAGTGCGCCAGGGCGTCGTCGATCATGGCGTTGCCGCCGTACTTCACGACCACGGTCTTGCCCGAGAACGCCTGGATGTACGGCAGCGCCTCCACCAGGATCGCCGCACGCGTCGCGGCGCCGATCCCCTCCAGCACCTGCGGATCGACGTACCTCTCGTCAGCCATCCCGAGAGTCTATGCAGACTCCTGCATGGCTATGCAACCGGGTTCCACGCAACGACGCTTCAGCTGCCGCCGGTGTTCTCGTCGATGTACTCGTGGGTGAGGTCGTTGGTGAGGACCGTGAAGCTGCCGTCGCCCAGGCCCAGGTCGCAGACGATGTCGAGGTGGCGCTGGGCCATGTGGTCGGCGACGGCCTGCTCGTCGTGGGCGATCGTGACGCCGCCCGCCGCGACGGTCACGCCCCCGTACGACACGGCGACGAGGTCCTGGTCCATCTCGATGCCGGCGACGCCGAGCTCGCTGGCGAGGCGGCCCCAGTAGGGGTCCTGGCCGAACCAGCTGCACTTGCAGAGGGCGCTGGCGGCGATCTGGCGGGCGCCGGCTTCGGCGTCCGCATCACTGGCGGCACCGGTCACGGTGAGCTTCACGACCTTCGTGGCGCCCTCGGCGTCGCCGGCCATCTGGCTGGCGAGGTCGGCGCACACCTGGCCGACCGCCGTGGCCAGTTGGTCGCGGTCGACCGGACCGGCCTCGCCGCTGGCCAGGAGGATCACGGTGTCGTTGGTGGAGCGGCAGGCGTCGGTCATCAACACGTTGAAGCTGGTGGACACGGCGCCGCGCAGGATCTCGCGCAGCTCGTCGTTGGTGGCCTCGGCGTCCGTGGTGAGCACGGCGAGCATCGTGGCCATGTTGGGGCTGAGCATCGCTGCGCCCTTGGCCATGCCGCCGACGACGGCGCCGGTCTCCCCAACCGGCGCCGCCGCGACCTTCCGAGCCGTGTCCGTGGTCCGGATCGCCTCGGCCGCCGCGATGTCCCCGTCCGCCGTCCGGCCCGCCACCAGGTCCGGGACGCCGCCCAGGATCGTGTCGATGGGCAGCGGGATCCCGATGAGCCCGGTGCTGCACACCAGCACCTCGTGCGGCTCGCACCCGAGCTGCTCGGCCACGGCGGCGCACATGGCATGGGCGTCGGCCTTGCCCTGGGCGCCGGTGGCGGCGTTGGCGTTGCCCGAGTTGAGGATGACCGCCGCGGCCCGGCCGTGGGTGCGGGCCAGGTGGGCGTCGGAGGTGAGCACCGGCGCCGCGGTCATCTTGTTGTCGGTGAACACCGCGGCCGCCGCGACCGGCTTGCCGTCCGCGGTCGCGACGAGCGACAGGTCGGGATCGCCCGAGGGCTTGATCCCGCAGTGGATCCCCGAGGCGACGAACCCCTTGGCTGCCGTGACGCTCATCGTGCTCCGTTCAGATCGTTCAGAATCAGGTCGTTCGAGCCGCGTGGGACGGCTCAGGCGACCCGAATCGGGCGGGTGGTGGCGAATCGGGTCGATCGTGCCGCACCGGGCGGCTCGGGCGACCTGAAATCGGTGGGGTTGGCCGTCACGGGTAGAGGCCGGCGATGGGGAGGCCGGCGGTCTCGTCGAGGCCGAGGGCGACGTTGGCGGCCTGGACGGCGCCGCCGCTCGCGCCCTTGGTGAGGTTGTCGAGGGCGGCGATGGCGACGACCCAGCCGGTGCGGTCGTCGGCGTAGGCGGTGACGTGCACCTGCTGCGAGCCGAGCGTGGCCTTGGTGGACGGCGACGAGTCCCGCACCACCACGAAGGGCTCGGCGTCGTAGGCGCCGTGCAGGGTGGCCCGCAGCGAGTCGGTGGTGACCGCCTGGATCGGCCGGGCGTAGCACGTAGCCAGGATCCCCCGGTTCATGGGCGCCAGGTGCGGCGTGAACAGGACCTGGGCCGGGGTGCCGGCGGCGAACGTGAGGTTCTGCTCGATCTCGGGCGTGTGCCGGTGGTTCAGCACGCCGTAGGCGGTGAAGTCCTCGTCCACCGTGCAGAACGTGGTCGTGGGCTTGGGCGGGCGGCCGGCGCCCGACACACCGCTGGCGGCGTCGACCACGATCCCCGTGGGTTCCACCAGGCCGGCCGAGAGCAGCGGGGCCAGGGCGAGCGTGGCGGTGGTGACGTAGCAGCCGGGCGTGGCGATGAGCTTGGCGCCGACGAGGTCCTTCCGGAACAGCTCGGGCAGGCCGTAGACGGCGTCGGGGAGCAGCTCGGGGACCGTGTGCTCCTCGCCGTACCACTGCGGGTACAGCGACGCGTCCTTGAGCCGGAAGTCGGCGGCGAGGTCGACGACCGTGCGCTTCCCGTCGAGGAGGCCGGGGACGATGGCCTGCGACGTGCCGTGCGGGAGGCCGCAGAACACCAGGTCGAGGCCGTGCTCGTCGGCGAGGTCTGCCCGGTTCTCGGCGAAGACCAGCCCCGGGTAGCCGGCGGCGAGGCTCGGGTAGAGGTCCGCCACGGCGGTGCCGGCCTGGCTGTCGCCGGTGGCCACCACCAGCTCGAGGTCGGGGTGCACGGCGAGCAGGCGCAGCAGCTCGGCCCCGGTGAACCCCGATGCTCCGATGATGCCGACCCGTACCGTCATGGCCGCCACTCTATGCGCACGCATGCATGACTATGCAAGAGCCGAAGTCGCGGCCGCCGGTCACCCCGCGTAGCTCGGCGAGCCCGCCACCGCTTCGGCGGGGAGCGGGGCCGCGGCGACCGCCGTCGTGGTCGTGGTGGACGGCGGCGCGGTGGTGGCCGACGTCGTCGAGGTCGAGTCGGGCGTGCTCGACGTGGTCGTCGTCGAGGCCACCGGCAGCTCCCTCGAGAAGCAGTCGACGCTCGGGTCCTCGCCGTAGTTCCAACCCTGCACCACGTAGTCGTCCGGATCGGTCCCGTCGCCGGGGTAGCCGCTGAGCGAACCGAGGGCGAAGCAGCGCCCGTCGGTCATCTCCACGTCGAGCCGGGTCATCGGCTCGGTCGGGCTGGCTCGGTACACCCGGCCCCGCACGCTGCCGATGACGGTCTGGCGGTCCTCGGCGAGCGCCGGACCGGTGAGGCGGAGCTCCTGGCCGCCGCCGTCGAGGTTGCACAGCTCGGCGGTCTGGAAGTCGGTGATGATCTGCTCGCCCCGCGGGAGGGGCCAGGTCATGATCCCGTTCGGGGGATCGGTCGGGACGTCGGCGCACCCGTCGGGCCCGACCGGTCCTGGGTAGTCGATGCCGGCCCAGCCCGCCGTGCCGTCGGCGGTGGCCGCACCTCGCTCGACCGCACGGACCTCGAGGTCGGACGGCACGTCGTCGCCCTGCCAGATCACGTGCTGGCCCGCACCGACGGGAGGGCCGGCGATCGTCGCCGCACCGACCACCAGTCCGAGGACCAGGAGGGGCCGCACCACTTTCCGCCGAGCGTTCATCCGGTCACCGTAGCGAGGTCCGCGCCCCAGGTCAGGCGATGGGTTCGACCAGGCGGAGGCCCCGGTGCGGAGCGCCCACCGACCACGATCGCACCGGGCCGACCAGGGCGTCGGGATCGAGCCGGTCCAGCACGAGGACGGCGAACGCCGGAGCGCCGTCGGCGGGGACGAGCTCGAACCCGGTGCCCTTCCGCCGCAGCGCACCGTCGATCGGGCGGGGCTGGCGGGTCGAGCGCTCGATGCCGACCCGGCTGAGCGTCGTCCCCGAGCCCGGACCTGCGTCGGTGACGACCTCGACGGTGAGCGCCGTGCCGTAGCCGGCGTCGGCGATCTGGTCCGTGGCAGCGCCGAAGCGCGACCGCGGGAGGAGCAGCTCGACGGCACCGAGCTCCACCAGGACGCCCTTCTTGGCCTCGCCCACCACCATCCCGGTCACGATCGTGCCCGCTGCCGGGCCCTTCGGCCGTCCGCTCCCCCGTCTCGATCCGGCCACGGCCCCACCCTCTCCGACGGAGCGCGGCGGCCGCAACCCCTCAGCCGGTGTAGCCCGGGGCGCCGGCCACGGGCTGGGCGGGGGCGGCGGTGCCCGAGGCGGCGACGGCCGTGGTGGAGGTCGTCGAAGGCGCTGCCGTCGTCTCGACCACCAGCGGCGGCTGGCTCGTGGTGGTGAAGCGGCTGCGGTCGAGGTAACGGCCCTCGATGTGCAGCTGCGTCATCGGGACGCCCTGGCCACCCCAGTCGACGGGCTCGTACACGTACTGGGCGCCTTCGTCGAGGTTGCCCATCGCCGCCAGCCAGCCGTCCCCGTCACCGATCAGGACCCACAGCCCCCAGGCTCGCATCCCACCCGTGCCGGCGACGTCGGGGTCCTGGATGACCCCGTGCCACGCCAGGGTCCAGTTGGGTCCCTCGGGCGACGCGATGGCGCACAGCTCGGCGTCGCGCGAGGGCGGGACCTCCAGCGTCGCCCCGTCGAACAGCGGGTAGGCCGACGGACGGGCCGGCACGTCGATGCACGTCTGGTAGGTGCCGTCGTCGGGAGGGTCCGGCAGCGGGTCCGGCAGGTCGGCGAGCGAGTGAGCGAACGCGTCGACGTCGAACGGGATGGTCTCCTCGCGCTCGACCGGAGGCGGAGGCGACGGCGTCCGAGGCGCGGCGGTGGCGGCGGTGGCCCCACCCAGGAGCAGCACAGCCGCCCCGACCACCGCGGCCGCCCGCACGCCGCCTTCCCGTCCCGCACCCCTGATCGTCCGCACACGACTCCGATGCCCGAACCTCCTGGTTCGTTCCCGACGCGTTCGCCCGAACCGCTGATTGACTCGCCTGCGGCGTTCCGTCGCAGCCACAGGAGTCCCTCCATGTCCCTCCCCCGCCTCCAGATCGTCCTCGGCACCACCCGGCCGGGCCGCTTCTCCGACAAGGTCGGCGCCTGGCTGGTGGACCGGATGCAACGACGAGACGACCTCGAGGTCGAGCTGGTCGACCTGCGCGACCACCCGCTGCCGATCTACGAGCTGGACGTCGCACCCGCCCGGGGCGGCCGGGCCTACGAGACGCCCGAGGTGCGCCAGCTCGGCGAGGTCCTCGACCGGGCGGACGGCTACGTGATCGTCACCGGCGAGTACAACCACGGGTACTCGGCGTCGCTCAAGAACGCCATCGACCACGTCTTCCCGGAGCTCCACCGCAAGCCGGTCACGTTCGCCGCCTACGGCCAGGTCGGCGGGGCCCGGGCGGTCGAGCAGCTGCGCCAGGTCGTCGTCGAGCTCGAGATGGCCCCGCTGCGCCACGCGGTGCACATCCTTCCCGGCGTCCTCATCGCCGCCCGCCAGCAGGACCCGTTCTCGATCGAGGCCTTCGCCGAGCTCGACCCGCGCCTCGACACCGCGGTCACCGACCTCGTCTGGTGGGCCGACGCCCTCCGGGCCGCCCGCTCTGGCGGGTAGCGCTCAGCCGGCGGTCTGCACGTCGAGGTCGACGTGGCCGTCGATGCCGTCGACCCGGGCGACGACGGTCGCCTGCCAGAGCCACCAGTCATCGGCGGGCGGCCGCCGATGGACGTGCTGCACCCAGCGGAGGCGATCGCCCACCGGGATGCCCGGGTAGGCCTCGGCGAAGTCCCGACCGACGTAGAGGACGGCGGACTGCCCCGTCCCGGACTCGACCGCTGCCAGGTAGTCCGCCACCTCCGCCGCCATCTCCTCCCGGGTCGGGCGGCGGTCGCAGTTGCCGGCGATCTCCAGGTCCAGCGCCGGCGGCATCGCACCGGCATCGGCGGGCACGGTCCGCAGGAAGTTCGCCGCCTGCTCCGCGCCCGACCGGCAGAACGTGAAGTAGTGGTAGGCGCCCCGCTCGAGCCCTGCGGCGCGGGCCGCGTCCCAGTTGGCCGCGAACCTCGCGTCGACGTGGTCCCCGCCCTCGGTGGCCTTCAGGTAGGCGAACTCGATGTCATCGGCAGCGACGGCTGGCCAGTCGATCGCCCCCTGGTGGTTCGAGACATCGATGCCGTACCGCTCACCGGCCTCCAGATCCGGCCAGTGACGGCGCAGGTCCCGCACCGCGGTGGTGGTCGATCCACGCGGCGTCGTCATCGAGTCCGACGGGCGCGAGGCCGCCCCGTCGCTCCCGCACCCGGCGAGGAGCACCAGTCCAGCGAGCGCCAGTGCCCGCCTCCACCGCGCCCCGCCCCCCGTCGCCTGCATCGGGCGAGCCTGCCAGGCCGGCGGGGTCGGACCGGTGTCAGGCCGGACTCGCCGTCCACCGCAGGCGGCCGGAGCGCCAGGCCGCGAGGACCTGGTCGATGATGACCGCTGGTGGTCCGGTGGCCTCGAAGCGGTGGCGACCGTCGATCGGGGCACCGGCGAACTCCTGGTGCATGTGCTCGGTGGCCGCGGGGTCGTCGAACGCGTGGTCACGCCGGTCGGCGACGCGCTGGAGCACGACCGACCGCGGCGGGAGCAGCACGGCGTAGTCGACCGCCGGGAGCCCGGTCGCGGCCACGAACTCCGGCAGGTACCAGGGCCCGAGCACGCCGTCGTACACCGTGGCCGCTCCCCCGCGGGCGAAGCGGCCCGCCGCGACCGCCGCCGCTTCGACCACCATCCGGTTCTGGGCGTCGGACTCGGGCAGCCACGGATCGATCCCGCCACGGAGGAAGCCGAAGAACGCATCGCCCGCCACCAGCACGGACGGCACGAGCTGCTCGGCGATCGCCGCCGCCACCGTCGACTTGCCCGACCCAGGCGGGCCGCTGATCACCAGGAGCTCGCCCACGCGCTGCAGTCTGGCCGCTGCGGACCGCTCCTGCCGCTGGCCAGCGCCCGCAGGTGCAGCAGTGCTTGACACTCCGTCAGGTCGGGCGTAGAAACTGGACTCGTGTCCAGCACAGCTGTCCAGTTGCCGACGGCCGCTCCCCGGCGCCACCTGAGCGACCGGCAGGCGAAGACCGTCCACAAGCTCACCGAGGCGGCGGTGACCGAGCTGATCGAGACCGGCTACCCGGCGCTCACCGTGCGCAACGTGGCCAAGCGGGCCGGCGTCGCCCCGGCCACGGCGTACACGTACTTCGCGTCGAAGGAGCACCTCGTCGCCGAGGTGTTCTGGCGCCGCTTCGACGGCCAGGAGCCCCGCCCGGTGGACCGGCGGCGCTCCCCCGCCAACCGGGCCACCGACGTGCTGCTCGACTTCGCCCTCGTCGTGGCCGACGAGACCGAGCTGGCCGCGGCGTGCACCGTGGCCCTGCTGGCCGACGACCCCGAGGTCCGGGAGCTGCGCCTGCGGATCGGCCTCGAGATGCACCGCCGCCTCACCGAGGCCGTCGGCAGCGACGCCCCGTCCGCGGCCATCCAGACCCTCGAACTGGCCACCACCGGTGCGCTGCTCCAGGTCGGCACCGGCCACCTCGCCTACGAGGCCATCCCCGATCTGCTCGCCGACGCGGCGGCCCTGGTGCTGGGAGGCGCCACCCGATGACCGTCACCTCCGAGCCGCTGGTCTACGACCCGTACGCCTACGAGATCCACGAGGATCCCTACCCCGTGTACCGCCGCATGCGGGAGGAGGCGCCCGTCTACCGCAACGACGAGCGCAACTTCTGGGCCCTGTCCCGCCACGCCGA
Source organism: Acidimicrobiales bacterium (assembly GCA_035555395.1). Lineage (GTDB taxonomy): Bacteria > Actinomycetota > Acidimicrobiia > Acidimicrobiales > Iamiaceae > Aquihabitans. The sequence continues at coordinate 7,944 of DATMGQ010000091.1, forward strand.
CGTGATGGCGGCCTTCCGCGACTCCGAGCGCTTCTCCAACGCCGAGGGGGTCTCCATCGACCCGGCGGCGAGCGGCCTGCACGCCCACCGGACGATGTCGTTCCTCGCCATGGACCCGCCCCAGCACGGCCGCATGCGCGGCCTCGTCGCCCGCGGGTTCACACCCCGGCGCGTCGCCGGCATGGAGGACGGCATCCGCCAGCTCACCGTCGAGCACCTCGACGCGTGCCTGGAGCAGGGCTCGTTCGACTTCGTGGCCGAGCTGGCCGGGAAGGTCCCGATGGACGTCATCAGCGAGCTGCTCGGCGTCCCCAAGGCGGACCGGGCCGAGCTGCGGCGCCTGTCGGACCTGCTGATCCACCGCGAGGAGGGTGTCACCGACGTGCCGCCGGCGGGCGTCGAGGCGGCCCTGAACCTGGTCGTCTACTACGCCGACCTCATCGCCGACCGCCGGGCCAACCCGGGCGAGGACCTGGTGTCGGCGCTCTGCGCGGCGGAGGTCGACGGCGACCGCCTCACCGACGACGAGATCACCAGCTTCCTCTTCCTGATGGTGGTGGCCGGCAACGAGACCACCACCAAGCTCCTCGCCCACGCCTGGTACTGGGGCTGGGCGAACCCTGACCAGCGGTCCAAGCCCTTCGCCGATCCCGCTCGCATCGGCGACTGGATCGAGGAGACGCTGCGCTACGACACGTCGAGCCAGATGCTCGCCCGGGTCACCACCACCGACCTCGACCTCCACGGGATCACGATCCCCAAGGGCGACCGGGTCCTGCTCCTCGCCGGGTCGGCGAACCGCGACGACCGGGCGTTCCCCGACCCCGACCGCTACGACCTGGACCGCGACCTGGAGGCGGGCATCGCCAGCTTCGGCGTCGGCCGCCACTTCTGCATGGGCGCGTCGCTCGCCCGGCTCGAGGCCCGGGTGGTGCTGGAGGAACTGGTGAAGCGCACGTCCAGCTACGAGATCGACCCGGCCGGCACCCGCCGCGTCCACTCGGTCAACGTGCGCGGCTTCGAGACGCTCCCCACGACGGTGGTGGTGCGCTGATGCCCCGCTTCGACCCGCACCCCGAGCGCCGGCCCGCCCTCGTCACCGGCGCCTCGTCGGGCATCGGCGCCGCCACCGCCCAGGCGCTGGCCGCCGCCGGGCACCCGGTGATCCTCACCGCACGGAGGACCGACCGGCTCGAGGACCTGGCCGCCAAGATCACCGCCGACGGCGGCGAGGCCGTGGCCATCGCCCTCGACCTGGCGGACCCCGGGTCGATCGATGCGTGCGCCGAAGCCGCCGCCGACGCCCTCGGGCCGATCGACGTGGTCGTCGCCAACGCCGGCCAGATCAGCACCGCCACCGCGCTCGCCGCCGATCCCGACGAGTTCGCCCGCAACGTGCAGGTCAACCTGCTCGGGACCCAGCGCCTGCTGACCCGCCTCGGCCCGCCGATGGTCGAGCGGGGCACCGGCGACCTCGTGCTGGTCACCTCCGACGTGGTCGTCCGGCCCCGGACCCACATGGCCGCCTACGTCACGGCCAAGGCCGGCCTCGAGGGCCTGGCGAGCGCGATGCGGATGGAGCTCGAGGGCACCGGCGTCCGGGTCGGCATGGTCCGCCCCGGCCCCTCGTCCACCGAGCAGGGCACCGACTGGGACGAGGCGACCGTCCTCCACATCATCCCGAGCTGGGAGAGGTGGGGGCTGCTCCGCCACAACGGCGCCCTCCTGCCCGCCAACGTCGCCGACGCCATCGTCGCCATGGTCTCCGCCCCCAAGGGCACCCACCTCACGCTCATCGAGGTGCAACCGGAAGCACCCGTCACCCCCGACCGGAGCCACGCATGACCGATCTCGCCGAACGACCCACCGCCCTGCCCGACCCGCCCAAGGTCTCGGGCGACGACGGCGGCACCGGCCACCTCGAGGAGCTGCGACGCGACCCCATCGGCCTGCTGGAGCGCACCCGGAGCGAGTGCGGCGACGCCGGCGAGTTCCGCCTGGCCGACAAGGACGTCGTGCTGCTCACCGGCGCCGAGGCCAACGAGGTGTTCTTCCGCGCCACCGACGACGACCTCGACCAGGCCGCCGCCTACCCGTTCATGAAGCCGATCTTCGGCGAGGGGGTGGTGTTCGACGCGCCCCCGGAGCGCCGCCGCGAGCAGCTCCACAACATGGCCCTGCGGGACAAGATGATGCGGGGCCACGCCCAGACCATCCAGCGCGAGGTCGAGGAGATGGTGGCCCGCTGGGGCGCCGACGGCACCGAGCAGATCGACCTCCTCGACTGGTTCGCCGAGCTCACGATCTACACGTCGTCGTCCTGCCTCGTCGGCCGCCGCTTCCGGCTCGACCTGGACCACCGCTTCGCCGACCTCTACCACGACCTCGAGCGCGGCACCGATGCCCTCGCCTTCGTCGACGCCTACGCCGACATCGACAGCTTCCGGCGCCGCGACGAGGCGCGGGTCGAGATGGTCGCGCTGATCCAGGAGATCATCGACAAGCGCACCGAGGCGGGCCCGCCCGAGGACCCCGACGACCGGGACCTGCTCGACGTGCTGATCTCGATCAAGGACGAGGAGGGCAACCTCCGGTTCGACGCCGACAACATCACCGGCATGTTCATCTCGATGATGTTCGCCGGGCACCACACCACCTCCGGGACCGCGGCCTGGACGCTCATCGAGCTGCTCCGCCACCCCGAGGAGATGGCCGCCGTCGTCGCCGAGCTCGACGAGCTGTACGCCGACGGCGCCGAGGTCAGCTACCAGGCCCTGCGGGCGATGCCCCGCCTGGAGTCGGCCATCAAGGAGGCGCTCCGCCTCCACCCGCCGCTCATCCTCCTGCTCCGCGTCGCCAACGTCGACCTCGACGTGGCCGGCATCCACATCCCGGCCGGGAAGATGGTCGGCGCCTCGCCGTGGGTGTCGAACCGCCTCCCCGAGGCGTTCGGCGATGCCGCCGAGTTCCGTCCGAGCCGGTACCTCGAGGATCCCGGCGCCGATGCCGCCAACCCGTGGAACTGGATCCCGTTCGGCGCCGGCCGCCACCGGTGCGTCGGCGCCCAGTTCGCCATGATGCAGCTCAAGGCCATCTTCTCGGTGCTGCTCAAGGACTGGTCCTTCGCCGCCGCCCAGCCGCTCGACAGCTACCAGAACGACCTGTCGAAGATGGTCATCCAGCTCCAGCAGCCCTGCCTGGCGACGGTCGAGCACCGGACCGGGGGCGCGGCGCCATCTCGCACCTCGGGCGACACCGCCGCCACCGCCGATGCGCCCGCCACCCGCGCCGAGGGCTGGCGCATCGAGGTCGACCGCGACCTGTGCCAGGGCCACGCCGTCTGCGAGGGCGAGGCGCCCGGCGTGTTCTCCGTCTCCAAGAAGGGCGACCTGACCGTGCTCGACGCCCGGCCGCCCGAGGAGCTGCGGGCCGCAGCCGAGGAAGCCGTCAAGTACTGCCCGACCCACGCCCTGTCGATCATCGACGAGGACTGACCGACCCGGTCCGTCCGCCACCACCCGAACCACCACACCAAGGGGACCGAACCATGCCTGCCTACCCACGCGCCGAGCTCGAGGAGATGGTCGAGCGCTGGCTCCAGGCCAACCGCGACGCCGAGGCCGCCGGCGACTGGAAGCCGATGGCCGACCTCTACACCGCGGACGCCACCTACGGCTGGAACTACGGCGCCCACACCGACTTCATGGCCGTCGGCCGCGAGGAGATCCGCGAGGTCGCCCTCGGCCTGGAGATGGAGGGCCTCGACGGGTGGGAGTACCCGTACGAGGAGATCGTCATCGACGAGCAGAAGGGCATGGTCATCGGCTTCTGGCGCCAGATCGCCGACGCCGAGCGCGAGGACGGCACCCGCTACGAGATCGCCGGCATCGGCGGCAGCTGGTTCATCTACGGCGGCGACTTCCAGTGGCGCTGGCAGCGCGACTGGTTCGACTTCGGCAACGCCGCCTCGCTGTTCATGGACATGATGACGGCGAACGTGCTCTCCGACGGGATGGTGGGCCGCATGAACCGGTCGATGAAGGCCGACCTGCCCGGGTACTACCCGCACGGCAAGGCGCCCGTGAACCTGTGGGAGGGCCGGGCCTGATGGAGGGCCTCGACCAGAACCTGATCGACGGCAAGCTCGTCCCGTCGTCCTCCGGGGCGACCTTCGAGACCATCAACCCCGCCACCGAGGAGGTGCTGGGCGTCGCCGCCGACGGCACCGGAGCCGATCTCGACGCGGCCATCGACGCGGCCCGACGGGCGTTCGACGGCGGCGCACCGGAGTGGGCCGACCCCGCCTTCCGGGCGCACTGCATCCGCCAGCTGCGCGACGCCCTCCAGGCCCACGGCGACGAGCTGCGCGAGCTGACGATCGCCGAGGTGGGCGCACCCCGCTTCCTCACCACGATCGCCCAGCTCGACACGCCCGTCGAGGACCTCGGCTTCGCCGCCGACCTGGCCGAGTCCTACGAGTGGACCACCGATCTCGGCGAGGCGACGCCCGTGGGCGTCAAGAGCCGCCGCACCGTCGTGCGCGAGCCAGCCGGGGTCGTCGGGGCCATCACCCCGTGGAACTTCCCCCACCAGATCAACCTGGCCAAGGTCGGCCCGGCGCTCGCCGCCGGCTGCACGGTCGTCCTCAAGCCGGCGCCCGACACGCCGTGGGCCGCCGCCTCCGTGGCCGCCATCGCCGCCAACGAGACCGACCTCCCGCCCGGCGTGCTCAACGTCGTCAACTCGTCGGACCACGCCATCGGCGCCATGCTCAGCACCGACCCCCGGGTCGACGTGGTGTCGTTCACCGGCTCCACCGCCACCGGCCGCAAGGTCATGGCGAACGCCGCCGAATCGCTCAAGCGGGTGTTCCTCGAGCTCGGCGGCAAGAGCGCCTTCGTGATCCTCGACGACGCCGACCTCGGCGCCGCCGCCGGCATGGCCGCCTTCGCCGCCTGCACCCACGCCGGCCAGGGCTGCGCCATCACCACCCGGCTGCTCATCCCCCGCGCCCGCTACGACGAGGGCGTCGAGATCGCCGCAGCCGCCATGGCCGGACTCGCCGCCGGTGACCCGCAGGACCCAGGCACGATCTGCGGCCCGGTGATCTCCGCCCGCCAGCGCGACCGCATCGAGGGCTACCTGCGCCTGGCGGTCGAGGAAGGCGGCGCGTTCGCCACCGGCGGCGGCCGACCCAACGACAAGGAGCGGGGGTTCTTCATCGAGCCCACGCTCGTCACCGGGCTGGACAACTCGTCGCGGCTCGCCCAGGAGGAGATCTTCGGTCCGGTGCTCGTCGCCATCCCCCACGACGGCGACGACGACGCCATCCGCATCGCCAACGACTCGGCCTACGGGCTGTCGGGCGCGGTGTGGTCCACCGACACCGATCGGGCCTGGAGCGTCGCCCGCCGCATCCGCACCGGCACGCTCAGCATCAACGGTGGCATCTGGTACTCCGCCGACGTCCCCTTCGGCGGCTACAAGGCCTCCGGCATCGGCCGCGAGATGGGCGTCGCCGGCTTCGAGGAGTACCTCGAGACCAAGGCCATCGCCGAGAGCATCTGACCACCACCCAGCCCCCCCCGGTCCGAACTTGTCGTGATCGAGGTGGCAGGGCAACCAACTTCACGACAAGTTCGAGCAGCAGCGAGCGAGAGGACGAGGACATGAGCAGGTTCGACGGGAAGGTGGCGATCGTCACCGGGGCAGCCGGCGGGATCGGCGAGGCGTACGCCCGCCGGCTGGCCGCCGAGGGCGCCGACGTCGTCATCGCCGACGTGGCCGAGGAGGCCGGCGAGAAGGTCGCCGCCGAGATCACCGCAGAGGCGGGGGGCGACGCCCACTTCGTGCGGGTCGACATCAGCGACCCGTCGTCGACGGGCGCCATGGCCGACGCCACCGTCGAGCGCTTCGGCGGCATCGACCTGCTCGTGAACAACGCGGCCATCTACGGCGACATGGAGTTCGACATGCTCCTCACCGTCGACTGGGACTACTACCGCAAGATCATGGACGTGAACATGCACGGCGCCCTGCTGTGCACCCGGGCCGTCTACAAGCACATGACTCGCCGAGGCGGGGGCGCCATCGTCAACCAGTCGTCCACCGCGGCCTGGCTGTACTCGGGCTTCTACGGCCTGGCGAAGGTCGGCATCAACGGCCTCACCCAGCAGCTCGCCCACGAGCTCGGCGGCCGCAACATCCGCGTCAACGCCATCGCCCCCGGCCCCACCGACACCGCCGCCACCGAGAAGCAGGCCGGCGCCTACGTCGACGAGCTGGTCTCGAACCTGGCCCTCAAGCGCAAGGGCACGGTCGACGACATGGCCGGCGCCTGCCTCTTCCTCCTGTCCGACGACGCCGCCTGGATCACCGGCCAGATCCTCGACGTCGACGGCGGCCAGATCTTCCGATGATGTCTCGTCACTCGCTCGCTGCGCCCGCTCCGTTCCTCGAGCTGGAGGACGGGCTGACGCCCGGCGCCTCCTCAGGGACGACCGGCAAGCCGGATCGTCCCTGGGCGGGGGGCTCCGCAAGCTCTGCCCCCCACACCCCCCGGACTCGCTTCGCTCGGAACCCACACCCCGTGCCCGCTGCTGCGACCAGCATCGGCCGGCCGCTCGAGGTCGTTCGATGAGCGCCGGTCCGACGCCGGCTGGGGTGGCCGTCGGGTTCATCGGGTTGGGGCAGATCGGGGCGCCCATGGCCTTGCGGTGGACGGATCGGCCCGGAGGCCTCACCGTGTACGACGTGCACGCTCCCGCCACCGAGCGCTTCGCCGCCAGCGGCGCCCACGTGGCCGCCTCGCCCGCCGAGGTCGCCACCCGGGCCATGGTCATCTCGGTGATGGTGCGCGACGACGCCCAGGTGACCGAGGTGCTCACCGGCGACGACGGGATCCTCTCGGCCGCCCGGCCCGGCACGGTGGTCGCCATCCACTCGACCGTCGAGGCCGACACGCCGGCCCGGCTGGCCGAGATCGCCGCCGAGCACGGCGTCGACGTCGTGGACGCCCCCGTGAGCGGCGGCTTCATGGGCGCCCACGCCGGCACCCTCGCCCTCATGGTCGGCGGCACCGACGAGGCCGTGGCCAAGGTCACTGAGCCGTTCAGCGACCTCGGCACGCTCGTCGCCCACCTCGGGCCGATCGGCGCCGGCACCCGGGCGAAGCTCGCCCGCAACCTGATCACGTTCGCCGCCATGGCGGCCGTGGGCGAGGCGTCGCGGCTGGCCGAGGCGTCGGGGGTCGACCTGGCCAAGCTCGGCGAGGTCGTCCGCCACTCGGACAAGGTGACCGGCGGACCCGGCTCCACGATGCTCCGGGCCACCGCCGCACCGCTCGATCCCGACGACGGCCTGTTCCCGATCTTCACCCACACCCGCGAGCTGGGCCTCAAGGACCTCGACCTGGCCCTCGCGCTGGCCAGCGAGCACGGCCTCGACCTGCCGTTCGCCCGGCTGGCCCACCAGCACCTCGGGACCGCCCTCGGCGTCCCCGAGCGCGGACCCGACCCGACCTGACCGAACCGGAGCACGAGATGACCGAACCAGACAGCGAGCAGCGGGCTCGGGGCAAGGCCCTGATGAAGCAGGTGTACGGCTGGGACGTCGACCAGGTCCACGGGCCGTTCGTCGAGACCACGATCGACCACCTCTTCGGCGAGGTGTGGAACGAAGGCAAGCTCTCGATCCGGGACCGCCGGCTGATGCTGATCGGCCTGGCGGCTGGCGGGGGCCTCGAGGACGTGGCCGGGCTCCAGCTCGATGCGGCCGTCCGGCTCGGCGAGCTCGACGCCGACGACCTGCGCACCATCGTCGTGTTCCTCGCCCACTACGCGGGTTGGCCCCGGGCCGCCCGGCTCAACACCGAGGTCGAGAAGATCATCGCCCGTATCCCGGCCGCCCAGGCCGCCGACGACGACCCGGACCTCCCGTGACCGACGCCGCCCCCACCCCGGCACCCGTCGTCGACCTGGCCCGCCCGTGGTCCTGCCGGAGCCACGCCGAGCTGGCCGAGCTGGCCCGCGAACTGCTGCTCGCCGGCCACCTCATCGACCGCTCGGGCATGCCCCACCTGATCGCCCGGTTCGGGCGCGACGGCATGGCCCAGGTGGCCATCGACGAGTGGATGGCGGCCAGCCCGATCTACACCAAGCGGATGCAGCGACTGCTCGGCTTCGAGGGCGACACGGTCGAGGTGATCTTCAAGGGCATGCAGCTCGACGTGGGTGCGCCGCCGGAGTTCATGGACTTCCGCTACACGGTCCACGACGACCTCCACGGCGAGTTCCACCTCGACCACTGCGGCGCCCTCATGGACGTCGAACCGATGGGCGAGGACTACGTCCAGGCCATGTGCCACGACATCGAGGACCCCACGTTCGACGCCACCGCAACGGCCACGAACCCGCGGGCGCAGGTCCGGCCGATCCACCGGCCGCCGCGGGTCCCCGCTGACCGGGCGCCCCACTGCGCGTGGACGGTCGAGATCGTCCCCGACGCGGAGCCGCTCCCGTTCCCGCCCCAGGCCGAGCACCTGAGCCGGTCCGAGGCCGCCCGCCTGCCGCTCGCCGCGGTCGACCCCGACCTCCCGGCCGGAGACGGCTGGGCCGACTACGCCGGCCCGCTCGACCCCGACCTCGTGATGGAGCGCTTCTCGTCGGCCGCGCTCGCCACGATCGCCGACGAGACCTGCCTCCAGGGCCACCTGCTCTCCCGCGCCTACCTCCTCGAGGTGGCCGAGCGGGCGAACGGGACCGAGGCCGCCGAGATGGGCGGCAAGCAGCTCACCGGGATCGCCGGCGTCACCACCAAGCGCCTCGGCGCCCTCCTCGACGCCCCGCCCGACCTCGACGGCATCGCCGCGGTCCTGGCGGTGCACCCGATGCTCCTCCCCCGCTCCTACGTCGACCTCCGCCTCGAGCGGTGCCCCGGCGGCGGCGCGCTCACCGTCTCGATCGGCCCCTGCCCGGCCACCAACGAGGACGACGGCCTCACGTGGCCAGCGATCCTCGTCGGCGGCGACGACGCCGGCCTCGCTGCCGCGGTCCAGTGCCTGGCGCCGCTGGCTCGGATCGAGCGCATCGACCGGCAGGGCGACGCCGTGGCGTCCTGGCGGATCTGGATGGATCCCGTGGGCGAGCCGGCCCGGCAGCCCGACGAGGTCACGCTCACCGAGTTCTCCACCGGCGTCGACTTCCACTTCGCCCGCCGCACCTGACCCCGACGGCGCTCCTCGGGTGAGCCTGGGCTCATCCGTGCAAGGCTGCGGCTCCGAACTGCTCGCACCGCCGACGATGGGACCGGACCGCATGCCGCTCGAACCACGGGTCGCCAAGATCGTGAAGCTCATGAACGCCCTCGACCGGCGCCCGGACGGGGCGTCGATGGCCGAGCGCCGAGCGGCCTCCGCCGGCATCGCCCGGCGCGGCGGGTTCCTGGTCATGCCGAAGGGCCCGACGGTCGCGTCGCAGCGCGACCTGGTCGTCCCGGTGGACGGCGGGCGCATCACCGTGCGCCTCCACCTCCCGTTCGGGACCCGGCGGCCACCCCTCCACGTGTTCCTCCACGGAGGCGGCTGGTGCCTCGGCACCCTCGACGAGCGCGACCCGCGCTGCCGCATGATCGCCTCGGGCGCGTCGTGCGCCGTGGCCTCCGTCGACTACCGCCTCGCCCCGGAGAACGCCTACCCCACCGCACCGGAGGACTGCTACGCCGCCCTGCTCTGGCTGGTGGAGCACGCCGACGAGCTCGGCTTCGATGCCAGCCGCATCGGCATCAGCGGCGAGTCGGCCGGCGCCAACCTGGCCGCGGTGGTGTGCCTGATGGCCCGGGACCGCTCCGGTCCGGCGATCCGCCACCAGTGGCTCGACGTCCCGGCGGTCGACCTGACCATGTCCCAGCCCTCGGTCCGCTCGGTCCCCGACGGCCACCTGCTCGACCTGGACGCGATCCTCGAGTTCCGCGAGTGCTACCTCGGCGACCTGGACCGCATGACCGAGCCCTACGCCTCCCCCCTGCTCGCCGACGACCTGAGCGGCCTCCCGCCGGCCTGGATCATGAGCTGCGAGTTCGACAAGCTCCGCGACGACGGCGTCGCCTACGCCGCCGCCCTGAAGGAGGCCGGCGTCCCGGTCGAGTCCCAGGTCCTGGCCGGCCACGTGCACCCGTCGTTCGCCTTCACCCGCCTCGTCCCCTCGGCCCGCACCTACGAGCGAGAGGCCATCGCCGCCCTCGCCCGAGCCCTCCACACCTGACCACCCGGAATCGGGTCACCTGAGCCGCACTGGCCGGCACGAACGACCCGATTCGCCCCGACCCCCCCGGTCGCCCAAGCGCGAATCGGGTCACCTGAGCCGCACTGGCCGGCACGAACGACCCGATTCGCCCCGACCCCCCGGTCGCCCAAGCGCGAATCGGGTCACCTGAGCCGCAGTGGGCGGCACGAACGACCCGATTCGCCCCGACCCCCCGGTCGCCCAAGCGCGAATCGGGTCACCTGAGCCGCACTGGGCGGCACGAACGACCTGATTCGGGTGGGGTCAGGGTTCGGGTTCGAGGGTGATGGGGTCGCCGGTGGTGACGTGGCCGGGGCGGAGGACCGTGGCGTAGGCCCGGCTGACGAAGCCGTGGCGGTGGTGCATCAGGCCGAAGTGGCCGTCGGTGAACCAGGCGGCGTTCTTCCGGCAGGGGACGGCGTAGGCCGACACCTCGAGCAGCGCGGTGCCGGCCTCGAGGTGCACGCCCGGGACGATGCGGTCCCAGGAGATGCCCGTCGTGGTGATGTTCTCGCCGGCGAGGCCGGGGCCGAGCGGGTGGCCGTCGGCCTTGAACGCGTCGATGACCTCGGTGGACCACAGGCACACCGCCTGCCACGGCCGGCCGTGGTGGTCGCGGTCGTTCTGCTCGTCGCCCTCGACGCCGCCGTAGCCGATCTCGATCGCCGGCTGCGGGTGCTTGGGCACGCCGCCGTGCGACGTGAACAGCCCGGCGACCGTGCCCTGCTGCGATGGCCCGAAGGCGCCGGCGGCCCGCAGCGCCGCCATCCCGGCACGCCACTCGGCCCACACCAGCGGCAGGGCATCGGTCTCGCTGACCGTCCCGGCCAGCACCTCCTCGAGGATGGCCTCGGCGGCGCCCCGGTGGGGCTCCACGACACGGACCATGTCGTGGGGCTGGTGCAGCTCGAGCTGGTCGAACAGCGCCCACCCTGCGGCCAGCGTGGACGACACGTCGCCGCCGGTGAACTCGTACCGATCGACCTGCATGGCACCTGAGGCTACGACGCCCCGGCGAGGATCAGCCGCGGAGGGTGGCGCCGTGGGTGGCCTGGACGGCGTCGATCAGCTTGGCGCGGACGTCGGCGACCTCGGCGTCGGTGAGCGTGCGCTCCACCGACTGGAGGCGGACGGCGAACGCCAGGCTCCGGCTGCCCTCATCGATCCCGGTGCCCCGATACACGTCGAACAGGCGCGCCGACCAGACCAGCTCGTCGGTGTCGGCGAGGGTGCGCTCGACGTCGATGGCCGAGACGTCGCCGGGGACGACGAACGCGAGGTCGATGTCGCTGGACGGGAAGCGGCTGATCTGCCGGTAGGCGTCGCTGCGGCGGGTGGCGCCGAACAGCGCACCCAGGTCGACCTCCAGGTACGCCACGCGCTCGCCGATGTCGTGGCGGGCGAGCACGGCGGGGTCGATCTCGCCGACGATGCCGAACGGCTGGCCGTCGACGAGGACCTCGGCGCCCCGGGTGGGGTGCAGGCCCGGCAGGTCGGCGTTGCGGACCGCAGGGCGCTCGAGGCGCAGCTGCTCGGCCAGGATCTGCCAGACCTCGACGGCAGCGGGGGCCTCCCGGCCGGCGAGGACGACGGCGAGGTGCTCGCGCTCGTCGGGCAACGGCGGAGCCAGGCGGGTGCGCATCCCGTTGCCATGATCGACGGCGGCGCCAGTGGCGGGCGGGAGGAACACGTGGCCGATCTCCCACACGCCGATGCCGAGCTGGCGGCGGGCGTGGTTGTGGGCGACGGCGGCCACCAGGCCGGGGAGCAGTGCGGTGCGCAGCACCGACTCCTCGGCGACGAGCGGGTTGATGAGCTCGATGCCGGTCGGGTCCAACCCAGCGTCGGCCAGCTGGCCCGGCGCGAGGAACGGCAGCGGGAGGATCTCCGAGAGCCCGAGGCCGCACAGGAGGCGGCGGACGGCACGGCGCTGCTTCTGCCGCGGCGTGAGCTGTCCGGACCGGGGCTCGGTGAGCTCCTGGTTCGGGATGTTCCGGTAGCCGTGGTGGCGGCCGACCTCCTCGATCACGTCGATCTCGGTGGCGGAGTCGTACCGCCAGGTCGGGATGGTGACGTCGTGGTCGCCGCCGGCGGGGACGGCGGTGAAGCCGATGGGCGCGAGGAGCTGCTCGATCCGCTCCGCCGTGAGGTCGGTGCCGAGGATGGCGTTGGCCCGGTCGGTGCGGAGCCGCACGACGGGGCGCTCGGGCAGCGTGCCGCGCACGTCGACCTGGACCGGGACCGGGGTGGCCCCGCAGATCTCGGCGGCGAGCTGGCAGAACCGGTCGGCGGCCAGGGCGATGACGCCCGGGTCGGCGCCCTTCTCGAAGCGGGCCGAGGCCTCGGACCGCAGGCCCAGGCGCCGGGAGCTGCGGCTGATCGACGTGGGGTCGAACCAGGCCATCTCGAGGAGCACGTCGGTGGTGGTGTCGCTGATCTCGCAGTCGGCGCCGCCCATGATCCCGGCGATGCCGACGCCGGTGTCGTCGCCGTCGACGATGAGCAGGTCGTCGGGCGTGAGGGTGCGCTCGACGTCGTCGAGCGTGGTGAGGGTCTCCCCCGCCTTCGCCCGGCGGACCCCGAGGGTGCCGCCGGCGACCTTGGCCAGGTCGTACGGGTGGTTGGGCTGGCCCAGCTCGAGCATCACGTAGTTCGAGATGTCGACCATGGCCGAGATCGAGCGCATGCCGAGGTGGGCGAGGCGCTGTTGCATCCACGCCGGCGACTCGGCGGTGGGGTCGACGCCCTGGAGCACGCGGGCGACGAAGCGGCCGCAGCCGTCGGGGTCGGCGATGTCGACGGCGAACGGCACGGGGCTGCCCTCGGCCTCGGCGCGCCCGCCGGCCCCGCCGGACTCCCACGTGACCGGCGCGCCCGGGGGCGCCGCGGCGGGCGGCAGCGGGAGGGTGAACCCCACGCCGACACGGGCCGCGACGTCGCGCGCCAGGCCCGCCACCGACATGGCGTCGGGGCGGTTGGGGTTGACCTCGAGCTCCCAGAGCACGTCGGGCTCGATCCCGAGCGCATCGGTGATGGGCGTCCCCAGCGCGAGGTCGCTCGGCAGGATCATGATGCCGCTGTGGTCGTCGCCCAGGCCGAGCTCCTTGCCGGAGCAGAGCATGCCGTTGGACCACTCGCCGCGGAGCTTGCGGCGCTCGATCTTCATGCCGCCGGGCATCACGGTGCCCAGCGTGGCGAGCGGCACGAGGTCGTCGACCGCCATGTTGAAGGCGCCGCAGCAGATCTGGAGGGCTTCGCCGTCGCCCCGGTCGACGTCGACCAGCTGGATCTTGTCGGCGTTCGGGTGCGGGTTCAGCGCCAGGACCCGGACGACCTCGATGCCGTCGAGCCCCTCGCCGATCCGGGTCTCCTCCTCGACCGGCGTGCCGAGGTCGTCGAACGCCTCGGCGACGACCTCAGGAGCCACGGGCGCGTCGAGCATCTCCTGGAGCCAGGAGTGGAGGACCTTCATCAGAACTGCTCCAGGAAGCGGATGTCGGTGGAGGCGAGCTCGCGCAGGTCGGCGACGCCCTGCCGCGAGGCGGCGAGCCGGTCGAGGCCGAAGCCGAACGCGAAGCCGGAGAACTCCTCGGGATCGATGCCGCAGTTGGCGAGCACGTTGGGGTGCACCATCCCGCAGCCGCCGAGCTCGAGCCACGTGCCGTCGGGCCGCTGGAGGTCGAACTCTGCCGAGGGCTCGGTGAACGGGAAGTAGGCCGGGCGCAGGCGCATGTTCCACCCCGGCCCGAAGTAGGCCTTGGTGAACCGGTCGATGGTGCCGGCGAGGTGGGCGAAGGTGATCCCCCGGTCCACGACCAGGCACTCGAGCTGGTGGAACACGGCGAGGTGCGTGGAGTCGGTGGCCTCGTTGCGGTACACCCGGCCGGGCATCACCGAGTAGATCGGCGGCTCCTGGCCCTCCATCACCCGGATCTGCACCGGCGAGGTGTGGGTGCGCATGACGACCTCCTGGTCGCCGCCGAGACCCACGAAGAACGTGTCCTGCATGTCCCGGGCCGGGTGGTAGCGGCCGAAGTTGAGGGCGGTGAAGTTGTGCCAGTCGTCCTCGACCTCGGGCCCCTCGGCCACGTCGAAGCCGAGGCCGACGAACACGTCCTCGAGCTCCTCGATGGTCTGGGTCACGAGGTGCAGGTGCCCGGCGTCGCGGTCGGCCCGGACCTCGGTGAGGTCCAGGCGCTCGGCTTCGGCGAGCGCGAGCTGGGCCTCGGCCTGCAGTTCGCTGCGGCGGGAGGCGACGGCGTCGCGGATGGCCTCGCTGGCCTCGTTCATGACCAGGCCGGTCTCGCGGCGCTCGTCGGGCGACAGGGCGCCGAGGCCCTTCTTGAGGGCGAGCAGCTCGGAGCTCTTGCCGGTGAGCGAGCGCTCCACCTCGGCGAGGTCGTCGAGCGTGCTGGCCTGGGCGATCAGGCTTCCGGAGGACGCCTGGATGCGGCGGATCTCGTCGATCATGGTGGCGGAACCTTGCCCGTTCCGGACGCCTCGCGTCCACTTGGTTGACGGCGCCGCCGCAGCACCTCGAAGCACAGGATCGTGCCGGCCATGGCGACGTTGAGGGACTCGGTCGGACCGGCCATCGGGATGGTGACGAGCAGGTCCGCAGCGGCGGCCGACGCATCGTCGACCCCGTGGGCCTCGCTGCCCAGGACGACGGCGACCGGGGCGGCCAGATCGGCCGTGTCGTAGGGCTCGCCGCCGTCGACGACCGTGGTGGCGATGCGGTACCCATCGGCCCGCAGGCGCTCGATCGCGGCCGCGGGCGAGGGCGCGGTGACGACGTCGATCCCGAAGAGCGCACCGGCCGAGGACCGCACCACCTTGGGGTTGGTGGGATCGACCCCGCCGGCGACGACCACGGCACCCGCCCCCGCCGCGGCCGCCGCCCGGATGAGGGTGCCGACGTTGCCGGGGATCTGGAGCTCGGCGAGGACCAGGACGAAGGGCGCGCCGCCCGGCGTGGGCCAGGCGGTCTCCCGCTGCGAGACGACGGCCAGGACGCCCTGGGAGGTGGTGACGTCGCCGATGCGGTCGAGCACGCCCGCGGGCAGCGACCAGACCTGTGTCTCCTCCGGGAGCCGGCCCACCAGCTCGGCGATGGCGGGCCGGGCCGCGGCCGCCTCGTCGACGTAGACGTCGAGGACGTCGAGCCCCGCGTCGAGGGCACCGGCCACGAAGACCGGCCCCTCCACGACCAGCGCCCGCTGCTCCGCCCGCTCGTCTCGCCGCTTGACCAGTCGGGTCAGGCGTTGGATGCGAGGGTTGCGGGCCGACAGCGGGCGCATGATCGGTTGGTGCTGCCTGCCGGGCGCCGAGGCCCCCGGCCGCAGATCAGGAAGCGGCGACCTTGGCGCCGCTGGCCTCGCCGGCCACCTTCACCAGGGCGGTGAACGCCGCGGGGTCGGTGACGGCGAGGTCGGCGAGGACCTTGCGGTCGACCTCGACCTCGGCCAGCTTCAGGCCGTTGATGAACCGGCTGTAGCTCACGCCGTTCTGGCGGCAGGCGGCGTTGATGCGGGCGATCCACAGCTTGCGGAACTCGCCCTTGCGGGCCCGGCGGTCGCGGAACGCGTACTGCAGGGAGTGCATGACCTGCTCGTTGGCGGCCCGGTACGAACGGCTCTTGTTGCCGTAGTAGCCCTTGGCCCGCTCGAGCGTGGCCCGACGGTGCTTCTTGGAGTGAACAGCGCGCTTGACTCGTGCCATCTTCGGATCCTCTCGATCAGTTCTGGGGTGCTACTTGCCGAGCATCCGGTTGATGCGGGCAGCGTCGCCGGGCGCGACCACGACCTCGTCCTTGAGCCGGCGCTTCACGTGCGACGGCTTCTTCTCGAGGATGTGGTTGCGGAACGCACGACGGCGGCGGAGCTTGCCGCTGCCCGTGGTCTTGAAGCGCTTGGCCGCGCCGCGGTGGGTCTTCATCTTCGGCATGTCTGGGTTTCCTCCTGCGCCACGGCGGTGGCTGCGGTCTGAGATCAGGCTTCGGGCGCTGCCGCGTCCTCCGCGGGGGCGGCCGGCTCGGCGGGGGCCGGTTCGGCTGCGGGTGCCGGGGCGGTGCCGTCGGCGGGCGCTCCCTGGACCGCGTCCGCGGCTTCGGTCTGCGCCTTCTTCTTGGCCTCGGCCTGGGCCTTCTTGTCGGGAGCCAGGACCATGATCATGTTCCTGGGGCCGTCGAGCTTGGGGTACACCTCGACCTTGCCCGTGTGCTCCACCGCCTCGGCCACCTGGTCGAGGATCTTGCGACCCAGCTCCGGGTGGGCGACCTCTCGCCCTCGGAACATGATCGTGATCTTGACCTTGTGGCCTTCGTCGAGGAACTGCTCCACCTTGCGGGTCTTGGTTCCGAAGTCGCCGCCGCCGATCTTGGGGCGGTACTTCATCTCCTTGATCACCACGTTGGTGCTCTTGCGCCGGGACTCCTTGGCCTTCTGGGCCGCCTCGTACTTGTACTTGCCGTAGTCCATGACTCGGCAGACGGGCGGGTTGGCCTTGTCGGCGACCTCGACCAGGTCGAGGTCGAGCGCCCTGGCGTAGTTGAGTGCCTCGGGCAGCGGCTTGATCCCGATCTGTTCCCCTTCGGGCCCGACGAGTCGGACCTCCCGGGCTCGGATGCGATCGTTGATCCGCGGCTCGTTGTTTCCAGGTGGCGGTGCTATGGCCGGTGGCTCTTCATCAAGTGCGTAGGTCCTCCCTGACGCAGGCTGCGATTCGTGGATGTGACGCCCACCCGCACCCGGCCCGAAAAGGACGAAAGCGGATGTCGGAGAAGCCGACATCCGCGAGCGCCGGAGCGCTTGAGGCATCGACCCGGGCGCACGGTGCTCCAGGGAGCGGGTGGCCGGGTGGGGGCTGGACCCCGCTTCCGTGGTTGTTGCGTGTCGTAGGGTACCAGCCGTCCTCCCCTCCCCGGCAACTCCGGGTGGGGATCCCGCCGCACCACGCGCGGCCCCCGATCGAACGAGGTAGTTCCCGATGAGCCTGTGGACCCCTGGCGGCGAGCACGAGGTGCCCAACGACGACGACCGCCCGAGCGGTGCCCCCGGCGCCGCCGGCGCCCCGGGCCAGCCCCCGCTGTCGCCCGAGCAGGAGGCCGAGGCCGCGCAGATCGCCGCCGAGATGGCCGAGGTCCGAGCCCAGCTGGCGCAGGTGCCAGCGGCCCAGGTCGTGGCCAACCACGCCATGGGCTGCTGGGAGCTGGCCGCCATCCACCTGTCGGCCCAGCCGCCGAACCTCGAGGAGGCCCAGGTGGCCATCGACGCCTTCGGTGCGCTCACCGAGGTGCTCACCGGCCGCCTCGGCGACGACGAGGCCACGCTCCAGGACGCGCTGGCCCAGCTGCGGCTGGCGTTCGTGCAGATGAAGGCCAGCTTCGGCACCGACGCCCCGGGCGCGGGTGCCGAGGAGCCTCCGGCGGAGGGCTGAGCGGCCCTCAGCTGCGGCGGCGGACCGAGACGGCCTCGAGGCCGGTCGGCCCCGGCACCACCTCGAACATCACCCAGGTCCCGACGGCGATCGTGCGCGAGCCGTCGGCGATGCGGGTGCAGTGGAAGTACCAGGACTCGTCGACGTCGTCGGCGGTCACCGTCCCCGCACCCACGTGGTCGTCGAAGGTCGAGACCCGGCCCGTCCGCGTCCCGAACGCTGCTGCCAGGCCCTCGACGACCATCAGTGGATGATCTTCGCGAGGGGGAGCTCGATGATGTCGGAGGCGCCGGCGTCCTTGAGCGCCGGGATCAGCACGTTGACCCCGCGCCGCTCGACGACGGTCTCGACCGCGTACCCGCCCTCGCCGTGCAGCTTGGACACGGTGGGCGACTTCATCGACGGGAGGATCTCGATCACCCGATCGAGATCGGCATCGCCGACGTTGAGCTTGACCAGGACCTTGCCGCGAGCCTCGAGCACACCCTGGAGCAGGGTGCGGATCTGGCCCATGGCGTGGGCCTTCTCCGGGTCCTGGTAGGCGACCGGGTTGGCGACGAGCTCGGTGTAGCTCTGCAGGATCTGGTCGATCTCCTTGAGCCCGGCGGCGCGGAGGGCCCGGCCGGTCTCGGTGATCTCGACGATGCAGTCGACGATGTCGGGGATCTTGGCCTCGGTGGCCCCGTAGCTGAGGCGGATGTCGGCCTCGATGCCCTTGGACTCGAAGAACTTGCGGGTCACGACCGGGTACTCCGTGGACACGCGCACGCCCTGGGGCAGGTCCTCCACCCGCTCGACCGGCGAGTCGCCGGCGACGGCCACGACCATCCGGATCGGACGGGAGGTGGCCTTCGAGTACTGGAGCTCGCCGAGCGAGATGACCTCGCTGTTCGTCTCCTCGATCCAGTCCCGGCCGGTGATGCCGAGGTCGAACATCCCCTCGGCCACGTAGGAGCCGATCTCCTGGGGACGCAGGATCCGCACCGACTCGATGCGGGGGTCGTCGATCGTGGCCTTGTAGTCGACGGTCGAGGACCGGTTGACCTGGAGATCCGCGGCCGCGAACAGCTCCAACGTGGCCTTCTCGAGCGATCCCTTGGGCAACACCAGCTTCAGCACGCCGAGGACGGTACCGGCCGAGTCCCCGGCCAGGCCAAAGCGTTCGCGGTTCGGGTCGCCCGGGGACCGGTGGGGTGCCCGGGCGACCCGACCCCGATCAGCCGACGCCGAGCAGGTCGACGACGAAGACGAGGGTCTCGCCGCCCTTGATGACGCCGCCGGCGCCGCGCTCGCCGTA
>DATMGQ010000092.1:0-31176 GCA_035555395.1 Acidimicrobiales bacterium
ATCCCGTCCCGGTCGAGGTCGTTGGTGACGCCCATCGTGCCGTCGCCGCCGATGGCCACGATGGCATCGAGCCGGTGCCGGGCGATGGCGTCGCGCACGCGCTGCACGCCGTCCTCGCGGGTGTAGGGCTGGTCCCGCGAGGTGCCGAGGATGGTGCCGCCGCGAGGGAGGATGCCGCGGCAGCGGTCGATGGTGAGAGGCTCCCAGACGTCGTCGAGGACGCCCCGCCAGCCGTCTCGGAAACCGATGACCTCACCACCGTGGTCGACCGAGACCGCTCGGACCGCGGCGCGGAGGACGGCGTTGAGGCCGGGGCAGTCGCCCCCGCCGGTGAGGATGCCGATGCGCATCGCGGGCACTGTAGCGAGGTCGGTCAGCCCACCCGGGCGGCGTACTCCGCAGACTCGAGGAGGGCGGCGATCTTGTCGCCCCCGAGCTCGTCGGACGCCAGCCAGGCCGTCACCTCGGCCGAGCGGGGCGCCCGGCCGAGCACGAAGAGGTACGACCGCACGGCGGTGGCCGTCTCGTCGAGCTTGCGGACGTGCTCGGCGGACTCGCTGAAGCTCGCCATGAGCTGGCCGCGGCTGATCTTCCTGGCCGCCAGGCGGGCGCTCCAGTAGTCGAGGCCGCCGGGGTCGGCCGGGCGGCCCAGCACGTTCTGGTACACGAGGGCCACGAACGCCCGGTCGCTGAGCTTGCCGTACGTGCGCTGGAACTCCCGGGACGCCGCGAACTGGGCCGCGATGCGCGCCACGGTGACGCCCGCGCGCCGCTTGCCGACCCAGTAGCGCAGGCCCTCGGAGTCCGGGAGCCGGCCGAACGACGCCGTGTAGATCCGCGTGACGGGATCGGTTTCGAGGCGGAACTGGCGCTGGTACGCCACCTCGGTCAGCACCTCGTCGATCCCGCCGTACGCAGCCAGGTGCTCCGCCGCGGCGGCTCGGGTCTCCGGGGTGGTCCGCCAGCTCGGGACGTCGGCATGGAGCCGGGCCACGAAGCCGGTCATCGACGGGAACGGGGCCATGGTGAACGGGCTCGGGGTCGACCGGGCACCGCTGGCGCTCCCGGCCGTCGCGTACACGTCGAACCGGTACGGCCGGCCGGTGTGCGGGACGGTGAGCGCGGCGCTCCGCTGCGACCCCGCCACCTCGACGGTGACCGCCGCCGTGCCCGCCCCGGGCTCGAACGCGGACACGACGTAGCGCGTGGGCGACCCGGCCGCCGCGGTCCACGCCAGCTGGAAGGTCGCGCCGTCGACCGCCGTCACCGAGGGGCGTCCCGGCGCCCCGGGCGTCGCAGGCTGCTGGAGCTCGAACCGAGCCAAGCGGGCGACGCCGCCGGGTGCCGGGGTGTCGAGGAGCCCGAGGAACGTGGCCCCCTCGTCGCCGCCGTCGGTCACCGAGACCGCGTGCACCGGCGGGTTCAGCGTGGCGACCAAGGCGCCTGCGGCCGAGAACTGCCGTACGTCGTCCCAGGTCTGGGACCCGGACACGCTGGCGTCGCCGTAGTGGCGCACCATGCCGACGGCGAGGCCGCCCGCGGGAGCCGGGGCGAGGGCGACGATCGGCGCGTCCCGGTAGTAGGTGAGCACGCCCTCCGAGTGGACGTCCTGCACGGTGAGCACGCCGCCCGTCCCGAAGGCGGGGTCGAGCGCGCCGGCGCCGTCGAGCAAGGCGATCCAGACCCGGCTCCGGTAGCCGGTGCTGGGCGACGACGGCGACGGGCCGTCGGCGATGGACGACACCACGTACCAGCGGCCGTCGACCGTGCGGATGGTGGGGCCCGTGCCGGGCAGGGCGATGGAGCCGCCGGTCCCGTAGGCCGCGTCGACCTGGAGGGTGCTCGTGAAGCGGCGGAGGACGGTCTCGTCTCCAGGCGCGCCCGCCGTGAGGAGGACGCGGTCCTGGGCGTCGACGACGAGGCCGGTCGGCGTCCCGTGGCCGGTCAGGGCCACCGGTGTCCCGAGGGTGCCGTCGGCCGCCACCGCGAGGAGCCCCGTCGGGGTGGTGATCACGAGCCCGCCACCGGGGCGGGCGGCGACGTGAGACGCCAGCGCCGGGCCGTCGACCGAGCCGTCTCCCCCGCCGAACGACGAGCGCGGCTGGCCCGAACGGTCGAGGGCGTCGATGCGGCTGGTGTCGCCCTCCTTCCAGACCACGGCCAGGCCGTCGCCGACCGGGACGGCGTCGACCAGGTTGGGCGCTGCCGAGCTCGTGTCGGGCGGCGGCACCAGCGACCGGCCGCCGGCGCCGTAGGCCGGATCGGGGACCCCGCCGCCGTCGAGCGACCAGCTCTCGAACCCCGCGGCGGTCCAGACCCCGACCCGCACCCCGCCGTCGTCCGGGAAGAGGAACGGCTCACGGTACGGGGCACCCGACGAGGGCAGGTCGACCGCGCCGTCACCCGAGAAGGTCGTGTCCGGGGCGCCGGCCGCCGTGAAGCGCTGCACCGTCGTGGGCCCCGTGCCGAACGTGGGTCCCGTCGCGACCAGGATCCGGCCCTGGTCGTCCGTGGTGACCGTCCGCTGACCGGCCAGCAGCTCGAGCGCGCCATCGCCCGCGAACGTCGGGACCGGCTCCCCGGGGACGGCCCCGGCGGAGGACGGGACGAGCCCGACCGCCAGGGCGGCCGCCACCGCGACCGCCGCTCGCCTGCCGATCAGCACACTCCGTGATGCCATGGTCTCTCCCCGTTCCGCCGCGGCCGGCGCCGCCACCTCGCCCTGCTCCAGGGTAGGTGACGATCGCGGGGCCAGCTCGCCGACGCGGTCGTCACCTGCCCGGGACCGCTCCGGTAGCGTCCGCCGCCATGGCTGTCGTCATCGCCCTCGACGCGGGCACCACCGGGGTCCGCGCCTTCGCCGTCGATCGATCGGGCCGCTCGGTCGGCTACCGGTACCGGGAGTTCACCCAGCACTTCCCGCAGCCCGGCTGGGTCGAGCACGACGCCATGGAGATCTGGCACGCCATCGTCGGCACCACCGCGGAGCTCATCTCCTCGCTGCAGGAACCGGTCGCCGCCATCGGCATCACCGACCAGCGGGAGACCATCGTCGCCTGGGACAAGCGCACCGGGCTGCCCCGCCACCGGGCCATCGTGTGGCAGGACCGGCGCACCGCGGCCCACTGCGACGCCCTCGCCGAGGCCGGGCACCTCCCGCTCGTGCGGGCCACCTCGGGCCTCGTGCTCGACCCGTACTTCTCCGCCTCCAAGGTCGAGTGGCTGCTCACCGAGGGCGGCGTCGAGGCCGACGACAACCTCGCCATCGGCACCATCGACTCCTGGCTGCTCTGGAACCTGACCGGGGGCCAGGTCCACGCCACCGAGCCGTCGAACGCCAGCCGGACGATGCTGCTCGACATCCGCACCCTCGACTGGTCCGACGAGCTGTGCGACCTGTTCGGGGTGCCCCGCCACGCCCTGCCCGAGGTGCGGCCCTCCAGCGGCCGCCTCGGCGTCACCCACGAGTCCTCGGGCCTGCCGGCCGGCATCCCGATCAGCGGCATCGCCGGCGACCAGCAGGCCGCGCTCTTCGGGCAGGCCTGCTTCGCCCCCGGCGACACCAAGAACACCTACGGCACCGGGTCGTTCGTCCTGATGAACGTGGGCGGCACCTGCCCCGAGCCGGCCGAGGGCCTGCTCACGACGGTGGCGTGGAGCATCCCCGACGGCACCGGCGGCACCCGCACGGACTACGCGTTCGAGGGCGCCATCTTCTCCACGGGCTCGGCCATCCAGTGGCTGCGCGACGGGCTCGGCATCATCGCGAGCGCCAAGGAGGCCGGGCCCCTCGCCGCATCCGTCGACACCACCGATGACGTGTTCTTCGTGCCGGCGTTCACCGGTCTGGGCAGCCCCTGGTGGGACCCCTACGCCCGCGGCACGCTCGTCGGCCTGACCCGCGGCACCACCAAGGCGCACATCACCCGGGCGGTGATCGAGGCGATGGCGCTGCAGACCCGCGACGTCGTCGACGCCATGTGCGAGCACTCCGGCCACCCCGTCGCCGGCCTCCGAGCCGATGGCGGCGCCGCGGTCATGGACCTGCTGATGCAGCTCCAGGCCGACCAGCTCGGCGTCCCCGTCCGCCGGCCCCAGGTGCAGGAGACCACCGCCCTGGGCGCCGCGTACCTCGCCGGGCTGGCCGAGGGCGTGTGGGACTCCACCGACGACATCGCCGCCAACTGGGCCCTCGACGCCGAGTTCACCCCAGCGCCCGACCGCGGCCCCGCCGACGCCCTCCACGCCCGCTGGCTCCGAGCCGTCGACCGCAGCCGCGCCTGGGCCACCACCGAGTAGGAGCGAGCCGCCCACCCCCCGCAGCGGGGCGGGTCAGGCGCGGGTGGGGAGCTCGGCCCAGCGGAGGGCGATGATGCGGGCGAGGGCGTCGAGCTCGTGGCGCTCCCGGGTGCGCCAGGCGATGTTGTCGCGGCCGGCGATCACGGCGAGCCCGACGTCGGGCATCGTCGACCAGATCACGTCGTTGCCGCCGAGGTCCGCGCCCCGGCCCGAGCCCTGGAGCTCGGCCGCGGTGCTCGACCCGTGGACGAAGGCCACGAGCCAGCTCTCGCTCGGGGCCCGCTCCCCCGCGATCAGCAGGGTCTCGGCCTCCACGTCGGTGACGGCGATCCAGGCGGCGGACAGCGAGCGGGGCGCCACGTCGCGGGTGACCTCCAGCAGGGCGGTGCGGTCCTGGGCCTCGACGAGCTTGCCGGCGGTCTCGAGCGTGGCCCGGCGGGGGTCGTGGCCCTCGGCGCCGACGGCCCGCACCTCCTCGACCTGGACGCCGTCGACCTGGCGCACCTCGCTCACGAGCAGGTCCACGAGCGTGGCATCGGGCAGCTGGACCACCAGTTCGTCCACCGCCTGGCCCTCGCCGGTCTCGAGGATCTCGATCCCGACCACGTCGCCCTTCACCGCACCGATCCGACTAGCCACCGCGCCCAGGGCACCGGGTCGATCCGGCAACCAGACGCGCAGCACGTAGCTCTCCATGCCGCCGACCCTAGGGGGCCGATGTGAACGGACTGTTTCGTCCGTCCGGGGATTCCGAGGCAGGGGTCCCGTTGGCTTGACCGGACAGTCAAGTAGGTTGACCAGGCGATGGACCGGAAGTTGACCCAGCGGGGCGAGGAGCGGCGGAGCCAGCTGATGGCGTACGCCACCCAGCGCTTCGCCCAGAACGGCTTCCACCCGACCTCCGTGGCCGAGATCACCGAGGGCCTCGGCGTGGGCAAGGGCGTCTTCTACTGGTACTTCGACTCCAAGGAGGAGCTGCTGCGGGCGATCCTCGCCGACGCGCAGCTCGACCTCCGCCGCCGCCAGCGGGCCGCGGTCAGCGGTGCGGCCTCCCCCTCCGACGGCATCGAGCGCGGCATCCGTGCGTCGATGGAGTGGTCGATCCAGCACCCCGACTACTTCCGGCTGTTCCAGTTCGCCGCCACCGACGACCGGTTCAACAACGGGCTGCGGAAGGGCGAGCAGGTCGCCGTCAACGACGCCGCCAAGGTGCTGGCCGCGGCGATGGAGGCGGGCGAGATCGCCCAGGGCGACGCCACGCTGCTCTCGCACGCCCTGCTCGGCGTGCACACCCACCTGGTCCACCTCGTGCACCGTGGCGTGCTCGAACCCACCGACGACGTGATCGACGCGGCCGTGGACTTCTGCCTCCACGGCCTCCTCGACCGGCCGGCATCGGCCTAGCGCCGCCTCCCGATCAGGGCGCGCGACCGGCGCGCCGGCGGCGGTGCTCGATCGACGCCGCAGCCGACGCCACCCACGTGGACGCCCGCGGGCGGCGCGACCCCGGTTCGGCGCCACGAGGGATCACCTCGCCGTGGCGGACGAGCGCCAGCGCCGTGTCCGACCCCGCCCGGTCGATCCGCTCGAACGCCCCGGTGCGCTCCGGGTCGAACCGGCCGCCCGGCGTGCGGGCCAGCACCGCGAGCTCGCGCAGCGGCGGCACCGCGCACGCGTGGAGCATGTCGCGCACGGCATCGGCCAGGTCCACGTCGCGGCGGGCCTGGGCGCGGTCCACGATCGGGACCCACAGCGAGCGCACGCCGAGGCTCGCCACCCGCTGCGCCCGCACGGCCTCGAGGTCCAGCTCGGCCGGGAACTGCGGGGCGAGGTGGAGCGCACCCTCGGCTCGCAGGCCGGACATGGTCAGCAGGCACTTGTGGCAGCGGCCGCAGTTGTCGATCCGGTTGTCCGAGTAGCAGACCTTGATCAGCTCGAGCAGGTCCGGACGGTGCTCGACGAGCCAGCGCAGCTTCTCCTGGCGGTTGCGGTCCATGTGGTCGTGGAAGACCTGGACCGACTCGGAGCTGAACAGCGGATCGAGCATCGGGCTGGAGCCGCCGGCCGGCTGGGTGGCGATGTCGTAGGCACCGGGTACGACCACCGCACGGAACGCCTGGCCGACGAGCAGCGCCATGGCGGCGAGCCCGGCCCCGTGCATCGTCGACCACCCGAGCATCGGGTCGGTGAAGGTGCGCAGGTCGGTCCAGATCGGCCGGAGGGGCAGCCCCAGGCGCTCGGCCACCTGCTCGGCGCAGGCCAGCTCCTGCGCCCGGTTCTCGGCGTCGTGCACCGGCTCGAGCGTGCGGCAGTACAGCAGCTGGTCGATCGGCCCCGGCTCGGTCCGGGGCAGCCCGGCGCTGTAGGTGGAGTCGACGCCCCGGCTGAAGAACGCGCCCACCGCGTCGCCCGTGGAGGCGGGCAACCGCTCCTCCGCCACCTCGATGACGGGCACCCGCAGGCTCGGATCCATGGCGTGGTAGAGGCGGGCGATGCGGTCGATCCGGCTGACGAGCACCGGTGACACCGGCCCGTCGACCTGGAGGTCGTGCTGCCACGCCATCGCCGGCAGCAGCGTGGCGGCGAGGAACATCGACGCATCGGCCTCGTCCACCAGCTCGGTCGGGCCGCCGAAGCGGACCACGTGCTCCTGGTCCGCGAACGACACGGTCGCCGACCACTCGATCCCGTCATCGACCTCGGCCGACCTGATCCCACCTACCCGCATACCGCGGTTGTAGCAGGCCGCCCGCTCCGGTCAGGCGGGGACGAGGCCGGCGACGTCGGCGAGGAGCTCGAGGGAGCGGAGCCGGGCGTCGATGCCAGGCGACGCGGGGACCACGATCAGCTCGTCGGCGTCGGCGTGCACGGCGAACCCGTCGAGGTACTCCTTGACCGCATCGGGCGTGCCGATCGCGGAGTAGCGCATCATCTCGGCGATCTGCTGGCCCTGCGGCGAGGCGAGGATCTCGTCGGCCTGCTCGTCGGACACGTCGACGCCCTTCTGCACGAACATCCGAACCCGGGCCCGGCGCACGGCCAGGTGCTGGGCCTGCGCATCGTCCTCGGTCTCGGCGGCGATCACGTTCACGCCGGCGATCACGTAGGGCTCGGCCTGCTGCTCGGAGGGCTGGAACTCGTGGCGGTACGTGCCGACGGCCTGGCGGAGCGCCTGCGGCGAGAAGTGCGAGGCGAAGGCGTACGGCAGGCCGAGCACGGCCGCCAGCCGGGCTCCGAACAGCGACGAGCCGAGGATGTACAGGGGGACGTCGGTCCCCCGCCCGGGCGTGGCCTGCACGCCGGGGACGAGCGAGTTGCCGCTGAGGTAGCCCTGGAGCTCCTGCACGTCCTGCGGGAAGCGGTCCGACGACGTGTGGTCGCGGCGCATCGCCCGCATGGTGGTCTGGTCGCTCCCCGGCGCCCGGCCGAGGCCGAGGTCGATGCGCCCGGGGTGCAGCTCGGCCAGCGTGCCGAACTGCTCCGCGATGGGCAGCGGCGCGTGGTTCGGGAGCATGATCCCGCCGGCACCGAGGCGGATGCGCTCGGTGTGGGCGGCCACGTGGGCGATGAGCACGCTCGTGGCCGACGACCCGATCTGGGCCATGTTGTGGTGCTCGGCGTACCAGACCCGCTCGTAGCCCCGCTCCTCGGCGAGCCGGGCGACGCGGACGCTGTTGTCGAACGCGTCCCGGGCGGTCTGGCCCTTGCCGATGAGGGCGAGGTCGAGGATGGACAGGCGGGGCGGAGTCAGCGGCACGAAGAGGTCCAACCCCCGGACCCCCGACGGGATTCCCCCGCGCTCCGAGCGACCCTCGTCGGTCAGACCCTTCGCTGGGGCTCGGAGACCTGCGAGCTCCGGCGAGGTGCGGTCAGCCGAGCTTGGTGAGGGCCTTCTTGAGGCCGCGGATGGCCTGGCCGATGCGCTGCTCGTTCTCGATGAGGGCGAAGCGCACGTGGCCGTCGCCGCCCGGACCGAAACCGACGCCCGGCGACACCGCGACCTGCGCCTCGCGTACGAGCATCGAGGCGAACTCGATCGAGCCCAGCTCCCGGTACGGCTCCGGGATCGGCGCCCAGGCGAACATGGTGGCCTGCGGCGGGGTCATCTCCCAGCCGATGCGGGCCAGGCCGTCGCACAGGGCGTCGCGCCGGGCCTGGTAGATCGGCTGCACCTCCCGCGGGTGCTCCGGATCCTCGTTGAGCGTGACCGTGGCGGCGATCTGGATGGGCTGGAAGGTGCCGTAGTCGAGGTAGCTCTTGAGCTTGGTGAGGGCGGCGACGACCTCGGCGTTGCCGACCATGAACGCGACCCGCCAGCCGGCCATCGAGAACGACTTGGTCATCGAGTACAGCTCGACGGCGCACTCCTTGGCGCCCTCGGCCTGGAGGATCGACGGCGGCTCGTAGCCGTCGAAGCCGAGCTCGGCGTAGGCGTTGTCGTGCACGACGATCACGTTCTTCTCACGGGCGAAGTCGACGACCTTCTGGAAGAACTCGACGTCGACGCAGGCCGTGGTGGGGTTGTGCGGGAACGACAGCACGATCACCCGGGGCTTAGGCCACGAGTACTCGTAGGCCTCCTGGATGTTCTCGAAGAAGTCCTGGTCGGTCCCGATCGGGATCTCCCGCACGTCGGCGCCGGCGAGGTGCGGGCCCCAGATGTGGATCGGGTACGACGGCGACGGGACGAGGGCGGCGTCGCCCGGCTGGAGCAGCACCCACATCAGGTGGCTGAAGCCCTCCTTGGCCCCGATGGTGGAGATGATCTCCTTCTCGGGATCGAGGGTCACGCCGAAGCGCCGCAGGTACAGGTCGGCGACGGCCTCGCGCAGCTTCGGGATGCCCCGGCTCGACGAGTAGCGGTGGTTGCGGGAGTTGTGCGCCGCCTCGGACAGCTTCTCGACCGCGATCTGGGGCGAGGGCAGGTCCGGGTTGCCGAAGCCGAGGTCGACGACGTCGACCCCGGCCCGCCGAGCCTCGATCTTCAGACCATCGATGATGGTGAAGACGTAGGGCGGCAGGTTCGTGATCCGGCGGAACTCCATGCGTTGCACGTTAGGACCTGGCCCCATCGCGCTTCGACATGCGTTCTGGCCCTTCGGGGGCTCCGGAGCCACCTGCCATGCTGGGTGCATGCCCGAAACCAGCGACTACGTGCCGATCGTCGTGGAGATCCCACGCGGCAGCCGCAACAAGTACGAGATCGATCACGAGACCGGGGAGATCTGGCTCGACCGCCGCCTCTTCTCGGCCACCGTCTACCCCGCCGACTACGGCTTCGTGGAACACACCTTGGGCGAGGACGGCGACCCGCTCGACGCCCTCGTCATCATGGAGGAGCCCACGTTCCCCGGGTGCCGGGTGCGTGCCCGCCCCGTCGGCGTGTTCTGGATGGACGACGACGCCGGCCCCGACGCCAAGATCATCTGCGTCCCCTACGGCGACCCCCGGTGGGACCACGTCCAGGACATCGACCAGCTCCCCATGTTCCTGACCGACGAGATCGAGCACTTCTTCGAGGTCTACAAGCAGCTCGAGCCCGGCAAGTTCGCCAACACCAAGGGCTTCGAGGGCCGCGAGAAGGCCGAGGCCGAGATCGCCGGCAGCCTCGCCCGGGCCAAGGGCACCACGTTCGAGTGACCGGCTGAGCCCCGAGCTCGTCGTGATCGCGGTCGCCCCGGCGGCCGTGGCCGCGGCGAGCTCGGCGACGGCCGGACCGAGCGGGGTCAGGCGGAGTGGACGAGGGCCCGCTCGGAGCCGATCTGCGCGGCCCAGGCCACGGCGGCCTCCCGGTCGGTGACGAGCACGATCTGCACCGCGTCGGCCAGGCGGACGAGGCGGTCCAGCACCCGGGTCAGCTCGTCGTCGTCGAGGACCGAGAACGGGTCGTCGAGCACGAGCGGGAGCGACCCGGCCAGCCCGACCGACCGCACGGCGGCGAGGCGGGACATCAGCTCCCAGTCCAGGTCGTCGACGAGCTTGGCCCGGTCGATCGAGGCGGCGTCGGCGAGCGCCTGCTCCTCCGATGCGGTGGCCGCGGCGAACGCAGCATCGACCTCGGCGAGCTGGGCAGCCGTGGACTGCTCGGCGGCGGCCGCGGCGGTCACGAGCTGCTCGGCGTTGGCGACGCGCGCCTCGGCGGCCTGCACCATGGCGTCGAGGCCGGCCTCGGCCGAGAACTCGTCGAGCGAGCGGCGGGCGACCTCCTCACGGGAGGTGGACCGGGCCAGCGCGGACTCGGCTTCGGTGGCGGTGGCCACGGCGTCGTCGAAGGCGCTGCCGTTGGCGAGGGCGACCTCGGCCTCGGCCTCGGCCACGGCCGCGGCGGCCTGCTCCTCCTCGATCCCGCAGCGGGCGAGGTCGGACTCCAGGCCGCTCAGGGCGGCGCTGGCCTGGCGGTGCTGGGCGACGGCGTCCTCCGCCTCGGCGACGGCGGTGCGGGCCGCCTCGACCTCGGCCCAGCGGGCCTCTCGGAGGGTCACGGCCTGGGCGGCCGCATCGTCGGCGTCGGCGGGTGCCGCGGCGGAGGGCTGGGCCAGCTCGGGCAGCGGATCCAGCGCCGGGAGCTCGCGCTGGCCCCGGTCGCGCGCCTCGCGGACCACGAGGATGGCGTGGTCGAGCGCGGCGAGGGCCTGCTCGATCTCGGTGCGGCGGCCGTCGGCCGTCTCCTGCTCGGACAGGTAGAAGCGGGCGAGGAGCACGAGGTCGTCGCGGTCGAAGGGCGGACCGACGACGGCGACGCCCACGTCGGTGAGCTCCTTGGCGAGGTCGGCCATGGCGGTGTCGCTCGGCGCGGCCGACTCCCGCAGCCCGCGCAGCTCCTCCTCGGCCTCCGGTCCGGTGGGCTCGTGCCCGAGCAGGGCGGCGACCCGGGGCGCCACCGCGTCGCGGCGCTGGAGCAGCTCGGTGCGGCGGCGGGCCCGGTCGGCGGCGCCGGGCAGGGAGGTGAGGCTCTCCTCGGCCATCTTCAGGCGGGCACGGGCCGTCTCGAGCGTGGAGCGGTTGGCCGGGCCGACGCCGCGGCTCGACGAGCTCATCATGTAGTCCGCGTAGGTGGAGAAGCCGAGGCGCTCGAGCACGCGCCGCTCCTCCGCCCGGGCGTCCTCGAGCTTCTTGCGGAGCCGGCTCCCGCCGAAGCGGCCCTCGGTGCGGTCCTGGGCTTCGAGGACGAGGGCGTGGGCGGCCTCGACCTTGGTGATTTGCTCGGGCGTGAGGACGGGCTGGTTGTACTCGACCTCGGCCTCGATGACCGACTGGCGGGCCTCGGTGACCCGCTGCTCGGCGGCGTACTCCTCGCCCGACACGCCGGTGTCGAGGGCGCTGAGCTGCTGGTGGAGGTCGCGCCAGGTGTCGGCGAGGGCCAGGGCTGCGACCACCGGTGCGGCCTCGGTGCCGGCCCCCAGGAGCTGGTCGAGGGCGGTGCGGACGGCGTCGGCCGACGGGTCGCCGACCGCCTCCTGGAGGCGGACCAGCTCGACGCGCCGGCGTTCCAGGTCGGCGAGCTGGCGGCTGACCGGGGAGCTGTCCTGGTCGGGATCGGCCTCCCCTGCTGCAGCTTCGGCGCTGGCCAGCTCGGCGCGGCGGGCGACGAGCAGGTCGGTGGGGTCGTCGGCGACGAGCGGCCGGGCCTGCTCGAGGGCGGCGGCGGCCTCGGTGGCCTTGGCCATCGCGGTGCGACGGCGCTCCCGCGCCCGTTCGAGCCGCTCGGCCGAGGCGACCCGGGCCTCGCTGGCGACGTCGCGCGCCAGGACGGCCTCGTTGAGGACCTCGCGGTTGCGGGCCCGCTCGTCGGCAGCGGAGCGGTGCTCGGCTTCGAGCCGCGCCCGTGCGGCATCGGCCGCGGCCTGTGCCTCCCGGGCTGCACCGTCGCCGCGGCGCAGCGTCTCGAGCTCATCGGTGGCGGTGGTCCGCTCGGCCACGGCGGCGCCGAGCGCCTCGCGCTGGTCGGTGATCTGCTGGGTGAGCTCGCGCCGGCGGATCAGTGCCCGGTCCCGGTCGGCGACGGCCTGGGCGACTCGCGGGTCGTGGCCGGGAAGGTCCTCGGCCCGCACCACGGTGGGCACCGGGCGCTCGAGGTCGAGCAGCGCGAGCGACGTGCGGTCGAGCGGGAACACGATCCCGTGCGCCGCCACCTCGCCGATCGCATCGAGGTCCTGGCCGGCGGACAGCTCGCCGAGCGCACCGATCAGCCACGCCCGGCGCAACGGGTCGAGGCCTCGCACGACCGTCACCTGCCCGTGCAGGTCGATGGCCGGACGGTCACCGGCGGCCTCGCGCACCTGGAGCACCTTCACTGCAACGCCTCCGTTCCCCGGGCCGGTCCCTCGACGGTGCGAGGACGGTACCTGATCGACCCGTCAGCGCGGTAGCTGCTCGGCCTGGTCAGGACACCGGGATGCGCTGGACGGGCGGGTCGTCGCCCTCGTCGTCGTCATCGTGGGGGACGCCGTGGACCGGGCTGCGCCCGGCTCGGCCGGCCACCGATCCGAGCAGGTCGATGATGCCCGATGCCGCCTTGGGGTCCTCGACCAGCTCCTCGGCCACGTCGAGCAGGGCCCGCGACGCCGCGATCATCTCCCGCGCCGCCCGCTGCAGGTGCTCGAGGCCGGCCTGGAGGCGCGGGTCGTGCTCCTCCCAGGGCCCGGGCGGCATGCGGCCGTCGTCGGCGTCGGTCATCGCCCTCGCCGCCGTCCCGAGGCACCGGCCGCCCGATCGAGCAGGCCGTCGTCGCCGCCGACCTCGTCGGCGGGGGCGGCGAACGTGACCCGCAGCCGGCCGTCGCGCAGGGACGCGGCCCGCACCTCGCGGCGGCGCAGCGAGTCCGGCAGCAGCAGCGCCCGCCGGTGACTGCCGACGCGGATGAGCAGCTCGTCGTCGCGCCGGCCGAGCTCGAGCTCGTCCTTGTCGGCGAAGGGCAGCTCGAGGGTCAGCTCGTAGGCGGTGCCCTTGGCGACGACCTGGAGGGGCTCGCCCGGGTGCAGGACCGCGGCGGGCTCCAGGTCGGCGTAGAGGTGGCCGGCGAAGGTGCGCAGGGCGTCGACGCCGACGAGCTCGTCCGACGCCAGCTCGGCACGGAGGATCGGCAGCGGCGCGAAGCCCTGCTCGATCGACTCGAGGTGCTCGGCGTGGCGGGCCTTCCAGTCCTGGAACCAGGGGTCGGTGACCGCGTCGGGCAGCAGGCGGTTGGCCACCACGGCGTCGACCCGGTAGCCGAAGAGCGAGAGGTAGGTGTAGGTGCGACGGGCCTCGGCCACCACGAGCCGCTCGGGGTTGACCACCAGGCGCACGCTCGTGCGGGCCGTGTCGGTGAGCAGCTCCCGGACGCCGTCGAGCCGGTCGTAGAACTGCGACGCGGAGCCGAACACGTCGTCGCCGGGGACGGGCAGGCCGGCGACGCGGCCGAGCAGCGGCGAGACGACCTTGTTCACCTTCCGGCTCATCGGGAACACGCGGTCCATGTACCACCGCAGGATCTCCGGGAGGCTGAGCAGGCGGAGCGTCTCGGCGGTGGGTGCGCAGTCGACGACCACGACGTCCCACTCGCCGCTGTCGGCGTAGGCCTTGATGTCGCTCAGGGCGAAGATCTCGTCGAGCCCGGGGATGACCGAGAGCTCCTCGGCCTCGATGGCCGCCACGCCCGCCCACTGGAACACCTCGAGGAGCCAGGCCTGGATCTCCTGCCAGGTGTCCTCCATGCGGGCCTGGGCATCGAGCTGCTGACCGAACAGGCCGGGCGCGATCTCGACGGGGTGATCGCCCAGGTCGACGCCGTACGCATCGCTCAGCGAGTGGGCGGGGTCGGTGCTGAGGACGATGGTGCGCTGGCCGGCGTCGGCGCAGCGCAGCGCGGTGGCGGCAGCGGTGGTGGTCTTGCCGACGCCGCCCTTGCCCGTGAAGAGGAGGACCCTCACGAGCCGGCCGAGCGCTCCGCGAACGACTTCAGCTCACCGAGCGCGGTGTGCATGATCTTCCCCTGCGACCGGTTCTTGATGAACCCGGGGAGCGGGATGACCAGCTCCACCTCGAGCTCGTAGTCGACCTGGGTGCCGCCGTCGACCGCGGTCAGCGTGTAGCGCCCGTCGAGCTTGCGCATGATGTCGCCCTCGGAGAGCACCCACGCCAGCACGTTGGGCTCGGCGTGGTCGTAGGTCAGCGTGTAGTTCGTGGAACGACCGAAGCCGGCGGCACGGAACCGCACCTGCGTGGCCCGGCCCTCGTCGTCGGTGCCCAGCACCTCGACGGACTTCAGGTCCTTGGCCCACTCGGGGTAGCGGGGGAAGTCCAACAAGATGGCCAGGACGGCGTCGGGCGCAGCGGCGATCGTGGTCGACTCGGTGGCTCGGTCGGTCATGGGAACAGGATGCTCCGGGGTCGTCGGGCTCGCGGGCGGCACCGGCTCGGCCGGGCACGAGGGCGCAGGCTAGTGCGACGCTCCAGGGCGGTCAGTCGGTGCGGGGCGGGAAGGTGGCGTGGGCGGCGGCCCACCAGGTGATCAGCCCGATCCCCCACACCGGCGCCATGACCGCGAACGGCGGGTCGGTGAGCGGGATGGCTGCGGCGGCGATGGCGATCTGGGCGAACCACAGGCCGAGGAACGCCTTGCGCACGTCGGCCGGCGCCGAGCCGGTCAGGTAGAAGAGCCCGGCCAGGTCGATGGTCTCCGTGCGGCTGCGCCCGACCGCCCGCAGGAAGCCGATCCCGAAGCCGACGCACCCGCCGAGGAACAGGACGGCCGCGACGGCCAGGTTCACGATCTGCACGGCATCGGCGTCGGTGGCCGCCGAGACCGCGGTGACGAGGGCGAGGGCGACCGTGCCCACGGCGTCGGCCACGAGGATCGAGCGGCCCTCGGTCTCGGGCAGGAGACCGCTCACCGCTGGGCCCAGCCCTCGATCGCGGCACGGAGGCGCTCGGCGAGGACGTCGTAGGCGAACTCCTCCTCGGCCCGGCGGCGACCGGCGGCCGCCATCGCGGCCCGGCGCTCCGGGTCGATGATCAGGGCACGGAGCGCATCGGCGAGCTGCGAGACCGAACGGGGATCGTCGACCACCAGGCCGGTCACGCCGTCGAGCACCGCCTCGGCCGCGCCGCCGGACTCCCCCGCGATCTGCGGGACCCCGCATGCGGCGGCCTCGAGGAACACGATCCCGAAGCCCTCCTGTTCGAGGCCCATCCAGCGGTTCCGGCAGTCCATGGCGAAGACGTCGGCTGCGCCGTACAGGCCGGGGAGGTCGGCGTCGTCGACCCGGCCGACGAGGCGCACCGGCGCCGCCAGCTCGGCCACGAGCCGCTCCAGCCGGGCGCGGTCGCGGCCCGAGCCGCCGATCACGACCTCGAGCTCCGGGTGGATCGGCGCCAGCCGGGCGGCCGCCCGGATGAGCACGTCCATGCCCTTGCGGGGCACGAGCCGGCTGACCGAGACGACGAGCGTCGACTCGGGCGCGATGCCGAACTGCTTGCGCACCGCGGCCCGTTCGGCATCCTCCAACGGGACGAAGCGGTCGGTGTCGACGCCGGGCGGGACGACCACGACCGGCAACCCTCGACGGGCCGCCCGCTCGCCCTCGTCGGCCGGGTAGCCGCCGGCGGCGATGACCAGCTCGGCGCCGCGCAGGACGCGGGCCAGCGCGTGCCGGGGCCCTGGGACCCGGCCGGGGACGGTGATCTCGGCGCCGTGGAGGATCACGCCGTAGGGGCGGGCCAGGTGCGGCCCGAGGTGGCCGACGGGGAGCGCGGGGTCGAGGATCACGAGGTCGGCGCCGAGACGGGCCGCGGTCTCGTCGATCCGGGCGGCGAGGCCGGGCGTCGGGAGCATCACCGGCTGCTCGATCCGCTCGATGTGGATGGGCGCGGCCGCGTCGAACTCCGCCGCCCCGGCGTAGGGCGTGGTGAGGACCGCGGCCTCGTCGGCGGGCAGCCGGCGCCACAGCTCCCACAGGTACGACTGGATGCCGCCGATCTTGGGTGGGAAGTCGTTGGTGACGAGGAGGTGCTTCACGCAGGGGTCCTCAGCGGCACGGGCGCAGCCAGCTCCGCCTGCACGTCGGGATCGGGGTCGCCGGTCACGTCCACCAGCAGATCGTCGCACCCGAGGCGCCGCGCGGACCACACGGCGTGCGAGCGCAGGAGCGCGTCGTCGCCCTCCAGCGCGTCGCGGAGGGCCGCTCGGACCGCGGGATCGGCGGGGTCGCCGACGTTGCCGAGCACGACGAGCGCGTTCCGGCGGAGGTACCGCGGATCGCGCTGGGGGATGTACCAGCGGCCGTGGCGGGCGAGGAGGTCCTCGTCGGTGGCGGCGAGCACCTCGATCACCGGGACCCAGGCGCGGACGGGATCGCCGACGGGTACGGCGTGGCCGCTGCCGCCCGGAGCGGCCCGGCGCACCTCCAGCCGGTTCGGCGGGCACACCTCCTGGCACTCGTCGCATCCGTAGAGGCGGTCACCCAGCGCGACCCGCTGGTCTCGGGGGAACGGGCCGGTGACCTGGAGCGACCACGACAGGCAGCGGCGGGCATCGACCGTGCCGGGCGCCACGATCGCACCGGTGGGGCAGGCGGGCCGGCAGCGCTCGCAGGTGCCGCACCCGTCGGGAACGGGTGTGGCGCGGGGCGCGTCGTCGAGCACGGCGTCGGTGAGCACGGTGCCGAGCACGAACCAGCTGCCGTGGCCGGGCAGGAGGAGGTTGGCGTTCTTCCCGAACCACCCGAGCCCGGCACGGGCGGCGACGGCTCGGTCGACGAGGTGGTTCTGGTCCGACACCACGCACGCCCGGTGCCCGGCGTCGACGAGGGCGTCGCACACGGCCTGGAGCCCCGCCAGCAGCCGCTCCTGGTCGTCGGCCCACACGTACCGGGCCACGCGGCCGACCGGGCCACGCCCCTCGGGCCGAGCCGGCGGGTCGCGGTGGTACGAGGTGGCTCCGGCGATCAGCGTCTGCACGCCGGGCAGCGTCCGCTCCGGGTCGGTGGACCGCTCCGGCTTGCGGTACGTGAACTGCATCGAGCCGTTGAGACCCGCTGCCTTGCGCTCCTCGAGCGCGCGGCGGGCGTCGGTGAAGGGCTCGGGCGAGGCGGCGGAGACGACGTCGAGGCCGGCGGCGAGGCCCCGGGCCTCCAGCTCTTCCCAGCGCACGGTGCCCATGGGGCCATGGTCGCGCAGGCCTATCCCGTGGACCGGATGTGGCGGAGCGGCGGCGCCAGGCCGGCGTCGTCGAGCAGGCGCATCGCCCGCGCCTCGGCCAGGTCGACCACGACGGGACTGGACGCCTCGGTGCCGCACAGGAACGTGATGACGCAGTCCTCGCAGGCATCGGTGGCCTGGAGCGCGCACTCGTCGCAGTCGATGCGCAGGACGGCGTGGGGGTGGTCTTCGAACCGGGTCATGGGAACCTCCGTGGGGTCAGGTCCGCATCATCCCCAGGGGGTCCGACAGCGAAGCCGCGCGGCGTGGCCTCAGCGACCGGCGGCGGTGAGGAACGCCCGGGAGCCCACGGCCACCGCCCCCTGGCGCCGGGCATCGGCGGCCACGGCGCGATCGGAGGAGACCACGACCACCGGCGTGCGGTTCGGCGTGGCGGCCAGCAGGTCGACGATGGCGTCGTCGGCCGTCTGGCCCGTGGCCGAGAAGCGGACCCGCACGTTCTTGCTGGCCTTGGGTGCGGTCACGGCATCGTCGCCGTCGAACACGACCACGACCCGGCCGCCGGAGCGGGACTGCACGTCGTCGAGCAGGGCGACCGTCCGTCGGCGCTCCTCCTCGGGGTCGAGCCCCGACCACGCGGCCCGGGCGACGTTGTACCCGTCGACCACCAGGAGGTTGGCGGCATCGCCCAGCAGGGCCCGGTGGGCCTCTGCGGTGCCGTCGAACACGCCCGGAGGGAGCGCCGGGGCGACGCGGTCGCTGCCCTTGCGGCCCTTCTTCCCGCTCTTCTTCTCGCCCTTGCCGCCAGCTGCTGCCGTGGCCTTCGAGGCCGGCTCCGCCACCGGCGGCACCGGCGGCACCGCCGGCGCCTCGGGCTCCGGCGCGAGGGCGGCTGCTGCGTCGGCCAGGGCGCCGGCGAGCTCGGCGGCGGCGGTGGCGGCCGCCGCCACCGAGGCCGACACGGCCTGCTGGTCCACCGCCGGGGCGGCGGGCAGCGGCGTGACCGGCTCGACCACGGGCGCAGCGACGGCCTCCACCTCCGGGCGCACCGGCGGCGCGCCCGCGCTCCGCACGCGGGCGAGCTCCTCCTCCGCGTCCATGGTGGCCTGGCGGGCGACCTTCAGGTCCCGGCGGGCCGTGGCCAGCTGGGCCTCGACCTCCTTCGACCGCCGGACGGCGGCGTTCCGCTCCTGCTGCAGCGCCTCGAGGCGCGCCTCCAGCGCGTCGCGCTCGGCCCGCACCGCGGCTTCGGCCCTGCGCACCTCGGCCAGCTGGTCGGCCGTGCGGCGCCGGGCGGCGTCGGCGTCGGCCGCGGCCTTCCGCAGCCGGGTGGCCGCGGCCTTGTCGTCCCGGCGGGCGCTCGGGGCCCGGTCGGCGGCGACGGGCGCGGCGCCGTCACCGGTCATCGCGGGGTCGTCGAGCCACCCGACGGGGCGGTGCAGCCAGAGCCAGCTGGCCCGGCCCACCTCGTCCTCGTCGGCTGCCTCGGCGACGCGGGCACGGAAGATGCCGTCCTCGTCGACGACCCGTGCGATCACGCCGTAGGCCGCCGTGGACAGCCGGGAGAACCCGAGCACCGGGCGCAGTTCGACGGGTGCCGGGACGCGAGGGTCTGCCTGCTCGCCCTTCTGGGCGACCGCGACCGCCAGCCGGCACGCCGGCCGGATGGCCTTCGGGTCGACGGCGGGACCCGGGGCCGCGGCTCAGCCCTCGGCGGTGGTGTCGACGGACTCGTCGAGCACCTCGACGACGCCCGCGGTCCCGCACCAGCGGCACTCGACCGACTCGAGGGTCTCCTCGAGCACCTGCTCGTCCTCGACGGCCAGCTCACCGCCCACCGTGTAGTGGTGGTACGCACGGGTCCGCCGGGTCGACGTCACATCGAACCGCGTCAGGTTCCCGCAGGAGGTGCATCGATACCGAGAGGAAGCCACGGAGGGGATCGTACCGGTGCAGGTCATCGGCCCTCCAAGGCCCGAGGTCCAGAACACTTGTTCGCGCGAACGTTTGTTCGTAGTCTCCGGCCATGCAGCGCAGCTTCGACGACCTCGGCACGCCGCTGGACGAGGTCACGTT
Organism: Acidimicrobiales bacterium; assembly: GCA_035555395.1. Lineage (GTDB taxonomy): Bacteria > Actinomycetota > Acidimicrobiia > Acidimicrobiales > Iamiaceae > Aquihabitans. The sequence goes on from DATMGQ010000092.1 coordinate 19,516, forward strand.
CTGCGTGCTGGACCTGGAGACCACCGGCGGGACCGCGGCCGATGGCGGGATCACCGAGATCGGGGCGGTGAAGCTGTGCGGCGGGGAGCGGGTCGCCACGTTCCGCACCTTCGTGAACCCGGGCCACTCGATCCCGCTGCAGATCACCCGGCTCACCGGCATCTCCGAGTCGATGGTGGCCGACGCTCCCCCGCCCGACGCGGTGCTGCCCACCTTCCTGGAGTTCCTGGGCGACGCGGTCATCGTGGGCCACAACGTCCGCTACGACCTCGGGTACCTCAACGCGGCGATGGAGCGGTCGGGCCGGCCCAAGCTCGCCAACCGGGTGCTCGACACGCTCCGGCTGGCCCGTCGGCTGGTGCGCGACGAGGTGCCCAACTGCCGGCTCGGCACCCTGGCCGACCGCTTCCGGCTGCCGAACCGCCCGTCGCACCGGGCCCTCGACGATGCCCTCGCCACGGGCGACCTGCTGCACCTGCTCATCGAGCGGGCCACGTCGTTCGGCGTGTGCGGCCTCGAGGACCTGATGGACCTGCCGACGCTCGCCGCCCACCCCCAGGCCGGGAAGCTGCGCCTCACGGACCACCTGCCGAAGAAGCCCGGCGTGTACCTGTTCCGCGACGGCGGTGGGCGCACCCTCTACGTCGGCAAGGCCACCGACCTGCGGTCCCGGGTGCGCTCGTACTTCTCGGGCGACGACCGGCGGAAGGTGGGCCAGCTCCTGCGCGAGGTCGAGCGCATCGACCACGTGGTGTGCCCGAGCCCGCTCGAGGCGGCGGTCCTGGAGGTCCGGCTGATCCACCGCCTCGAGCCCCGGTTCAACCGCCAGTCCACGACCTGGCGCAAGTACAGCTACCTCAAGCTCACCGACGAGGCGTTCCCCCGGCTGTCGGTGGTGCGAGCGATCCGGGACGACGGCGCGCTGTACCTCGGCCCCCTCCCGTCGGCGAAGTCGGCCAAGCGGGTGGCGGAAGCGATCGAGACCGCCGTGCCGCTGCGCCGCTGCACCGGGACCCCGGGACGGGGCGGCGAGCGCACCGGCCCGTGCGCACCCGCGCAGCTCGGCGTCTCCACCTGCCCGTGCGCCGGCACCATCAGCCAGGCCGCCTACGCCGAGCTGGTCGCCACGGTCCGCCGGGGCCTGCTCGAGGAGCCGAACGTCCTGCTCGCACCGCTCGAGGCCAAGATGCACGCCCTCGCCGCCGAGGAGCGGTTCGAGGAGGCCGCCGACATGCGGGACCGGGCCGCCGCGCTCGCCACCGCCCTCCGGCGCCAGCAGCGCTTCGACACGCTCCGACGGGCCGGCCGGGTCGTGATGGAGGTCGACGGCAGCTCCCGCGCCGAGCTGCTCCGGGGCCGGCTCCAGCGGACGTGGACCGTCACCAAGAAGGGCATCGCCGCGGTCCCGCTCCCCCTGGACCTCGATCCCGCGGCCCCGGACGCCCTCGAGGCACCGGCCCCCGGCGACGCGTCTGCGCCCGGCGCGCCGCTCCCGAAGGCCCTCGCCGACGAACTGGCGTGCGTCGCCCAGTGGATCGACCGCTACGGCCACCGCATCCGGGTGATCCATGCCGACGGGTCGCTCGTGCCCACCGGGCCGCCCTTGCCCTCGTTCCAGCCGCCGGTACCCTTCAGACGGTGAACTGGTTCCTCCTCACGTTCCTCGGCACCGCCGGAGCGATCGTGGTGGCGTGCTGCATCGTGGCCCTGTTCGTGCGGCACCGGATCAACCGGCGGCACCGGGTGCACCCCAAGGTGCCGACACCGGCGCCGCTCACCTGGCTGGCCGATCCCCGTGAGGCCGCCCGCCTCCACCGTCGGCTGGCGAAGGTGGGGCACACGGCGGGCGACGTCGCCGACGACCACCGGGTCCCGCAGAAGAAGCTGCGCCGGGCGGTCGAGCAGCCCGAGATGGTCGCCCTGGCCGAGGAGCTGCGCCAGCAGGCCGTCAACCTCGATGTGCAGGTCGCCCGCACCGCCTCGCTGCCCTCCACCGTGCGCCGCCAGCACCTGGGCCAGCTCGCCCGCTCGGTCTCGGAGGCCGAGTTCGCGTGCGTCCGGCTCGTCTCGGTGAGCACCCAGACCCGCTCCCACGCGGTGCTCGCCAACGGCGCCACCGGTGCCGCGGCGGGCGGCGCCACGGACATCACCGACGTCGCCGGCCAGGTCCAGCGCCTCGCCGAGGCCCACCGCATCCTCCAGCAGCTCGACGAGCGCGCCGGCCTCGCCCCGGCCGCCGCCCCGCTCGACCCCACCCGCCAGATGCCCACCGCCCGGTAGGGTCCGCGGCCATGGTGCACGCGTTCTTGCTGATCAAGGCCGAGCCCGCCCGGGTGGCGGCCCTCGCCGACGAACTGGCCGACGTCGACGGGATCGCCGAGGTGTACTCGGTGGCCGGCGAGGTGGACCTCATCGCCATCGTGCGGGTCACCCGCCACGACGACCTGGCCGACGTGGTCACCCGCCGGGTCGCCGCGCTGCCCGGGATCGTCGAGACCCGGACCATGGTGGCGTTCCAGGCGTTCTCGAAGCGAGACCTCGACGCCCTCTGGGACCTCGGGGAGTAGCGAGCCGGGTCAGGCCGGCTCGGCGGCCTTGGCGGCCTGCGACTCGGTCACCAGCCGTTCGAGGGCCACGGCGGCCTTGCCCTCGGCCAACGACGCACGCGCCGCCTCGATGCCGTCCGCCCAGGACCCGACCAGGTCGGCGGCGAGCAGCCCGGCGGCGGCGTTGAGGGCCACGATGTCGGCGCCGGGGCCAGGGGTCCCGTCGAGGATCTCCCGGGCGAGGCGGGCGTTGGTGGCCGGATCGTCGCCGCGCAGGGCGTCGAGCGTGGTGCGCGGGATGCCGTACTCGGCCGGGTCGACGTCGTAGGTGCGGACCTCGCCGTCGACCAGCTCGTGGACGGTCGACGTCGTGGTGGTCGTCAGCTCGTCGAGGCCGTCGTGGCCGTAGACGACCAGGGCCCGTTCGGAGCCGTTGGCCGCCAGGACCTGGACCATGCGGTCGGCCATGGCCCCGTCGGCCACGCCGGTGACCTGCCGCCGCACCCGGGCCGGGTTGGCGAGCGGGCCCAGGAAGTTGAAGACCGTGGGGACGCCGAGCTCCTTGCGGGTGGGGCCGGTGAACCGCATGGCGCCGTGGTAGCGGGGCGCGAAGCAGAAGCCCATGCCGGCGTCGCGCACGCAGCGGGCCACGCCCTCGGGCCCGAGGTCGAAGGCCACGCCCAGCGCCTCCAACACGTCGGCGGTGCCGGTCGACGACGATGCGGCCCGGTTGCCGTGCTTGCACACCCGGCCGCCGGCACCGACGACGGTGAGCGCCGCCAGGGTCGAGACGTTGATGCTGTGGGAGCGGTCGCCGCCGGTGCCCACCAGGTCGATCACGCCGTCGGGCTCGGCGAGCTCCACCCGCACGGATCGGTCGAGCATGGCGCTGACCAGGCCGATCAGCTCATCGGAGGTCTCGCCCTTCATGCGCAGGGCGACGATGAACCCGGCGATCTGGGCCGAGGTGGCGTTGCCGTCGAGGATCTCCCCCATCGCCGCCGACGCCGTCGCCCGGTCGAGGTCGCTCCGCTGGGTGAGCGACCCCAGCACCGCCGACCAGCCGCCCACGTCGTCCCACGTCCTCGCAGTCATGGCCGACAGCATGTCAGGTGCTGCGCGCGGCCCCGTCCCCCGTTCCCGCCTGCGGCGGCGCCGGGGCCCGAACCGGGCCGGAGCGCCGCTGGGGTGGGTGCTGGCAGGGATCGTCAGGATGTTGTCATTGCCGCCACGACGGCGCGAGCGCACACTGACGGCGTGAGCGCACCCCGCACCATCGTCTTCGTCGCCTTCGACCAGCTCCAGCTGCTCGACCTCGCCGGCCCGCTCGAGGTGTTCGACGTGGCGGACCGTCTCGCCGGCGGCGGCCGCTACGAGACGCTCGTCGCCACCCCCGACGGCGGCCGCGTCCGATCCACCAGCCGGCTCGAGATCGGCGCCGACCTCGCCCTCGCCGAGGCGCCCGCGGCCATCGACACGCTCGTGGTCGTCGGCGGGCGCGGGTGCCGGCCCCTGCTCACGGACGAGCCGTTCCTCCAGCAGGTCCGCGACCTCGCCGGCCGGGCTCGGCGGATCACCTCGGTGTGCTCCGGCGCCCTCGTGCTGGCGGCCGCCGGCCTGCTCGACGGCTTCCAGGCCACCACCCACTGGGGGTCGTGCGACGTGCTCGCCAGCCTGAGCGACGAGATCGAGGTCCTGCCCGACCAGATCTACGTGCACGACCGGGATCGGTGGACGTCGGCGGGGATCACCGCTGGCATCGACCTGGCGCTCGCCCTCGTCGAGGCGGACCACGGGCCCGAACTGGCCCACGAGGCCGCCGCCTGGCTGGTGGTCTTCGCCCGCCGTCCCGGTGGCCAGGCCCAGTTCAGCGCCCAGCTCCAGGCCCAGGCCGCCCGGACCCCGGCGGTCGCCGAGGTGCAGCGCTGGCTCCCCGACCACCTCGACGCCGACCTCACCGTCGACCGCCTCGCCGAGCGCGCCGGCATGAGCCCGCGGACCTTCGCCCGCACCTTCCGGACCGAGACCGGCACGACGCCCGCGGCCCACGTCGAGGAGCTGCGGGTCGAGGCCGCCCGTCGGCTGCTCGAGACCACCGACCGCACCGTCGGCGCCATCGCCCGCTCGGTCGGTCTCAAGCACGCCGAGACCCTCCACCGCGCGTTCGTGCGCCGCATCGGCACCACCCCCGACCGGTACCGCCAGCACTTCGCCCGCACCCCCGCCTGACCCACCCCATTTCGGGTCACCTGGGCACCCCACCGGTGCCCAGGTGACCCGAAACCGCTCACCCGTCCCAAGGAGCCAGACCCATGCAGATCGCCATCGGCCTCTACCCCGAGTTCACCGCCCTCGACGCCATCGGGCCGTACCAGGTCCTCACCCAGGTGCCGGGCGTCGACGTCGTCCTGTGCGCCGCCGAGCGCGGCCGGCTGTCCGACGACAACGGGCTGCTCCACTTCGACATCGAGCACACCTTCGCCGACGTCGCTGCGCCCGACGTGCTGCTCGTGCCCGGCGGGTTCGTCACGCGGAAGCTCGCCCGGGACGGCGACCCGATCGTGGCGTGGATCCGCGACGCCCATCCGCACACCACCTACACGACCTCGGTGTGCACCGGCGCCCTCCTCCTGGGTGCGGCGGGCGTGCTCGATGGCCTCGATGCCACCACCCACTGGTTCGCCTACGACGAGCTGGCCACCTACGGCGCCCGCCCCACCGAGCAGCGCGTGGTGCAACAAGGGAAGGTCTGGACCGCCGCGGGCGTGTCGGCCGGCATCGACCTCGCCCTCACGCTCGTCGGCGAGGTGTGGGGGCCCGGCGTGTCGCAGGCCATCCAGCTCGGCATCGAGTACGACCCCCAGCCGCCCTACGACAGCGGCGCCCCGAGCAAGGCCGATCCCGAGATCCTCGAGCTCGTCCGGGCCATCAGCGTCGAGAAGGAAGCCGCCGCCCGGGCGAGCTGACCAGCGGTCATCCCGCCTCGACCGCGACCCCGCCCCTCCCCTGCAGCCGCACGAGCTGCCAGGTCGGGCCCGCAGCGCGGAGGGCCGCGTCGAGCGCCTCGCGGCCGTCGGCCGCAGCCAGGAGCGAGAGCGAGCCGCCGTCGCCGCCGGCGCCGTTGACCTTCCACCCGACCGCTCCGCAGGTCCGGGCGACGTCGATGGCGGCCTGGTGCGCCGGTCCGACGAGACCGGCGTGGAGCTCGCGCTGCGCTTCGGTCGAGACGACGAGCACCTCGCCCCACTGGTCGAGCGATCCGTCGGCGAGCGCGGCGGCCGCGTCGCCGGCCAGTGCGGACAGCCGGCGGAGGGCCTGGCGGGCGCGATCGTGCTCGGCACCGCCGCAGCCGACCATGGCGTTGATGACCTGCGCGTGCACCTGCGACGAGTCGTGCGCACCGAACACCACCGTGACCAGCCGATCATCGAGCTCGGCGGCGGCTCGCGGCGGGAGGACGATGGCCTCGTGGCGGACCTCGGGGTAGGGGCCGATCGCGAGGAGCCCGACGCCGCCCAGCGCCGCGCCCCACTGGTCCTGGACGCCGGCCTCGCGCCCGGCGCGCTGGGTCTCGACCTGGTGCGCGAGCACGGCGAGCTCCTCGGGGAACCGGGGCTCGTCGGCGAGCAGCGCGTCGAGCGCGCCGAGGAGGGCGACCACCACCGCACCCGACGTGCCGAGCGAAGCGCCGGGCGGCACGTGCGACGAGATCCGCACCTCGATGCCGAGCTCGTCGGGAAGCGCCGCCCCTTCGACGATCGCCGCCACCGCGTGCTCGAGCAGCGGGTGGCGCCCCGGCGACGGCGTCGCCCAGCTCGGCGCCTCGGGATGGCCGCCCGGCCCGACCGGCTGCTCGACGCCGATGTCCGGCGCGACGAGGCGGACGGGCGCGGTGCCGGCCCGGGCGACGAGCGTGGCCTCCACCTCGACGCCGGGCCCCACGGCGACGTGGCAGACCCGGCCGGGCGAGCCGAACCAGGTGTCGGTCCAGCCGCCCACGTCGGCGACCCGCACCGGCGCGGACGCCACCGCTCGGCGGCCGGGCACCAGGTCGGCGCTCACGTCGTCACCGCGCCGCGCCAGCGCGCCCAGCGGGCACGCAGCCGGCGCCACACCTTGCGCACCGTGCGGAACAGGATCCACGTGACCGCGATCGAGCCGATGGCGAAGGCGGTGGCCACGATCCCGGCGATGACCGGGAACGCCAGGGCCAGAGCGACCATGCCGGCCACCACCCCGTCCTCGGCGAGCGAGAGCGAGATGTTGCTCACCGGCTCGGGCGACGTGTTGGCCATGGCCCGGGTGCTGGCCTTGGCGCCGTGGGCGGTGAGCGAGAACCCGCCGCCGAGCAGCGCGGCGATGGCCTCGGAGTCCCCGCCCTCGGCCGCGAACATCGCGCCGATCAGGCCGCCGCCGATCGGGCGGACCACGGTGTGCACCGAGTCCCACGCCGAGTCCGCCCACGGGACCTTGTCCACCACGAACTCGAGCACGTACAGCACACCTGCCGCCACCAGCACCCACGTGAGCTGCAGCTCGTCGGGGACCTCCGCCCATCCGAACCGACCGGCGAGCCCGAGGAGGAGCACCGTGCCGTACAGGCTCAGCCCCGACGCCCACCCCGACGCCATGATCGTCCCGAACGGCACGGCCGAAGCCTGCCAGAAGGACGTGTGGTCAGGCGGTGACCGTGGCGACCTCGTGGGGCTGCGCGGCGCGCACCCGCCGAGCGAGGACGAACGAACGGGTGCACACGACGACGCCGGCGAGCATCACGGCGGCGCTGGCCCAGGCCCATCCGGCCCCGCCCAACCCGTTCCCGTGCAACGCGGCAGCAACCCGCTCGACCAGGCCGATCGCGCAGACGACGACGAGGAGGAGGTGGAACGCGGGCGCGGCCCAGATGGCGCTCGTCCGGGAGGTCGTCCTGGTGGACGACCTCAGTCCCACCAGAGGTCCTTGGCCAGGACGCCGCGGGCGATGAGGCCGAGCTGGACCTGCGAGGTGCCCTCGACGATCGTCAGCTGCTTGGCGTCCCGGTAGTACAGCTCGGTCATGTGGTCCTTCATGTACCCGGCGGCACCGAGCATCTGGAGTGACAGGTTCGACGCCTTCACCGCGACCTCGGTGGCGTAGTACTTGCACATCGACAGGTACGGGACGTCCTCCTTCTGGAAGCGCCCGGCGTCGGCCATGGCCGCGGCCCGGTAGGTGAGCAGCCGGGCCGCCTCGATCTCGGTGGCGAGCTTGGCGATCTCCCACTGGATGCCCTGCATGTCGGCGATCGTCTTGCGGAACGCGGCGCGCTCCTTCACGTACTCGGTGGCGTACATGAGGGCGCCCTCGGCGAGGCCGATGCCGCGGGCGGCGACGATCGGCCGCATCGAGTTGAGGCCCTGCATGGCGAGCTGGAAGCCGCCGATCTCGCCGATCACGTTCTGGGCCGGCACCCGCACGTTGCTGAGCAGCAGCTCGCCGGTGTCGACGCCGCGGACGCCCATCTTGCGGTCGGTGGACCCGACCTGGACGCCTTCCCACCCCCGCTCGACGACGAACGCCGAGATCGAGTTGTGGTTGCGCTCGGTGACGTCGTCGGAGGTCTTGGCGAAGACCGTGTACCAATCGGCCTGGACGACGCCGGAGATCCAGCACTTGGTGCCGTTCAGCACCCACTCGTCGCCGTCCTGGACGGCCTTGGTGCGCATCCCCATGACGTCGGAGCCGGCCTGCGGCTCGCTCAGGCAGAACGCGGCGCGCTTCGAACCGTCGGCGATCGGGGCGATGTACTGCTCGTTCTGCTCCTTGGAGCCGGCGATCATCACCGGGCCCGTGGGGAGCCGGGTGAGGAGCAGCATCAGGGCAGCGGTGTTCGAGTACTTCGCCACCTCCTCGATGGCGATCGTGAGGCCGAGGATGCCGGCCCCCGACCCGCCGAGGTCCTCGGGGATGCACAGCCCGAGGAGGCCGGCGTCGCGGAACACCTCGAAGAGGTCCTGGGGGTACTCACCGGACTCGTCGATCTCCCGGGCCCGGGGCTTGACCTTGTCCTGGGCGATGCGGCGCACCGTCTCCTGCAGGGCGGCCAGTTCCTCAGCGAGCTCGAAGTCCATGCTCGGGGACGGTACCGGACCTCCCCCGCGAGGCGCCTACCCGGACGAGCGAGGCGGTCAGACCTTGCGGACCATCGCCACCTGGTCGAGGCGGGGGTCCAGCTCGTAGGGGATGCGGGCACCGGTGGGCTCGAAGCCCTCGTTGACCCAGAACGCCTTGGCGAACTCGTTGCGCTCGACGAGCCAGATGCGCAGGCGCTCGGCGCCGATGGTCTGGGCCCACTCGGCGACGGCGGCGAGCAGCGCGGTGGCGACGCCCATGTCCCGGTGGCCGGGCGCGGTCCACAGGCCGACGAGGTTCACGATCCCGGTCTCGTTGGCGTAGGCGCCGATGAGGCCGACGGGCTCGTCGCCCAGGCCGGCGCCCTCGTCGTCGGCGAGCTCGGCGAAGAACGTGGCCTGGAGGCCGCCCGACGCGTTGACCAGGGCCGCTTCGGCCCAGTGGTCGTCGCCACGGGCTTCGGCCCGGGCCAGCGTGGTGGTGGCGTCGCCGGGTGCGTCCGCGAGGGCCGCCAGCCGGATCGACCGGAGGCGGGGGCCCTCGTCGACGCGGATGCGGCGGACGGCGAACACGGTCAGGCCGTGCGCCGGCGCTGGCGGATGATCCGTCGGCGCTCCCGCTCGGTGCAGCCGCCCCAGACGCCTTCCTTCTCCCGGCGCGTCAAGGCGTACTCGAGGCACGCACCCTGCACCGGACACACCGCGCAGACCGCCTTCGCCACGTCGGCCTCTTCGTCCGTCTCTGGATAGAAGGCCTGCGGGTCGAGACCGTGGCAGGCCGCCTTCGTACGCCAGGACAAGTTCATGGTTGGAGGGTCGCTCCCTCGACGGGCTGGGCTTCGGATGACGACGTGGCCCCGCAGGACCACACCAGGTTCGAGCGGGGCTGGTGGCACCAGGGATCTGAGCCCGAGGCCAGGGCGCCGCACGAGGGGCCGAGTATGGTCGCCCGCCTCCCGGGGTGTCCACACCGATCCCGAGGTTCTGTCCAGCGTTCGCCCTGCTCCGACGATCTGGACGAGGCGGAACGGTCACATCGTCGTCAGGTTGCGCACCTGTTCGACACGTGACGGGCCGAGGCGGTGCGAGGGCGGCCGAAAGCGCACGAACGCCCGATCCCGCCGATCCCAGGCTGGTCGGGCTCGATCAGCGGTGTGCGAGGACCCGGCGCCGGCCGACCAGGACGCCGAGGAGCAGCAGCAGGGCCCCGCCGGCGAACACGAGGACGCCGTCCTCGAGGCGGTAGGGCGACACGTGGTCCAGCACGTCCCGCACCAGGAACCCGACGACGGCGCCGTGCACCAGCACCACGAACGCCCCGAGGAGGTTGGACCGGATGGAGGTGGCGTCGCGGTCGAGCTTGCGCCAGCAGACCGCCAGGCCGACCAGCCCGCCCATGCAGAACCCGACCACCTTGCCGGGCTGGTACCGCAGCGTCGTCCCGATGATGACCAGGACCAGGAGGCCGAGGCTGACGACCACCTGGGTCTGGAGGGCGTCCACCGCGTCCGCGGTGGCGCTCGGACGTCCGGAGTCCAGGACCAGGTCGAAGATCCGCATGCCGTCGATCCACGGCATCCGGGTCGACCCGGCCATGGTCAGCCACCCGAGGCCGGCGAGCACCAGCCCGGCACCGACCGCGTTGCGCGCCTCGGAGCCCTGCCCGGTGCTGGGCCCCGCTGCGGCGGACGGGTAGAACGCGGCCATCGTCGTCGCCGCGCTGGGGACGACGAACGATCCGTCGAGCAGGTCGCTCCGCTCGATCCCCGCCGTCCGCACCCGGTCGGTCCACGCCGCACCGTCGAAGTACCGCTGGTCGTGGCGTGCGTCGGGGTCCGGGTACCACGCCGCGGCGAAGTGCCCGCCACTGGCGCCCTCCCCCACGTTCCCGCTGGTCTCGATGCTCGCCTCGCCACCGCGCTCGTCGCCGTCCACCGCGCTGCCTCCCCCCGGAGCCCCACGAGGCTCCCCCGTCCCGGAACGACTCTAGGACCGCGCCGGCAGACGGTCGTGCGACACGTCAGTGGCCGGCTGACGGGGGCCTCACCGTAGGATCGGCCCCATGCGCACCGCTCTCGACGTCCGAGCCACCTCATGACCGGCACCGCGTGGTTCGACCGCACCGAATCGCTCCGGCGACTCGGCGACGACCCGTTCGACGTCCTCGTCGTGGGCGGCGGCATCACCGGCGTCGGCGCGGCGCTCGACGCTGCCTCGCGCGGGCTGCGCACCGCCCTCATCGAGCGGGACGACTTCGCGTCGGGCACGTCGTCGAAGTCCTCCAAGCTGGCCCATGGCGGCCTGCGCTACCTCCAGCAGGGCGAGATCCGCCTGGTCTACGAGGCCCTGGCCGAGCGCCAGCGCCTCCGCCACAACGCGCCGCACCTGGTGAAGCTCCTCCCCTTCCTGCTGCCGGTGTTCAGCGGCTCGGGCGGCGTCATCAACAAGAAGCTGGCCCGGGCCCTCGGCCTGTCGATGTGGATGTACGACCTCACCGGCGGCGCCCGCATCGGCAAGTTCCACGAGCGGCTCTCGCCCGACGAGGCGCTGGCCCACATGCCCACGCTGCCCAAGGACAAGATCGCGTCGTCGTACCTGTACTACGACGCCACCGTCGACGACGCCCGGCTCAGCCTGACGGTGGCGCGCACCGCGGCCATCGAGTTCGGCGCCGTCGCCGTGAACGGCGCGTCGCTGACCGGCATCGCCAAGGACGGCCAGGGCCGGGTCTCGGGCGCCACCGTCGTCGCCGACGGCCAGGAGATCACCGTCCGCTGCCAGGCGATCGTCAACGCCGCCGGCGTGTGGTCCGACGAGGTCCGCACGCTCGACGAGGGCACCGACCCCGACTCGATCCGCCCGGCCAAGGGCATCCACATCACGGTCCCGTGGTCGAAGGTCCGCAACGACATCGCCGTCGTCGTGCCGGTGCCGAAGGACAAGCGAGCCGTGTTCGTCGTGCCGTGGGGCGACCTGACCTACATCGGCACCACCGACACCGACTA
>DATMGQ010000093.1:0-10316 GCA_035555395.1 Acidimicrobiales bacterium
GGACTTGGTTCTTTCATGCAACCGACTGCGGACCTAGGGTGGCGCGATGGTCGATGCCCCCCACGACACGCTGCACGAGTTCGACGTCGCCACCACGGTGAAGCCCGGTGCGCTCGACGGCACCTACGACATCGAAGTCGACGCCGGCTTCACCGTCGGCCCGAAGCCGAACGGCGGCTACCTGCTCGCCTGCGTGGCCCGGGCCGCCGGGGAGGCGCTCGCCGCCGAGGGCAGCGCCCACCACCACGCCCTCGCCGCCACCGCCCACTACCTCGGCGCCCCCGACCCCGGGCCGGCGGTCATCGAGGTCGACATCCTCCGCCAGGGCCGCGGCGCCTCCCAGGTGCGCGGCACGCTCAGCCAGGACGGCAAGCGCTGCGTCGACGTCACCCTCACCATGGGCACCCTCCCCGAGGCCGGCACCGCGCCGGTGTGGTCGTCGGTGCAGCCGTTCGAGGTGGCGCCGCGCGACCAGTGCGTCCGGGTCCCCGCCGAGCCGCCGGGCAACAAGTTCAAGGTCTCGATCATGGAGCGCTCGGACCTGCGGCTCGACCCGTCGGTCCTGTCGTTCGCCGCCGGCAAGCCCAGCGGCCGCGGCGAGCTCAAGGGCTGGATCTCCTTCGGCGACGACCGCCCCATCGACCCGCTCGCCCTCCTCTTCTTCCTCGACGCCCTCCCGCCGGCCACGTTCGAGATCTCGCTCTCCGGCTGGGTGCCGACCCTCTCGCTCACCACCTACCTCCGAGCGACGCCCGCCCCCGGCCCGCTCCAGGTGCGCATGTACGTGCAGCAGGTGAGCGGCGGCCGCGTCGACGAGGTCTGCGAGCTCTGGGACTCCACGGGCAACCTGGTGGGCCAGGCCACCCAGCTCGCCGCCATCCGCTTCGACGACCCCGACTCGATCGCCCCCTACCCCGGCTGATCGGGTCAGCGGGCGGCCTGGAGACGGGCGCGTCACATCGGCGCCGTGCGGCGTGTCATGCCCATGACACGCTGGACGAGAGGGACGTGACGAGATGACCGACGAGTGGCTGACCGAGCGGTTCGAGGAGCAGCGGCCGCAGCTGCGCGCCCTCGCCTACCGGATGCTCGGCTCGCAGGCCGAGGCCGACGACGCCGTGCAGGAGGCGTGGCTGCGGGTCGACCGGGCCGGCGCCGACGGCGTCGACAACATCGGCGGGTGGCTCACCACGGTCACCAGCCGGGTGTGCCTCAACGTGCTGCGGTCCCGCCGGTCCCGGCCGGTGGAGGCGCTCGACACGCACATCCCCGACCCGGTCATCACCCTGGTCGACCCAGCCGGCCCCGAGGCCGAGGCCGTGCTCGCCGACTCCGTGGGCATCGCCCTGCTCGTCGTGCTCGAGTCGCTGTCGCCGGCCGAGCGCCTGGCGTTCGTGCTGCACGACCTCTTCGCCGTGCCGTTCGACGAGATCGCCACCATCGTCGACCGCACCCCCGAGGCCACCCGCCAGCTCGCCAGCCGAGCCCGGCGCCGGGTCCAGGGCGGCACGCCCGCGGCCGACGCCGACCCGGCCCGGAGCCGAGCGGTGGTCGACGCCTTCTTCGCCGCCGCCCGAGGCGGTGACCTCGACGGCCTCGTCGCCCTGCTGGACCCCGACGTCGTCCTCCGCTCCGACGGCGGCACCGCCCGCCCGGTCGTCACCGCCCTCGTCCACGGCGCCGAGGCCGTCGCGGGTCGGGCGGTCCTGTTCTCCAACCCCGCGGCCGACCTGGTCCCCGCGGTCATCGACGGCTGCGCCGGCGTGGTCGTGGTGGTCGACGGCGAGGTCGTCACGACCATGGCGTTCACCGTGGTCGACGACCGGATCGTCGCCATCGACGCCCTCAACGACCCCGACCGCCTCCCCGCCCTCACCGACCTGACCTGACCCGGACCGACCCCGGCCGACCCGGCCGCCCGAGTGCGTCCAGCCGAGGCCGGACGACGGGCGGGGCCGGGATCGCTACGGTCCGGTCGATGGAGACCCGGACCGTCGTCATCTGCGGGCAGTGCGGGACGTTCTGGGATCCCGGGTCCGAGCCGCCGGCGTGCACGGACGCGGCCCACGAGCACCACGCCCACGAGTCGCACCTCCACCGCACGCCCGTGACCTTCGCCGACGGCACCGAGGTCATCGCGGTGTCGTTCGGCGGCGACGATCCCTACGCCCGTGAGGTGACCCCCGACTTCGGGCTGTACCTCGACGAGCGGTGGAGCCCGCCATGGACCCACGACCACCTGGACTGGCCCGACTTCGGCGTCCCGACCGATCGAGCGGCGGTCATCGCCACGCTCTCGTCGCTGCTCGACCGGGCCCGATCCGGTCAGCGCGTCGAGGTCGGCTGCTACGGCGCCCACGGCCGCAGCGGCACCGCGCTCGCGGCGATGGCCGTGCTGTGCGGCGAGGCGCCCGACCGCGCCGTCGCGTGGGTCCGGGCCGCGTACTGCGACCGAGCCGTCGAGACCGACGAGCAGGCCGACTTCGCCCGCACCCTCCTCACCTGAACCCTGGCGCGCCGGACCTCGCACCGCAGGCCGCGGTCTGGCGGCGAGCGGTACGAGGTCCGGGTGGGTGGGGCGGGTGCGGGATCAGCCCCAATCGGCGCCGGCGGGCTCCTGGATGGTCACGTTGATCCGGTTGAAGAAGTTGGTGATGGCCACCATCAGGATCACGGCGGAGAGCTCGGCCTCGCTGAAGTGGTCGGCCGCCTCGTCGAACACCTCCTGCGACACCGGATCGGGTCGGTCGGCCATGCGGGTGGCGGCCTCGGCGAGGGCGAGTGCGGCCCGCTCGGCGTCGGTGAACCGCTCGGTCTCGCGCCATGCCGGGAGGCGCAGGAGGCGGTCGTCGGACTCGCCGGCCTTGCGGGACGAGATCACGCCGGCGTCGACGCAGGCGCTGCACCCGTTGATCTGGCTCACCCGCAGGTGGACGAGCTCCAGGGTCAGCGGGTCGATCCCGCTGCTGTGCATGGCCCCGAAGATGGCGCCGATCCCGTTCTTCGCGCCGGAGAGGACGAGCGCCGGGTTCTTCATGCGTGCGGTCGGGGTGGGGGTGGTCATGGCATCGGCTCCTTGCCGTCGGGTGGTTGGTTGCTTCCACCCGGATGACACGCCCCGGCCCACCGATGTGACCGCTCGCTCCGAACGTCCTGTGCGACGGGTCGCACAGCGACCACCAACAGGAACGGTCGTCCCGAGCCTGGGTCAGCGGGCGAGCCACTCCTCGCGGGTCACCCGCCAGACGAGGTCGACGCCGGTCTCGGCGGGGGCCTTGGTGTCGCGGTTGGGGGCGTCGCGGCCGATGAGGGTGAAGCCGAGCGCCTTCGGGACGTTGCGGCTGTAGGCGTTGGAGATGTCGTGGCGGATCTCGACGCGGTCGATGCCGGGCAGCGTGAACGCCACGTTCGTGAGCCCCTCCGACGCCCGGCGGGCGATGCCCCGGCCGAGGTGGTCGCGGTGCACCCAGTACCCGATCTCCAAGCCCCCGGGCCCGATGCGGCGGTGCAGGCCGGTGCCACCCACGCAGGTGCCGTCGTCGTAGATGCCGAGGATCACGTCGCCGCCGGCGAGCCACTTCGCCTCCCACTCGCGCTCGAGGGCGCGGCGGGCCTCGATCGGCAGCGGCTCGTCGGCGATCCACGGCATGTACGGCCGCAGGTGCGAGATGTTCGCGGTGACGATCTCCTCGACGGTCTCCGCGTCGGCCTCGGTCCAGCGACGCAGGACGAGGCCATCGTGTTCGACGAGCTCGGGCAGCCGTTCCATGACCCAGTGTGGCCACACCCGCCGACGCCGACCCAGGGAGTTCCCCGGCCCGACCGCGACCTCAGCCGGGGATCTCGAGCCGCGTGCGCTGAACGATCACAGGCGGCGCTCGGCGCACACGACCTCAGCCGCGATGTCGAGCCGCGTGCGCTGAACGACCACAGGCGACGCTCGGCGCACACGACCTGGCCGCGCGGTCCGGCCTGGTCAGCGCCCTCGGCCTGGGTTCCCGTGGATGGGGGCCGGTACCGTTGCTGGGCAACGAGGCACACCCGCCGAAGGCCCCAGGAGGCCCGCCATGACCGCCACCGACGCCCGCCCCGGTTCCGCCGAGGTGCCCACCAACGGCACGCTCCGCCCGGGCCGCATGGAGACCGACCGGCTGGCCACCCGCATCAACGTCGCCGCAGGCCGCGAGGTGCGCGACGTGATCTCGCCGCTGAACGGCCAGGTCATCGGTCAGGTGCCGATCGGCACCGCCGAGGACGTCGCAGCCGCGGTGTCCGAGGCCCGCCGGGTGCAGAAGCGCTGGGCGGCCACGCCGGCCCGCGAGCGGGCGAAGGTCCTGCTCCGCTACCACGACCTCATCCTCGAGAAGCAGGACGAGATGCTCGACCTGATCCAGGCCGAGAACGGCAAGGCCCGGGTGTGGGCGTTCGAGGAGATCATGGACCAGGCGGTCACGGCCCGGTACTACGCCCGCAGCGCCCCGCGGGCCCTCAAGCCGAAGCAGCGCCTCACCGCCCTGCCCGGCCTCGTGTCGGCCCGGGAGCACCACGTGCCCAAGGGCATCGTCGGCGTGATCTCGCCCTGGAACTACCCGCTCGTGCTGGCCGTGTCCGACGCCCTCGCCGCGCTGGTCGCCGGCAACGGCATCGTGATCAAGCCCGACTCGCAGACGCCGTTCACCGCCATCCGGGCGTTCGAGCTGCTCGAGGAGGCCGGCCTGCCGGAGGGCCTGGTGCAGATCGTCACCGGTCCCGGCACCCAGGTCGGCACCGCCATCATCGAGTCCACCGACTACGTGATGTTCACCGGCTCCACCGAGACCGGCCGCACCGTGGCCGGCCAGGCGGGCGAGCGCCTCATCGGCTTCTCGGCCGAGCTCGGCGGAAAGAACGCCATGATCGTCACCGGTGACGTCGACATCGAGCGGGCCGTCGAGGGCGCCACCGTCGGCTGTTTCGCCAACACCGGCCAGCTCTGCATCTCGATCGAGCGCATCTACGTCGACCAGGCCATCGCCGGGGCGTTCACCGACAAGTTCGCCCAGCGGGTCTCCGACCTGAAGCTCGGCGCCGAGCAGGCCTACGGCGCCGAGGTCGGCGCGCTCGCCTCGGCCGCCCAGCTCGAGAAGATGACCGAGCACGTCGACGACGCCGTCGCCAAGGGCGCCCGGGTCGTGGCCGGCGGCAAGGCCCGCCCCGAGGTCGGTCCGTTCTTCTACGAGCCGACGATCCTCGCCGAGATCACCCCGGAGATGGACGTGTACCGCGAGGAGACGTTCGGTCCGCTGGTGTCGATCTACCCGTACACCAACGTCGACGACGCGATCGATGCGGTGAACGACACCGAGTACGGCCTGAACTCGAGCGTCTACTGCGGCGACACCACCAAGGGCCGCAAGATCGGCGAGCGGCTCATGTCGGGCACCGTCAACATCAACGACGGCTACTCGTCGGGTTGGGCCACGCTCGACGCGCCGATGGGCGGCATGAAGGCCTCGGGCGTCGGCCGCCGCCACGGCAAGGAGGGCCTGCTGAAGTACACCGAGTCGCAGACCGTCGCCGTCCGCTCGGCCCTGGCCGAGAAGCTCCAGACGCCGGGCACCGACGGCGAGGGCTACGCCCAGCGCTTCACCGCCCTCCTCAAGGCGGCGAAGCACCTCCCCCGGTGACCACGCCGACGGCGTCGCCGACGCCGACCCCCGCCCCCACCCGCCGCCGGGAGGCCTTCGACCGCCGGACGATCTGGCTCAGCGCGCTCGTCCTGTTCGGCTCGCTCGTGGTGGGCATCGTGCTCATGGCGGTCTTCGCCGACCCGGGCAGCGAGACGCAGCCCACCGCCACCGATTCCGGTGCGCCGCACATCATCGACCGGCCCAACTCGGGTCACAAGCCCACCAACTCGGGTGACCGGGGCGGGTGGGAGCAGCTGGCGCTGCTCGGCGGGATGGTCGTGGTGATCGGCGGCATCGGCTTCGTCGTGTTCAAGGGCGGCGCCGCCGCCAAGGCCAACCGCGACCAGTGGAAGGCCGCCGGCGAGTCCGGCCGAGACGGCGCCCTCCGCTCCTAGCTGTCCATCTCGCGGGGTCCGGGCCGGCCCGTCGCCGTCAGCGGAGGGCGAGGGGGAGGGTCCGCGGGCCGCGGACCTGGCCGGTGGACCAGCGGACGGCGCCGGGGGCGGCGACCTCGAACGACGGCACGCGGGCGAGGAACCGCTCGACCGCGACGGTGAGCTCGAGGCGGGCCAGGTGCGAGCCGAGGCACCGGTGGATGCCCACGCCGAACGCGACGTGCCGGTTGGGCGAGCGGTCCAGCACCACCTCGTCGGCCCGCTCGAACAGCGCCGGGTCGCGGTTGGCCGCAGGGAACGGGAGCAGCAGCGGGGTGCCGGCGGCGACCGGGCAGCCGGCCAACTCGGTGTCGACCGCGGCCTCGCGGGCCATGGTCACCGGGGCGTAGGCGCGCAGGAGCTCCTCGACCGCGGTGGCGAGCAGCGCCGGCTCCTCGCGCAGCCGGGCCTGGTCTTCCAGATGGCTGCCGAGGTGCCAGAGGGCGGCGCCGATCGCGCTCCACGTCGTGTCGATGCCGGCCACGAGGAGGAGCAGGCAGCCGCCGAACACCTCGTCACCGGTGAGCGGGCGCCCGTCGAGCTCGGCCTGGAGCAGGAACGAGATGAGGTCGTCGCCGTACCCGTCGCGCTGGCGCCGCTCGACCTGCTCGGTCAGGTACGCGGCGAACGGGTCGAGCCCGGCCGCGGCGGACTCGATGTCGACCGGCCCGGCCTCGAGGAGGTGGTGGATCCACCCGCGGAACAGATCGCCGTCCTCGGGCGGGATGCCGAGCAGCATCGTGATCACGTGGACGGGGATGTGCTGCGCGTAGTCCTGGGCACCGTCGCACCGACCGGCGCCGAAGCCGTCGATGAGGGCGTCGCAGTGCTCGGCGATGGCGGGGCGGAGCGCCTCGACCCGCTGCGGCGAGAAGAACGGCAGCAGCAGCTTGCGGAACCCCGTGTGGTACGGCGGATCCGAGGAGATGGGCGGGACGACGAGGCC
Source organism: Acidimicrobiales bacterium (assembly GCA_035555395.1). Classification (GTDB taxonomy): domain Bacteria; phylum Actinomycetota; class Acidimicrobiia; order Acidimicrobiales; family Iamiaceae; genus Aquihabitans. The sequence goes on from DATMGQ010000093.1 coordinate 7,050, forward strand.
GAAGTCCGCCACCGACCCGAAGTCGGCGACCAGCGGGCTCCGTGAGGACCAGGTGCCGGTGTCGCGGGCGACGGCCTCGATGTCGGCGTGGCGGGTCGGCACCACCATCCCGCGGAAGCGCGGCGACACCGCGACCGGGCAGCCGGTCCGGAGCTCGTCCCAGATCTCGAACGGCGCCGCCGCGTAGGCGGGGTCGAAGTGGTCGAACGCCGCGCCCCAGTCCCGATCGCCCACCGCGTCCCCCTTGCCGTTGAGCCGCACCGTACCCGCGGCCTCGCGCCACACTGGGGCATGGACGCAGGCGAGGTCATCGAACGGCTCGGCTTGGTGCCGCACCCCGAAGGCGGGTGGTACCGGGAGACGTGGCGGGACCTGCCGGCCGACGGCGGCCGCGGCGTCGGCAGCGCGATCTACTTCCTGCTCGACGGCCACGAGCGGTCGCACTGGCACCGGGTCGACGCCGCCGAGGCCTGGCACCACTACGCCGGGGCCCCGATCGAGCTGGCCATCGTCGAGGACGACGACCACCTCGTCCTCACCCTCGGCCCGGACCTGGGTGCGGGGCAGGAGCCCCAGGGCGTGGTGCCGGCCCGCGCCTGGCAGGCGGCCCGACCGCTCGGCGGGTGGGCGCTCGTGGGCTGCACGGTCAGCCCCGCGTTCGACTTCTCCGGGTTCGAGCTGGCCCCCGACGGCTGGGCACCCGAGGGGTGGGACCAGCCCGGCTGGTGAGCCCGCGCCGCTGGGTCAGGTCGGGTCCGTCAGGCCAGGTCAGGTCAGGTCAGGTCAGGTCAGGTCAGGTCAGCAGCGAGGCCAGCGCCCAGATGGCGGCGACGGCGCCGAGGGCGGCCATGGCGATCGAGCGGCCGATCGGCGCCTGCTCCAGGTCGTCGTCGCCCCGGCGCTTCTCCGGGGGCTTCACGATGGCGGCGAGGTTGCCCGCCACCAGCGCACCGCCGAGGGCGAGCACGAGGTAGGGCAGCAGGTCGTCGCCCAAGAAGGCGGCGCCGTCATCGCTCGCAGCGAGCAGGGAGAGCACCCCCGAAGGGTACCGGTCGGCCGTCGCTGACACCCCCCTCACTCTGTGCACCTTTCCCGGCACGAAGCGTGAAAATCTGCTCAAGTTCGGGGGGTGCGGCGCCGATGGTTGGAGGGCCGGTGGCACCATCGCCCCCACCGGTCAGACGGGGTGCCGGAGCGGAGGCCACGTACCTCCCTCCATCACGCAATGCTCGGTGTGCTTGTCCAGGGCACACAGCACTGTGGTGGCTTCCGCTCCCACCCCAGACAACACAGCAGTGCCAGCCCGCCGCCTCCTGCCCACCAGGAGGCGGTGGCGCGTCCGGCGCCGCGGGGTGGACCTACGCTGGCCGCCCACCCCTGCCTCGTGGAGAGCCGTGACCGCACCCACCACCGAACCGGCGCCCCCGCACGCCGCGCCCCCGGCTCGCCCGGCGCACACCGGGCTGCTGCGCGCCACGGCGGTCATCGCCACCATCGGCGTGGTCGTCGCGCTGGTGGGCGTGGCCATCTTGTTGCTGCCGGTCCAGACGCCCACCCAGGACTGCGGGACCTCGCTCGGCTACCTGCTCGACGGCCGTGTCGACGTCCTGGTGAGCGAGACCGACCCGCCGGCGGGGATCACGCCCGCCGAGGCCAAGGCCAACAACGCCAACCCGTGCCGCGAGCGCGTGGCGGACCGCACCAAGCCGGCTGCGGTGCTCATCGGCGCCGGCCTCGTGGCCGCCCTCGGGGCCGCGCTCGTCGAGGGGACGATCCGGTTCCTCACCTGGCGCAAGCGCGGCGCCCGCCGCACCGGGCCCGACGTCGCCACCGAGCCCACGGACCGCACCGGTGACGCGCCGCGGCCCGACCCGGACCCCAGTCCGCCAGCCGAGGCCTAGCTCCCCGGCACCACCGGGTCGGCGTCGTGGTCGGCGCGCTCGGCCCGTTCCGCCCGCCAACGGGCCTCGGCCTCGCCCATCGGCGTCGACGGGGCCCCGTGGGTCCAGGGCCAGAGCTCCTCGGCGAGGCGGCGCCAGTTGGCGGTGGCCTCGAGCTGGCCGAGGATGGCGTAGAGCCCGAGGTTGATCCGCTGGATGATCACCATCGACTTCGGGACGTTGGCGGCCTTCATGATCTCGCCGTGCTCGCCGGTGGTGTCGAAGAAGCGCCGCACCGTCTCACTGGCGTACTCCTCGGTCATCGTCAGCTCGGCGTCGTCGCGGACGAACTCGTAGAAGTGGCCGAAGTACTCGCCGATGGCCTCGTCGGTGAACGCCGGGTTCGGGGCGAGCAGGCCGACCGTCTCGACGATGCGCCGGAACTCGGCCACGTCCTCGTCGATCACCATCGCCTTGATCATGGACTCGAAGGGCTGGAGCTCCTGGGGGGTGAACCGCTTCACCAGGCCGTAGTCGAGGAAGGTGACCTTGCCACCCCGCTCGAACAGGTAGTTGCCGGGGTGCGGGTCGCCGTTGAAGGCAGACAGCCGGTAGAGGCTGCCGAACACGAAGCGGTAGATCGTCTCGGCCGCCAGGTTCCGCTCCTCCTGGCCCCACGTCATCATCTCGGCGAACCGGACGCCGGGCGCCAGCTCGGTGGTGAGCACCCGCTGCGAGCTGAGCTCGTCGAGCACGGCCGGCACGTGGATGAACGGGTGCCCCTCGTAGGCGTCGGCGAAGAGGCGCTGGTTGTCGGCCTCGATGCGGTAGTCGAGCTCCTCGATGATGCGCTCGCGCAGCTCCTCGACCAGCGGGTCGGGATCGAGGCCCGGGAAGAGGAACGTCATCGCCGTGAAGAGCATCCCGGCGTTGTCGAGGTCGCCCTTGATCGCCCGGTCGACGCCCGGGTACTGCACCTTCACCGCGACGGCCCGGCCGTCGCGGGTCATGGCCCGGTGGACCTGGCCGATGGAGGCGGCGGCGATGGGGATCGGGTCCCACTCGGCGAAGAGCACGTCGGGCCCGGAGCCGAGCTCCTCGGCGATGACCTGGGCGGCCAGCTCGGGCGCCATCGGCGGCGCATCCTGCTGCAGCTCGGCGAGGGCGTCCCGCACCGGCTCGGGCATGCCCTGGTCCAGGTAGCTGGCCATCTGGCCGAGCTTCATCATGGCGCCCTTCATGTTGCCGAGGGCGTCCGCGACGGCCTCGGCCGTCTTGAGCTGGCGGGCCAGGTCGAGCTCCTCGCGGCGGGCGGCGTCGGCGAAGACGCCGCGGGCCTGGTCGACCGCCCAGCCGCCGCCGAGCTTGGTGGCGGTGCTGGCGATCA
>DATMGQ010000094.1:0-36101 GCA_035555395.1 Acidimicrobiales bacterium
CGAGCCCGGCGCGGACGAGCAGCCGCACCCGCTCGGCGGCTCGATCGTCCCCGTGCGGTGGCTGCACGGCGAGGGCGCGGCGGACGTGGTCGGCCTCGTCGCCCGAGGCGCCGGCAGCGTGGGCGGCGTCGGCCGCGGCCAGCGAGTAGGCGAACGCCTGCGGCGCCGTCCCCGCCGACGCGCCCTGGCAGGCGTGGAAGGCCAGGTCCTCGAGCGGGCCGTCGAGCCCCGAGGGGCGCAGCTCCTCCAGCGCCCAGGTGACCTGGGCGTGCAGCTGGGCCAGCCGCGTCGGGTTCTGCTCGGCCGCCAGCGTCTCGGCCACCAGGGCGTGGGAGAAGGCGTACCGACCGCCGACCGCGTCGTCGACCTCGAGGAGACCGGCGTCGAGCGCGGGGCTGAGCGCGTCGAGCACCTGGCCCTGGTCCAGGCCGGCCACGAGCGCCAGCACGTCCAGGTCGAACCGCCGACCGACGACCGCGGCCACGGCCATGAGGTGCTGCGTCCCAGCAGGCTGGCGGGACGTGCGCCGGCGGATCACGTCCTGCACGGCCGCGGGGATCGCGCCGGTCCGCGGCGTCCAGCCGTCGGCGCCGAGCCGGCCCTCGGTGGCGAGCAGCGCGATGAGCTCGCGCACGTAGAAGGGGTTGCCGTCGGTGGTGCCGGCCAGGAGCTCCTCGAGCCCCGTCGGCGGCTCCTGCTCCAGCTCGCTCGTCAACCAGTCGCGGAGGTCGGCACCGGTCAGGCCCTCGAGCCCGAGCTGCACGGCACCGTCGACCCGCGCCAGCTCCGCCAGGCAGTCCGCCACCGGCTGCGGGAGCGGGCTCGTGCCCGTCCGGCGGACCGAGACCGCGAGCACGACGGGCAGCGACTCGATCTCCGCGGCGAGGAACTCGAGCAGGGCGAGGGTGGCATCGTCGGCCCACTGGAGGTCGTCGATCACCAGGACGAGCGGCGCGGCGTCGGCGAGGAGGTCGGCGACCGCGAGGTGCGTGACGAGCCGGGCTGCGGTCGGGTCGTCGGCGAGCTCGCCGTCGGGGCGGTCGACGATCGCGACCAGCCCGCCCGGACCGCCTTGGGCCGCGGCCTGGCGGGCTGCGGTCCGCCACGACCGGTAGGGCGCGTCCGAGGCCGATTCGGCGCAGCGGCCCCAGCCCACGGCGATGCCGGCCGCGCTCGCTTCATCGACGACGGCGCGGAGCAGCGCCGTCTTGCCGATGCCGGCTTCGCCGCTCACCACCAGCGCGCCGCCGAGCGGGAGCCGCCGGACGGGATCGGCGGCGAGCGCGAGCTCGCGTTCCCGGCCGAACAGGTCGGGGCGGCGGGTCGCTCGATCGGGACCAGGCGGCTCGCCGCCCGCCGCGGGCGCCGGAGACGGGGCGGCCGCCGCTCCCGCCGCTGGCGCCGACCAGGCCAGGGACGGGTCGTGGGCGAGGATCGCGGCCTCCACCGCCCGGAGCTCGGGACCCGGGTCCACGCCCACGTCGTCGACCAGCATCCGGCGGGCGTCGTCGATCGAGCGGAGCGCCTGCACCTGGTCGCCCGAGCGGTACAGCGCCGTCGCCAGCTGGACCCGCAGGCCCTCGCGGTACGGGTAACGGGCCACCAGCGCCAGCAGGTCCGGGCCGATCGTGTCGTGCTCGCCCAGTTCGAGGCGGACCTGCGTGAGCGCCTCGGCCGCCTCGGCCCGCCGCTGCTCGATGCGGGCGATGACCTCATCGAGGTGGAGCTCGTCGGCGAGGGCGCCGAACGGCCGGTCTGCCGAGAGGTCGAGCGCCCCGGCGAGGACGTCACGGGCCTGGTCGAGCTGCCCCGACCGCAGCAGGTCCCGGCCGTGGGCGACGGCCTGCTCGAACCGGTGCAGGTCGATCGAGTCGGGGTCGACGAGCAGCACGTAGCCCCGGTCGCGGAAGTCGATGGCCGCCCCGTCGGCCGCCACCGCCACCGCCTTGCGCAGGTTGGAGACGTAGCCGCGCACGGAGACCTCGGCCCGGGCCGGCGCCTCGTCGCCCCAGATCGTGTCGATGATCCGGTCCACCGAGACCACGACGCGCGGCTCGACGAGGAGCAGGGCGAGGACGGCGCGCTGCTTCGGCCCGCCGAGGTCCACCTCGCCCGCGGCGCCCATCGCTGCGACACCGCCGAACACCCGCAGCGCCGGCCCCCCTGCCGTCATCGGCCCATGCTCGCACGCTGGTGGCCAGCGGGTGGACGGGCGCTCCCACCGGGCTCCGACGCCGTTCCAATCGCGTCGTCGGACGATGCACCCATGGACACCACCAACACCCCCACCACCACCCCCGACATCAGCTTCTACCTGGCCACCCACCGCCACCTGCGGTCCGATCTGGCCCGCTACGTGGAGACGATCGCCGCGCTCACGCCTGACGACCGGGCGACCCGGCTCCCCGCCCTCGTGCGGTGGGTCAAGGGCTTCATCTGCGAGCTCGAGGAGCACCACTGGTCCGAGGACTCGACCTTCTTCCCGGAGATGCGGGACCGGATCCCCTCGGTCGCGACCGTGCTCGACTCCCTCGACGACGACCACAAGCGCCTCGACGAGCTGATGGCCCGGTGGCCGGCCCGGATCGCGGCGGTGGCCGACCCCGAGCAGCCGTTCGAGCCCGCGAAGGCCGCCGCGCTCGCCATGGGCCAGGAGCTGGCCGACCTGATGGAGACCCACCTCGAGGTCGAGGACAGCGACATCCTCCCGATGTACTGGCGGCACTACACCGCCGAGGAGTACGACGCCCTCCAGCAGGCGGCCATCAAGAAGAGCAAGAAGAAGGGCTTCGCCTTCATCGCTCCGTGGTGCGTCGACTCGGTCGAGGGTGCCGAGCGTGAGGCGTTCCTCGCCCAGGTCCCGTGGGTCATGCGGGCCTTCCACCGGCTGGTCCGCCCCCGCTACGACCGGCTGATCGCCGCGGCCTACGGCCCCCGGGTCCCGACCCGGGTCTGAGGCAGGCGGTCCTCCCACCACGCCACGAGGCCCGCATCGTCGCCGAGCCCGAACGCGGCGGTCATGGCCGCCGCGCTCCGGCGGAGCAGCGCGCCGCGCTCCTCGGGGTCGGTGGCGCTGCTCGCCGCAGCGAACGCGGCGGCAGCACCGTCCCAGGCCTCGAGGTCGGCCGGCAGCGGCAGGGCCATCAGGTCCGAGGCCGACAGCCGGAGCGCGGTGGCGTTGCGCCCGGCACCCAGGTGCCGGTGCGCGGCGACGAGGGCGACCGGCGGCGAGCACAGGAGCGCGCCGATCCGCCACCGCTCCTCGGGTCGGTCGTGGCGAGCCGTGACCGTCACGACCGGCACCGACGGCAGCAGCGCCCCGGTGTCGTCGACGATGGCCTCCAGCACCCGGGTCTGCGTGGCCACCAGCACCTTGGGCACGAGCCGCCGGGCAGCCCACCCCTGCAGCGCGGGTTCGAGCCCGTCGAGCGCCACCCGCGGGTGCTCGTACGTGACCTTGTTGAACCGGCAGGACCGCTCGCCCCAGAGGAGCGCGGCCGGGTCGATGAGGCCGCTGGTCACGAGGCGCGGCGCGGTCCCCTCCGGCTCGTCGACCACGGAGCCCGCGAGCCCGTAGTACTGGTCCCGGAAGTCGGCCGTGGCCTCGGCGACGTCGCCGAGGACGCCGCTGGTGCGGAGCTCGCGGACCGGGAGGTCCTGGAGGGCCGCGAGCAGCGACGACCACGACGCCGCAGCTGGCTCGGGCGCTGGGGCGACCACCCCCCGCTCGAAGCGGCGGCCCCGCACCACCTCGGTGGCGCCGCGATCGACGCCGCGCACCAGGACCGGCGCGCAGACCTCGACGTCGGCGTCGAAGACCGGCGACTCCGCCACCCACAGCGCCGTCAACGACGCATCCTCCAGCGAGGTGGTGCGGACACCCCGGGCGTCGCGGGCGGAGAGCACCGCGACCGGTTCGACGAGCGCCACCGTCCCGCCGCTGGGGCGAGCGGCGCGCAGGGCCGCGAGCAGGAACACCGCAGCCGGGTCGGTGTAGGGCCCGACGGCCGGGCCGAAGCGGGAGCGCAGGCGCTCGGCGTCGCCGCGGGACCGGGCCGTCGAGGCGGCCAGCTGGCTCAGGAAGGGCGGGTTGCCGATCACCAGGTCGAACGACCCGCGGGGGACCGCATCGCCCAGCAGGGCATCGGCGCGCACCACCGTCCGCCCACCGCCGTCGGGGTGGACGGCCCGGAGCGCGGCACGGCAGAGCCGGGCGGTGCCGTCATCGATCTCGACGCCGCGCACGGCGCGCACCGCGAGCCGCCGGGCTTCGTCGTCCGCCACCCCCAGCGCGACGAGGACGCGGGCGATGCGCTCCGCCGCCGCCACCAGGAAGTTGCCGGTGCCGCACGCCGGGTCGAGCACCCGCACGCCGGCCACCGCCTCGACGCCGTGGCCGGCACGAGCGGCGAGGATCGGGTCGAGCACCAGGTCGAGCAGGCCCGCCACCACGTCGGGGGGTGTGTAGTACGCGCCCAGCCCCTTGCGCACCCCGCGGGCAGCGAGCGCCTGCTCGTGACCCCCCGCGCGCTCCGGCATCCGGTCAGCCTGGCACCTCGTCCGGGCCGCGGATGACGGGCGACCGGTGCCAGGGCTGGGGAACCGGCAGCCTCACGGCGTAGCCTGGACGGTCCACCGTTCGAGTCACCCCGACGACCACCGCCCCGCGACCGGGCCATGCACGTCGAACCGGCTCACCACTGGGAGCCACCATGACCGACCTGACCGACGACGCGTCCGCGTCCACCCCCGAAGCGCCCGCCGAGGAGACCACCGGCTTCGCCGACCTCGGCCTGCGCGTCGAGATCCTCGATGCCCTCAACACCCTCGGGTACGAGGAGCCCACGCCGATCCAGCGCGAGACGATCCCCACGATCATCAGCGGCAAGGACCTGCTCGGGCAGGCGGCCACCGGCACCGGCAAGACCGCGGCGTTCGCGCTGCCGATCCTCGAGCGGCTCGTCCCCGAGGCGGCCGTGGAGCCCCTGGCCCTCGTGCTGGTGCCCACCCGCGAGCTGGCCGTCCAGGTGTCCGAGGCGGTCTACAAGTACGGCCGCGAGCTCGACGCGCAGGTGCTGCCGATCTACGGCGGCCAGCCCATCGTCCACCAGCTGAAGGTCATCAAGCGCGGCGTGCACGTCGTGGTGGCCACGCCCGGTCGCGCCGTCGACCACATCAACCGGGGCACCCTCCCGCTCGAGGCGGTCGAGCTCGTCGTGCTCGACGAGGCCGACGAGATGCTCGACATGGGCTTCGCCGAGGACATCGACGCCATCCTCGACGCCTGCCCGCCCGACCGCCAGACCGTGCTCTTCTCGGCCACGATGCCGCCCCGCATCGCGGCCATCGCCAAGCGCCACCTGAAGGACCCGGTCCGCATCCAGGTCGACCGCGAGGCCGTGGCGGCCGGCGAGGCGCCCCGCGTCCGCCAGAGCGCCTACCTCGTGGCCCGGGCCCACAAGGCCGCCGCGCTCGGCCGCATCCTCGACGTCGAGTCGCCCGGCTCGGCCATCGTGTTCTGCAAGACCCGAGGCGAGGTCGACGAGCTCACCGAGACGCTCAACGGACGCGGCTACCGCGCCGAGGCGCTCCACGGCGGCATGAACCAGGAGCAGCGCGACCGGGTGATGGGCCGCCTGCGCTCCCAGACCGCTGACCTGCTCGTGGCCACCGACGTCGCCGCCCGCGGCCTCGACGTCGACCACCTCACCCACGTCGTGAACTACGACGTGCCCAGCGCACCGGAGTCCTACGTGCACCGCATCGGCCGCGTCGGCCGCGCCGGCCGCGAAGGCGTCGCCATCACCCTGGCCGAGCCCCGGCAGCGCCGGCTGCTCGACAACATCGAGCGGCTCACGAAGCAGACGATCTCCATCGAGAAGATCCCGACCGTCGCCGACCTCCGGGCCCGCCAGATGGAGCTCACCCTCGACCAGGTGCGCGAGGCCCTGGAGTCGGGCGACGACCTCGACCGCTTCCGGGCCGTCGTCGACGCCCTGGCCGACGAGTTCGAGCTGGTCGACGTGGCGCTCGCCGCGGTGAAGCTCGTGCACGAGGCGAGCGGTGCCACCGAGGACCTCGAGGAGATCCCGGCCATCGCCGCCCGCGAGAAGCCCAAGCACAAGGGCGACAAGTGGGACAAGGGCGGCAAGGGCAAGCACAGCTCCTGGGACCGCGACGACAAGGGCGGCAAGGGCAAGGGCAAGCACGGCAAGGGCAAGCCCTGGGAGAAGGGCGACCGCGGCCCGCAGGGCCCGACCTCGCGCCTCTACGTCGGCGCCGGCCGGGGCGACGGGGTCCGTCCGCAGGACCTCGTGGGCGCGATCGCCGGCGAGACCCACCTGCGCGGCAACGACATCGGCGCCATCCGCATCTTCGACCGCTTCGCGCTGGTCGAGGTGCCCACCGACTCGGTCGACCGGGTCATCGACGCCATGAAGGCCACCACCATCCGAGGGAAGAAGGCGGCGGTCCGCAAGGACCGCGGCGACCACGACTGATCGACGCGAGACTGTCGCGATGGCAGCGAACGTCGGCCGCTGGTGGAAGTACGCCCAGGCCAAGCTCAACAGCGTCGTGAACTCGAGCAACGCCGAGCTCGACGAGCTCGAGGCTGAACAGGCGGCGCGAGCCGACGGCAAGCCGTGGCTCTCCAGCGACAGCGAAGCGCCCTCGCTCGACGAGGCGCGCGCCCGCATCGAGTGGGAGACCGAGGAGCAGCGCCGGCGCGCCGATGCCGCTCAGGGCGGCGATGCCGTGACGGTCGAAGCCACGCCGAAGGCGCACGGCGACGAACCCGCCGACCCGGAGGTCGTACGGGCGCAGCTGGCGCTCGACCGCCAGGCGCGCGAGTCCAAGGAGCGCCTCGAGCAGATCCGCAAGGAGCTGGGCGTCGATCCGCCCGGGTGACCGCCGTCCGCCGCCGGGCCGTCGGTCAGACGGCTTGGATCATCAGGCTCTTGCGCTCGGCTTCGTTGAGCCCGCCCCAGATGCCGTGCGGCTCACGGATCGAGATCGCGTAGTCGAGGCAAGGACGCTTGGAGGGACAGGTGCGACAGATCTCCTTCGCCCTGCTCTCCCGCGCCAGCTTCTCGTCCTTGCGCTCGAAGGTCCCAGGCGGGAAGAACACCGTCGCCTGCGGACCCCGGCACGCAGCTCGGAGCTGCCACTCATCGCCAGATCGTTGTGCACTCACCAGAAAGCCCCCTTTCGGTGAAACGGGACCGTAGAACCACCCTCGGACCGGCACAACCCCCAACTATCGCGAGCGCGACGGACAACTCCTGCGAGCGCGGCACCGATGCCGCACCCGCGAACCCGCAGGTCAGCTGGGGTCGAGCGGCTTCCCGTCGATGAGCACGCGACCGTCGTCGGCGACCTCGTCGGGCGCTTTGCCACCGTCGTCGCCGCCGCGGCGCTTCTCGCGGTAGTCGACCGCACCGCCCTCGAGCGGCTCGACCTCGAGCAGGAGGCCGTCGACCTCCACCACGCGGATCCCGGCGTGCAGGTCGATCGGGGTGGCCCGGTTGGTCCGGGCCCGCCAGAGGGCGCCGCGCACGCGCACCACGCCGTCGGGCGAGACGTTGGTGACGGCCTCGCCCTCCTCGCCGATCATCCACCCCCGGCCGATGGTCGGGGTCGAGAACCGGGTGCGGACCATGGCCGGCATGCCGGCGATCATCGCCAGCGACACCCCGACGATGCCGACGAGCAGCGTGATCCACGACAGGTCGAACCCGTCGAAGAGGAAGACCGATCCGACCATCAAGCTGATCACGCCGATGACGGACCACGCCCGGGGCACGCCCGTCTGGACGTCCACCGCGAAGCCGAACATGGCCAGGACCAGCAGGCCGAGCGCCCACGGCCGCACGGGCAGGTTCGCCAGGCCGTAGCAGGACAGGACGAAGCAGCCCGCCCCCACCAGGCCGGCGACGCCGACGCCGGCGGTGAAGAACTCGAAGATGATGAGAGACAGCCCGATGACCAGCAGCAGGTAGGCGGCAGCCGGGCTGGAGACCGTGTGGAAGAGCTGCTCCTGGACGGGCAGCGACGAGAACACCGGCGTGGTCACCGGCTGGCTCACCGTCCGGTTGCCCTCCTTGACCTCCTTGACCTCGAAGCCCGGGATGTCGATGAGGAACTCGCCGATGACCGGCGCCTGCTCGTCGGCGGTGACCTTCAGCGCGAAGGCCTCCTTGCTGTTGATCGTGCCGTTCTGGAGCCGGTCCGACGCGGCCACGAACTCGGGCGACAGGTACTCCTCCGGGATCACCAGGGGCCCGGTCTTGCCCAGGCGCGAGCCGGGGGCGATGCCGATCCGCTCGGCCGCGCCCGCCAGCTGGGCGGCGCCGCCCAGGGCGCTCGACCCGCTGGGTCCGACCCAGACCGCGACCGGGACCGAGGACTCGTGGATGTGCTTCGCCAGGTCGACCAGGACGTCGTCGTCGACGACGGCCCCGGAGCTGTCCATCTGCAGCACGACCGCGACCACGCCGGCCGCCTCGCCCTCGCTGATGGACCGGTCGATGAACGAGGCCATCACCGGGTCGATGAGGCCCTCGACCTTGATGATGCTGACCCGCCCGGCGTCGTCACCGGACTCCTGCACGACCGACCCGGGCCGGGCCGCGGCGGGGCCCGCCAGGGCCGAGAAGCCGCCCATGACCACGGCCAACGTGATCAGAGCGGCAGCGAGGGTGGGTAGTCTGCGCAACGCGAGTGCCTCCGGACGAAGCCCGACGATGGAAGGAACTGGAGTGGATCCAGCACCGTTCTTCACGGCTTCTCGTCTGCTCATCGTGGCGGGCAAGGGCGGTGTGGGCAAAACCACGGTGTCGGCCACCCTGGCCCTCGCTGCCGCCCGCTCGGGCCTCTCGTCGCTCATCATCGAGGTCGAGGGCAAGTCCGGACTCTCGTCCATGTTCGGCGTCCCGGCCTTCTCCTACGACGAGGTCGAGCTCACCGAGGGGGTCCGGGCCCGGACCCTCACGCCCGACGAGGCGCTCGTCGAGTACCTCGAGGACTCCGACATGGGCCGCATCTCCAAGCGCCTCATGACCAGCGGGGCGCTCGACATGGTCTCCACGGCCATCCCGGGCATCCGCGACATCCTCGTGCTGGGGAAGATCAAGCAGATGGAGCGGGCCGGCCTGGCCGACCTCCTGATCCTCGACGCCCCCGCCGCCGGCCACGCCATCTCGTTCCTCCAGTCGGCGAGCGGGCTCGCCGACGCCGTGCCGATCGGCCCGATCAACAACCAGGCCAAGGACGTGCTCGCCCTCCTCGGCGACCCGGCCCGCTGCCAGGTGGTGCTGGTCACGCTGCCCGAGGAGACGCCGGTGAACGAGCTGGTCGAGACCGCCTACCAGCTCGAGGACCGGGTCGGGATCAGCCTCGGGCCGGTCGTGGTGAACGGGGTCTACCCGGCGCTCCCGGGCCTCGAGGCCGACCCCGTCGCCGCGGCCGAGGCGGCAGGAGCCAGCCTCCGCGAGGGCGAGGCCGACTCGTTGACGGCGGCGGCCACGTTCCGCCGGGAGCGCATGGAGCTGCAGGCCGACCAGATCGGGCGCCTGGCCGAGGCCCTCCCGCTCCCCCAGCTCTCGCTGCCGTACCTGTTCGACGCCGAGCTGGGCCCCGAGCAGCTCGACCAGCTGGCCTCGTCGATCCTCGCCGGCATCGGGGACCTGCCGTGACCGAGCCGGGGGGCCTGACCGACCTGGTCAGCACGAGCCGCATCATCATCTGCTCCGGTTCGGGTGGCGTGGGCAAGACCACCACCGCCGCCGTGGTCGCCATGGAGGCGGCTGCCGTGGGCCGCCGGGCCGTCGTGGTCACGATCGACCCGGCCAAGCGCCTCGCCGATGCGCTGGGCCTCGACGGCATCGGCAACACCCCGAAGCAGATCGACGGCCCCTGGTCCGGCGAGCTGTGGGCGGTGATGCTCGACACCAAGAGCACGTTCGACGAGCTGGTCACCACCTACTCCACCGAGCCCGACCAGGCCGAGCGGATCCTCGCCAACCGCTTCTACAAGAACATCTCCGGCGCCCTGTCCGGCACGCAGGAGTACATGGCGATGGAGAAGCTGTACGAGCTGCACAACAGCACCGACTTCGACCTGGTCGTGGTGGACACGCCCCCGAGCCGCAACGCCCTCGACTTCCTCGACGCCCCCAAGCGCCTGACCCGCTTCCTCGACCACCGCCTGTACCGGGTGATCATGGCGCCGACCCGCGGCGTCATGAAGGCGGTCAACGTGGCGGCGCAGGCGTTCGTGCGCCAGGTGTCGAAGGTCGTCGGCGCCTCCGTGTTCGAGGACGCCGTCACCTTCTTCCAGGCGTTCGACGGGATGGAGGCCGGGTTCAAGGACCGGGCCGAGCACGTGCTCCAGCTGCTCACCAGCCCGGCCACGTCCTACGTCCTGGTCGCCTCGCCCAAGCGCGACACCGTCGCCGAGGCCCGCTTCTTCGCCGAGAAGCTGGGCGAGGCCGACATCCCGATCGCCGCCCTCATCGTCAACCGGATGCACCCGCACTTCACCGACGAGATGCCCGAGGCGCTGCGCGAGCGGGCCGAGACCTTCGCCGGCTCGGACCTCGGCGGCCTCTACCGGAACCTGGCCGACTTCTCGCTGGTGGCGCACCGCGAGGAGGAGCACCTGTCGGGCCTGGCCCAGATGGTGGAGCCGGCGCCGGTGATCCGGGTGCCGTTCCTGCGGTCCGACGTCCACGACCTCACCGGGCTCGCGCTCGTGGGCGACCACCTCTTCGGCCGCTCGTGACCACCACCGTGCCGGTGCTGCCGGTGGCCGACCTGGTCCGCGCCGTCGCCTGGTACGAGCGGGTCGGGTTCCGGGTCCGAGCGTTCTTCGACGGCTACGCGATCCTCGGCCTCGACGGCGCCGAGCTGCACCTGAACGAGGTGCCCGGCCTGCCCCCGGCGAGCGAGTCGGTGTCCGGGGCGTACCTGCGGGTGACCGACGCCGACGCCGTCCACGCCGTGTGGTCCGCCATGGGCGCACCCACCATCGCCCCGCCCGAGGACCAGCCCTACGGCATCCGGGAGTTCGCCACCGAGGACCTCGACGGCAACCTGTGGCGCATCGGCTCGGTCATCGCCGGCGGGCCGGCCGACGGGTACCTCCCGCCCGACGCGCCCCCCGCACCGGTCCACGCGGTCGAGCCGGCCCGTCCGGTCGCCGAGCCAGGGCCGTCGGGTGCCGGCAGCGTGGGCGGCCCCGGACCCGAGCCGGTCGCGTCCGACGAGCCCCGCACCGACGGGAGCGCCGGCACCGGCCTGGCCAGCTGGCACGGGATCGTGGCCGACGGGCAGCGCTGCGCCGGGTGCGGCCTCGTCAACGGCGAGCTGGCCGCCCGGGCCATCGGCGCGCAGGTCCGCGACGAGGTGCACGCCTTCGGCGAGCTGCTCGCCACCGCCGACGACGATGCCGTGCGGCGGCGGCCGTCCCCCACCACGTGGTCGGCGCTCGAGTACGGCGTGCACGTGCGGGACACGCTGACCGTCTTCGCCGAACGGATCATCCGCACCCTCGCCGAGCACGACCCGGAGCTCGGGTGGTGGGACCACGAGGCCGCCATCGAGGACGGCATGGCCAACGAGTCCGACGTGAGCGCCGTGGTCGACGACCTCGGCCGCAACGCCGCCAAGCTCTCCGAGGCGCTCCGCCTGGTCGCGGATGAGGATTGGGACCGACCCGCCACCCGGCGGGCCGGCGAGCGCATGATCATCGAGGTGCAGGCGCGCTTCGCCCTGCACGAGGTCGTGCACCACCGGGCGGACGCCGAGGCGTCCCTGGCTGCGGCCGGGCGCTAGCTGACCGGCGACGCGACGGCCGCGACCGCGGCGTCGAGCGTCTCGGTGACCGGGACGATCCGGTCGAAGCCCGTGGTGTGCAGCAGGCGGGTGAGCGTGGGACGGCTGCACGCCACCGCCACCTCGCCACCGTGCTCACGGGCCCGGCGGATGCCCCCGATGAGGGCGCCGAGGCCGGCGGAGTCCATGAACGGCACCTCGGACAGGTCGATGACCACACGGGGCTGCTGGGCCAGCTCGGTGAGGGCATCGCGGAAGCTCGCCACCGTGTAGGCGTCGAGCTCGCCGACCGGGCGGCAGAGCGTGTGGCTGTCGGAGTGGTCGACTTCGATCTCGAGCACGCAGGCGCGTCCATTCGTGAGACGGGGTGGACCCCGATGGTACCCACGCCCTCCGACGACGTAACCCCGGTATCGGGCCGCGACCACCTGACCTGGCGGTTCCCGTCGATGGAGCCGTCCCCGACCCGGGCGCTAGCGTGACGGCGTGCCACGCGTGCTGCTCGCAACCGATGCCGACTGGATCCACGAGGAGGTCGATGCCGCCCTCGCGGGCGACGACATCGAGGTCCTCCGGGTCCGTGAGGGCCTCGACGTGCTGCCCGCGGTGCACGAGCTGTCGCCGGACCTGGTCGTGCTCGACCTCCAGATCGGCAACATGGGCGGCATGGCGGCGTGCATGAACATCCGCCTCGACGAGTCCGTCGACCGCCTCCCGCACGTCACCGTCCTCATGCTCCTCGACCGCGACGTCGACGCGTTCTTGTCGAACCGGGCCGGGGCGGACGGCTGGATCGTGAAGCCGCTCGATGCCTTCCGCCTCCGCAAGGCGGCCACGGCGCTCCTGGCGGGCGACCGCTACGAGGAGGGCATGGCGACGTCGGCCGACGTGGGCACCGTCAGCTGAACGGGATAGGAGGTCCACCGGCCCACGGGCTACGGTGACCCTCCGCACAACTCCGGGGTGTGGCTCAGCTTGGTAGAGCGCTGCGTTCGGGACGCAGAGGTCGTGGGTTCAAATCCCGCCACCCCGACCAATCCGAAGAAGGACGTCAGGACACCGCCCAGACCGGGCGGTGTTCTTCGTCTCCGGGCAGGGCCACCGCCGCACGGCGGCGCCCTCAGGCACGCCCTCAGGCACGCCCTCCGGCACGACACCGCACCGGCAGCGACACGGGTGGCCGTGCGTCAGGCCTCGGGCTGGCGGAGGCGCCCACGGCCAGGATCGGAGCCGCGCTTCGGGGTCCCCGGCGCTTCGCGGCCCGTGAGCGTCAGCTTCGCCGCGCTGGCCATCTGGCGGATGGTGGGCCGGCAGGCGCGCAGGGCGAGGACCCAGAGGACGCCGGCGATCGCGGCACCGGCGGCGCCCGCCAGGGCGCCGGCGGTGCCCCCGGCTTCGGCGCCCGATGCGACGAGGGCCATCCCCGCCGCGCCGAGCCCCACGAGGGTCCCGAGGAGGACGGCCGACTCGAACTGGGTGGTCAGCTGGTCGGCGTAGACGTCTCGATGGGCTCCGACGCCAGGGGTGTGGCGGTGGACCCACCGCAACGGGGCGGTGACGCTGCGCGCCGCGACGGGCGCCCAGAGGGCGAACACGAGGGCGACGGCGAACCGGGCCCGGGCGGGGAACCCGGCGGCGAACCGGCCTCCGGTCGGATCGACGGCGATGGCGTGGTCGATGATGCCGGCGGCGAGCAGGGTGGCGACCGTGGTGGCGATCACCATCAGCAGGGCCTTCGTGTACCGGAGCACGACGATCCTGATGCTCAGGACGTGCTTCGCGAGCAGCGCCTCGGTACGGGCGACGTCGTGGGCGAGGGTCCGGTCCCGGTTGAGACCCGCCATCCGGTACCGCTGCCGGATCCGGTCGTCGTCGCCGGCCGGTCCGCCCGGGACCGACAGGCCCCACATCTCGCTCATCCTGACGTCGAACCGCTCGCGCCATCCGTCGTCGTCGGCGGTGCGCGGCACGAGCAGCGACTTGGTCCACTCGTCCCCTCGGCCCTCCTCGAGCAGGACCTCGGTGCCGGCGCTCAGCTCGTCGTTCGGGAGCCCGAGGCCCGGCAGCACGAACCGCGGGTTGAACCGGACTCGTCCGTGGGTCCCCGCGACCGGCGATCCGAACGTGTTGCTCGTGAAGTAGAAGCCGAGCAGGTCGCCGATCAACAGGTACACCGCAGCGACGGGGAGGAGCACGCAGAGCGCGGCGGCGACGCCCAGGCCCGCCGCCGCCCACCTCCCGGCCGGCGTCCCCAGGGACCCGGCGAGCAGGGTCGTCACCTTCGGGAAGGCGTCTCGCAGGAAGAGCGGGAGCAGCAGCACCAGCGCCGACCCGCCGAGGAGGGCCTGCGCCACCCGGTGGATGGTGGAGAGCCGGACCTCGCTGCGCTGCAGGAAGCTCCGCATCGCCGCGCGCGACTCCTCGTCGGTCAGGCCTCCCGCCGGACCCTCAGCCGCTGTCGCCCCGTCGGTCACACGTCGGGTCGGGCATCACGGAGGTGGAGCTGGACCATGGTGACCAGACCACCGATGAACGGACCGCCGAACACGGCGGGCACGGCCGCGATCGCCACCGCCTCGCCGAGCGAGGTGCCGGCCAGCAGGGCGATGCCGGCGGTGGCGACGAGCATGACGACGACCCCGATTCCCACGTTGCGGCGGATCGCGCCGGCGAGGTCGAGCGTCGATCGATCCTGCACGGTGTCCATGTCCACCCGCCGACCTTATCTGATGAATTTATCAATTGCGCAAGTTTGCGATTGACAATCTGCGCATCTGTGCAGGAGCATGCACCAGGGGATCAGGGGTCGGCATGGTGTGGCGGGTTCCTTCCAAGCGCCCGCCACACCATGCACCGACCGGTCCGCCGTGCCGCCGCCGCCACGCACCGGGCCTAGGATCTCGGTCCACCCAACCCGCAGACCGGGGTCCGAGGAGCAGTCCGAGCGTGAGTCGGCCGATCTACCAGGTGAAAGCCGAGTTCTTCAAGACCCTCGGCCACCCCGCCCGGATCCGGGTCCTCGAGGTGCTCCGGGAGGGCGAGCGCTCGGTGGGCGAACTGATCCCCGAGGTGGGCATCGAGGCGTCGCACCTCTCGCAGCAGCTCGCGATCCTCCGGCGCTCGAACATCGTGCAGTCCCGCAAGCAGGGATCGACCGTGATCTACTCCGTCGTCGACGAGCGGATCTTCGCCCTGCTCGAGACCGCGAAGGCCATCCTGACGTCGACGCTCAGCGAGAGCCAGGAGCTCCTCGCCGAGCTGGAGAGCATCGAGTTCGGCGAACCGCGGCAGAAGTAGCCCCCGGCCGGGCCGGACAGGACGCCTCCCGTGCCCGGCGGCGTCCTCCGTCTCCGGAGGGTGCGGAGCAGGGTGCGCCGAAGGCGGTCCGGCCCGCGGCAGGTGCGAGACTGCCGGCGATGACCAGCGCGGCGGACCTCGACTCGGACGACGACGACGGCGTCGCCGCAGCACCGGACGCGCCTCGGCCCACCCCACCCACCTGGTCGCGCCGCGACCGGCTCATCGGGTTCGCGGTGGTCGGCGCCATCATGGCGGCGACGTGCATCGAGCTGATCCGGGCGGGGGTCTCGATGACCCGGGTGGACCTCGGGTCGAGCTGGCAGCTCATCGACGTCCCCGTCCTCGAGCACGACCCCCTCGGCAGCGTCTGGTACCTCCACACCCAACCGCCGCTCTACAACCTGGTCACCGGCAGCATCCTCCGGTGGTCGCCGGCGCCCATGGGGGTCTTCTTCGCCCTGTACCTGGCCGCGCTCTGCGGTGCGGCGCTGCTGTTCACCGACGTCCTCGCCCGGTGGCGGGTCCGGCCGTGGATCGCCGGGCTCATCGCCGGGGTGGCCTTCGCCAACCCGAGCCTGCTGACCACCATCACCATCGCCAGCTACGAGGTCCCGGTCACGTTCCTGCTGATGCTGGTCCTCTGGTGCTTCCAGCGGTACCTCCAGCGTCCGGGCTGGGTGCCGCTCATCGCACTCAGCGCCTCGATCACCGCGCTGATCATGATGCGGAGCCTGTTCCACCCGGCGTTCGCGCTCATCGTGATCGGCCTGGCCGTCGTCGCCCGGCGGGCCACCTGGCGCCAGGCCGCCGCGGCGCTCGCCATCCCGGTCGTGCTGGCGGGTGGCTGGATGCTCAAGAACCAGGTCCTGTTCGGCACGCCCACGATGTCGAGCTGGCTCGGGTTCAACCTGCAGCGGGGCGTCGTGGCCACCCTCCCCCGCGCCGACGTCGAACGGGCCGTCGAGGAGGGCGACGTCACCGAGCTGGCCCTCCAGTACCCGTGGCTGGAGCTCGACGAGTACCCCGGGGCCGCCGGGTGCACCCCCGAGCACGACCACCCGGCCACGTCCACGCCCCACAAGCGGCGCGTCGGCCTGTTCGGCTACCCGAACCTGAACGACGAGTGCTTCCTCCCGCTCTACGAGGAGAGCCAGGCCAACGCCACCACCCTGATCCGCCGTGACCCCGCGGCCTACCTGCGCACGCGGCGCCAGGTCCTGATCTCGTCGTTCACGGTGGAGGCGGTCGGCAGCGGCAACGAGACGATGATGGGCACCGGCAAGCAGGCCCCGAGCCGCACCTGGATGGACGAGACGATCGGCCGGGCGATGCTCCCGGTGCACGTGGAGCTCGACATCTCGGACTGGAACCTCCCCATCGTGCCCGGACTCGACGCGATCGAGATCCGCGTCTCACCGCTCCTCGCCGTGCTGGCGCTGGGGATCGCCGTCCGGGCCGGGGTGGCGTGCATCCGGCTCGTCCGCCGGGGCTGGCGGCGGCGGGACACCGACTGGGACACCGACGAGCTCCTGTGGGTGCTCGTCGGCGGCTACCTGGTGGCGATCCTCGTCGTGGGCGACCTGCTCGAGTTCGGCGAGAACGGCCGCTTCCGCACCCCGCTCGATCCCCTGCTCATCGGCCTCCCCCTGGCCGCCGCGGTCCGCTGGTGGTCCGCCCGCCAGGAGCGGACCGAACCGGCCGCATCCTGAGGGCGGGGCCCGGGGGCGGTCCCGGTACGGTCGGCGGGATGCTCGATGCGGTGCTGTTCGACCTCGACGGGACGTTGACCGATCCGGCGGAGGGGATCACCGGCGCGTTCCGCCATGCGGTGGCGTCGGTCGGCCACCCCGCCGACGACGACGTGGACCTCACCTGGATCATCGGGCCGTCGGTGCGCGACAACCTGAGCCGCTACGGCCTGCCCGCCGAGCACCACGACCTCGTGGTCACCACGTTCCGGAACCACATGACCGAGGTCGGCCTGTTCCAGGCCACGGTCATCGCCGGGGTCACCGATGTGCTCGCGTCGCTCCACGAGGCCGGCATCCCCCTCGCCCTCGCCACCGCCAAGCCCACCAACCAGGCCGAGATCAGCCTCGACCACTTCGGGCTCACCGACCTCTTCACCGTCATCGCCGGCAACACGCTCGGCGCGCCCATCTCGAAGGGGCAGATCATGGCCCACGCCCTCGAGCAGCTCGGCGGCCCCGATCCGGCGCGGGTGGCGATGGTCGGCGACCGGCACCACGACATCGACGGCGCCCACGCCAACGGCTGCATCGCCGTGGCCGTGACCTGGGGCTACGCCGAAGCCGGCGAGATGGACGTGGCCGCGCCCCACCACGTCGTGGACACCCCGGCCGAGCTGGGCGCGCTGCTCCTCCGCCTCCCCTGAGCCACCCCGTCGGGTGACGATGTCACCGATCTGTGTTTCATTTCCGTTACAGGGGGGAAGTGACGCCCACCACAGGGGGGAGGCACCGGTGACGGGAGGCCCGAGCCCTGCGGCTGGACATCCCTTCCCCCCAAGGAGCACACCCCATGAAGCGCCCCGTCCTTGCCCTCGCGGCCGGCGTCGCCCTCGCCCTGGCGATCGCCGCCGGCCCGAGCACCGCCGGAGCGGCCCCGGCCTACGCGCCCGCCGACACCGCCACCATCCACCCCGGCGTGCAGACGTTCACCAACGGCGGTCAGTGCACCGCCAACTTCGTCTTCACCGACGGCACCAACACCTACCTCGGCCAGGCCGCCCACTGCTCGAGCACCGGCGCCGCCACCGACACCAACGGCTGCACCGCCGGCGTGCTGCCGCTGGGCACCGAGGTCGAGGTCGGCGGCGCCGACCACCCCGGCACGCTCGTCTACAACTCGTGGAACACGATGCAGGCCGTCGGCGAGACCGACCCCGACGCGTGTGCGTACAACGACCTCGCCCTGATCCAGCTCGATCCGGCCGACGTCGCCAAGGTCAACCCGTCCGTCCCGCACTGGGGCGGCCCCACCGGCCTGAACACCACCGGCACCACGGGCACCGTGTACTCGTACGGCAACTCCAGCCTCCGCCAGGGCATCACGCTCCTGTCGCCCAAGCTCGGCCTCACCAGCAGCACCGAGGGCAACGGCTGGACCCACGTCGTCAACACCGTCACCCCCGGCATCCCCGGTGACTCCGGCAGCGCCTTCCTCGACAGCGAAGGCCGGGCGCTCGGCGTCCTCTCCACCCTCGGGATCGGCCTGCCCGGCGGCGTCGTCAACAACGTCAGCGACCTGAACAAGGCGCTCGACTACCTGCACGCCCACGGCACCGGTTCCGTCGCCAGCGCCCAGCTGGTGCTCGGCACCGAGGCGTTCAACGGCTCGCAGCTGCCGCTCGACCCGGCCCACCCGGTCGACGACCCGGTCGGTTCGCTCCGGGGCCTCCTCGGCCTCTGACCTGATCTGCTCCCCCCGAGCACGTCGGTGCCGCCCGGCTCCCCACGGGAGCCGGGCGGTGTCGCGTCCGGGGTCAGTCCTCGGCGGCGGCCCAGGCGATGGCGGCGTCGCGCTCGGCGAGCGGGAACGCCTTGAAGTCGCCCGGCACCATGAACCCGAGCGTGCTGGCGATGTGGCTGATCCAGCCGACGTCGCTGACCAGCGCGGTGCGGTGCCAGTGCATGTGGTGGCGCATGCCGAGCTTCGTGTCCTGCCACGCCGCGCCGGCGGAGTACCCGTCGTAGCGGTCGCCGAGCACGAACACGAGGTTGACCTCGCCGGTCTCGGCCGCCGCCTCCAGCGCGGGGATGAGGGTGCCGGTGTAGTCGTCGGCGTGGACCTCGCCCACCACTTCGAACCCGATCACCCCCTCGGGCAGGTCGGACAGCGGTTCGATCATCGGGTGGTCGCCTCCCAGGGTTCGCCCTGCGCTCGCAGGAGCTGGACGGCCGTCGCGGTCGCGGGGCCGAAGGTCTTGTTCTTGCGGCCGAAGCGGTAGCGCACCTCTTCGAGCTCGCCCTTGTCGAAGGTGCACGCCCCGGCCTTCGGGTCGAGCCCGTGGAGCTTCGCGGCGTTGAGGCCGAAGATCTTGGCCTTCACCTCCGGCGTCAGCGCGGGGTAGCCGTAGCGCTCCTGGAGCTCGTCGGAGATCTGGAACGCCCGGAACGACTCGATCTGGTCCTGCGGGGAGCCGTACCAGATCGAGTCCGTGCCCCACAGCACGTTGTCGGGCCCGACGTACTTGAGCAGCTTGCCGATCACGTGGGCCGCTTCGGTCGGTTTGCTCATCACGAAGCGCCAGGTCGAGCCGAGCTCGCCGTAGACGTTGCCCCCGGCCTCGATGCCGTTCGCCCGCATCGAGGTGATGAGGCGGTCGACGCCGTGGTCGTTGGCCTCGTCGTAGGGGCCTTCGGCGGGTCCGACGTCGAAGCCCGAGTGGTACACGACGATGTCGACGTCGGGGTGGGCCCTGGCCGCCGGGCCGATGTCGACCGGGTCCGAGTACTTGGCTGCGTCGGGTCCGACGCCGCCGATCATGGTGAAGCCCTTGTGGATCGCCACCCGCTTGATGCCCAGGGCCTCGGCCTGCGACAGGAAGGCCTCGCCGCACTGCGGCGCCGTCGGGTCGTGGTCGTCGAGGAACCAGCCGGGGCCGCCGGCGTGGCAGTACGCCTTCCAGGCGGTGATCGGGAAGTCGGCCGCCACCTGGGCCATCGACTCCTTGAGCTGAGCGACCGGGGCCGCCGACGGGTTGGTCTGCGCCTGCATGAACACGCGGCCGTCGCCGCACAGCTCCTCGCCGATGCGGATCGTCTCGGCCATCACCTCGGGGCTCAGCAGGTCGCCGGGGAACGGGATGGCCGAGAGCACGATGGCGCTCGTGTCGCTCTCGAGGAACATGAGGTCGAGGAACGCCGGCCGCCGGTAGCAGTCGTGCCAGTCCTCCTCGCCGCAGTCGGACTGGGGGAAGCCGAGGGGCGCGCCCGATGCCATCGCCGCCGGGAAGTCGAGCAGGTGGGTCTGCACGTCGAACACCAGCTCATCGCCGCCGATCGCCTCGGCGGCCGCCTCGGGCTCGGTCGTCGCCTCGTCGGGGATGGTGAACGTGCCGCCGGGCTCCTTGCCCTCGCTGCGCGCCTCGTCGCTCGAGCACGCGGACAGCACGGCGAGCATGGTCGCCGAGCCCATGGCCGACAGCAGGAACTGGCGACGGCTCACCCCGATGCGCCGCGCGTTGGCCTCCAGCGCGACCAGGCTCTGCCGGGTGGCCTCCCGCACCAGGCGGGTGGCCGGAGGCGGCACGAACTCCCCGTTCGACACCGGGTGCCACTTGATCGGGAGCCCGGGTTCGTCGTCGTTGCGACGCGCCATGGGGCGACACCCTAGGGAGCGTTCCGGCCTCGTGCCCGGACCATCCACCACTCGCCGTTCACGACGCGTTAGTGGAAACCGACATGGTTCGGTCGTAAGGTTGTGACGCGTCCGTCATCCGGTCTGGGATCTGGAGCGGTCGTCGCAGGTGTCATCAGGTATCGCGATCGATCGCGAGTGTGGGTGCTGCTCTCCCGGGCAGCGATGGGGGAACGATGTCGTATCGACCGAACCGGCTCCGCAGGCCGGCGTCGCCGAAGAAGATCCAAGCGCTGCGACTGGCCGGTTGGCGGTACTCGAGCAAGCGATCGGCGTGGGTCCACCGTGCGTTCAACGGGCGCGTCGGACCCGTCTACGTCGACCCGGCCGATGACCACCCCCGCATCGACGAGGCGATCGTGATCGACCACCAGGGCCCGCGCCGCGGTTCCGAGGAGCCGACGGCCGACGACCACATCACCCTGCCTCCGGTCGTCACGTACCAGCCGTCCGCGGTGCTGGCCGCACTGCCCCCGACGCCGCCCGCGCCGCCGCTCACCGCGGCGACCGCCGAGCGGATCGTCCGCGAGGAGCTCCCCCGCCGTCCGCTCGACCGGCACCGCCCGGAGCTGGCCAGCCTGCCGTACGCGCCCCGTCCGCTCGACCTGAGCGCGATGAGCGAGCAGATCCACGTGCAGGTCCAGCTCAGCGAGTTCGAGGAGCCCCGGGTCGTCCGGGTCGACGGCCGGCCGCCGCGCCGCGGCGTCGACCCCCGCGTGCTCGCCTC
Organism: Acidimicrobiales bacterium; assembly: GCA_035555395.1. GTDB lineage: Bacteria > Actinomycetota > Acidimicrobiia > Acidimicrobiales > Iamiaceae > Aquihabitans. The sequence goes on from DATMGQ010000094.1 coordinate 21,245, forward strand.
GGACGACCCCGTCGTGGTGCCGCTCAACCCGGCCCGCGCCACCGGCTGAGCCCACCACCTCCGACCGCCCGTCGACCCGGCGCCTACGCGCCGGCGGCTGGCGCTACCGCGTCCAGCCGTGGATCTCGCCGACGCGGGCGAGCACCCGCTCGAACGCCCGCTCGTCGAGCGACGCGCCCTCTCGGCGGACCGCGGTCGGCTGCACCCGCAGCAGGCGGCTGGCATCGGCGTAGCTGACCCGGTGCTGGGGGTCCCACCCGCCGCGGCCGACCTCGACCCACTCGTGGGCGTCGCGCCGCTGCCCGTGGTCCTTGCTGGACAGCTGCACCGCGGCGAGGAGCGGTCCGTCCCAGCCCAGCACGAGGACCGGCCGGTCCTTGCCCTGCGACGGGTCGTCCTCGAACGGCACCCAGGTCCACACGACCTCACCCGGGTCGGCATCACCGTCGAGCTCAGGGGCGTACGACACGGCGATGCCGCCCGTGCCGGCGTGCTCGTCGGCCGCTGCCGGCGTCGAGGCCTTCGGACGCCGTGACAGCGACGACGCCACCTTGTGCTTCAGCCGCCCCAGCGCTCCGGTCCCAGCCATCGCCGGAGACTACGCGGCCCTACGCTCGGCCCGTGCACCTCACCGAGCTCCAGGAGACCATCGCCGCCACCTACGGGGAGCGCGACCGAGCCCGGGGCACGGCGGCCACCGTCGCCTGGCTGTGCGAGGAACTGGGCGAGCTGGCCCAGGCCGTCCGCAAGGGCACGGTGGAGCAGCAGCGTCACGAGCTCTCGGACGTCCTCGCCTGGCTCGCCTCGCTGGCCCACCAGCTCGACCTGTCGCTCGAGGACGCCGCCCAGCGCTACGCCGACGGCTGCCCCCGCTGCGGCTCGATCCCCTGCAGCTGCCCCTGAGCCGGGCTCAGGAGGGGTGCGCTCCGCTCAGGCCGACAGCTCGGCGGCGACCAGCTCGGCGATCTGCACCGCGTTGAGCGCGGCGCCCTTGCGGAGGTTGTCGTTCGAGAGGAACAGGGCGAGCCCGTGCTCGACGGTGCTGTCGACGCGGACGCGGCCCACGTAGGTGGGGTCGGCGCCGGCGGCCTGCAGCGGGGTCGGGATCTCGGACAGCTCGACGCCCGGGGCGTAGTCGAGCAGCTGGCGCGCCTGGTCCGGCGTGATCGGGCGCTCGAACGCGGCGTTGATCGACAGGGAGTGCCCGGTGAACACCGGCACCCGGACGCACGTGCCCGAGACGAGCAGCTCGGGGATGTCGAGGATCTTGCGCGTCTCGTTGCGGAGCTTCTGCTCCTCGTCGGTCTCGTCGAGGCCGTCGTCGACGATGTTGCCCGCCTTCGGCACGACGTTGAAGGCGATGGGCGCCGGGAACTTCTGCGGCTCGGGGAAGTCGACGGCCCGGCCGTCGAACGTGAGGCTCGCGGCCTGGTCGACGACCTTCTTGGCCTGCTCGTCGAGCTCGGCGACGCCGGCGAGGCCGCCGCCCGAGACGGCCTGGTACGTGGAGACGACGAGGGTCTTCAGCCCGGCCTCGCGGTGGAGGGGGCCGAGCACCGGCATGGCGGCCATCGTCGTGCAGTTCGGGTTGGCGATGATGCCCTTCGGGCGGGCGGTGGCGGCGTGCCCGTTGACCTCGGCGACGACCAGCGGGACCTCGGGGTCCATGCGCCACGCCGACGAGTTGTCGATGACGACGGCACCGGCGGCCGCCACCTTGGGCGCGAGCTCCTTCGAGGTGGCGCCACCTGCGCTGAACAGCACGATGTCGAGCCCCGAGTAGTCGGCCGTGGCCGCGTCCTCGATGGCGATCTCGGTGCCCTTCCAGTCGAGGGTGCGGCCCACCGACCGGGCCGAGGCGAACAGCCGCAGCTCGGTGACCGGGAAGTCCCGCTCGGCGAGGATGCCCCGCATGACGCTGCCGACCTGACCCGTTGCACCAACGATCCCTACGCGCATGGCGAACAGGCTACCGGCGGCCCCCCAGCCGTCCCCAAGGGAGATTCAGCTGGGGTGGTCGAGCCCGAAGGCGGTGTGCAGCGCGGTCACGGCCGCGTCGCACTCCTCGCCGGCCACCACGCACGAGATGCGGATGGCCGAGGTGGAGATCATCTCGATGTTGATGTGGTTGGCGGCGAGCGTCTCGAACACCGTGGCGGCCACGCCCGGGTTCGTCTTCATGCCCGCACCGACCAGGGAGACCTTGGCGATGGACGGGTCGTAGGTGACGCCGTCGGCGCCGATCTCGGGAGCGACCCGCTCGGCGATGGCCACGCTGGACTCGAGGCCCTCGGCGGGCACCGTGAAGGAGATGTCGGTGATGCCGGCCTCGGACACGTTCTGCACGATCATGTCGACGTTCACGTCGGCCTCGGCGAGGGCACGGAACAGCACGGCGGACACGCCCGGCCGGTCGGGCACGCCGGTGATGGTCACCTTGGCCTCGGAGTCGTCGCCGACGATCCCGGAGACGATCGCATCTTCCATGTTGGGCTCCTCTTCGGTGATCCAGGTCCCCGGTTCCCAGGTGAACGCCGAGCGGACGTGCAGCTTGACCTTGTGGGTGCGGGCGAACTCGACGGCCCGCATGGCCGGCTTGGGGCAGCCGGCGGCGCACATCTCGAGCATCTCGTCGAACGAGATGTGGTTCATGCGGCGGGCCACGGGGACCACCCGCGGATCGGTGGTGAACACGCCCGACACGTCGGTGTAGAGCTCGCAGTCGCCGCCGAGCGCCTCCGCCAGGGCCACCGCGGTGGTGTCCGAGCCGCCGCGGCCCAAGAAGGTGACGTCCTTGTTGGTGGAGACGCCCTGGGCGCCGCCGACCACCGGGACGTGCCCGGCATCGACCGCCGCCCGGACCCGCTCGGCGCGGACCTCGAGGATCTTGGCGTTCATGTGGTTCGTGTCGGTGATGAACCCGGCCTGGCTCCCGGTGAAGGAGTCGGCGTGGATGCCCTTGTCGTGCAGGGCCATGCACAGCAGCGCCGTGGCCTTGCGCTCGCCGGCCGTGATCAGCATGTCCATCTCCCGCCCGGGGCGGGTCTTGGACACCTGCGACGCCAGGTGGAGCAGCTCGTCGGTCTCCTTGCCCATGGCCGAGACCACCACGACGACCTGGTCACCGCGCTTCAGCGTGCGCGCGACGTGATCCGCGACCTCACGGATGCGGTCGGGATCGGCAACGGACGTGCCACCGAACTTCTGGACGACGAGACCCACGGCCGTTGAAGCTATCGGCGGAGGGTCCGAGGTTGCGAAGCGGGTCAGAGGTCGCGGAGCGGGTCCGAGGCGATCTCGGGCCCGTCGACCATCACGCCCCAGGAACGGAGTTGGGCCACGCCGGTCGGGATGTCGCCTCCGACCAGGGTGCAGAGCGCCTTCAGGTCGTCGTGGCGCAGCGACAGGACCTTGCCGTTGAAGTCGCCGCGGGCCTCGATGATCGACTGGACGAACCGCCGGATCGGCGCCGCCGGATCGATCTTGGCCAGGGCGTTCAGGTCCAGCACGATCTTGCGGCGCTCCGCAGCGGCGTCCACGGGCAGGGGCTCACCCAGGAGGACGGCGACGGGCACCTTGTAGAAGTCGGCCAGGCTCTTGAGCCGGGGCAGCGACAGCGTGCGGAAGCCCCGCTCGTAGGCACCGACCGCCGAGGCGCTCCATCGGCCCTCGGACCGGGACTCGACCTCGGCCAGCGACAGGCCCTGGGCCTGGCGGATCGCCCGCAGGCGTTGGCCGACCTGGGCGCTGAACGCCGTGTCGGTGGCATCGTCGACGGCGTCGCCTTCGACCTCGTCGGCGTGGTCCTCGTCGCGCATCGGCCCATTCTGGTCGCTTTCGCGCGGCCGGACCATCTGGTCGGGCACGAGGTGCGTTCGCGCCGCTACGGCCCGGACGCAGATCCTCGGCCACCACCGCCGCCAGGGCCGGTTCCGGCCGCCTCGGGCGCCGGTTCCGGCGGCGGTAGGGTTCCCGCCCGATGGGTACCGAGAAGCGAGACCGCCAGAAGGCCAACAAGGCCGCCAAGCTCGAGGCCGAACGAGCGGCCGCCGCCAAGGAGAAGCGCAACAACACCATCCGCAACCTGGTCATCCTCCTGGTCGTGGTGGTCATCGCGGTGCTCCTCTACAACCCCCTGTTCGGATGAGGCGGCGCACCACCGCGGCGGCCCTCGCGGTCGCCCTGGTCCTCACCCTCGCCGCCTGCGGGTCGAGCGACAGCGGCAGCGACGGCGCCACCAAGGACACCACCACGACCGCCGCCAGCGGCACGACGAGCAGCACGGCCAGCTACGGCACGGGCGAGTGCGCCCCGGCCGACGGGGTGGATGAGCCGGTGCTCACCTTCGACGACGCCCCGAAGCAGTGCATCGACCTCGACAAGACCTACACGGCCACCATCGAGACCAGCGAGGGCACGGTCGTCCTGGAGCTCGACACCACCAAGACGCCCATCACCACGAACAACTTCGTGAACCTCGCCCGATCGGGCTACTTCGACGGCACCGACCTGTTCCGCACCGAGGCCCAGACCGGCATCATCCAGGGCGGCTCGCCCCACACGCAGGACAACACCGACGAGGGCCCCGGCTACGCCATCCCCGACGAGAACATGCCGTTCACGCCGGAGGACTACCAGCCCGGCGTCATCGCCATGGCCAACTCCGGCCCGAACAGCGCGGGCGGCCAGTTCTTCTTCGTGAGCGAGGAGGCCGGCAGCTACCTCGGCGACTCCGACGCCATCGGCCCGAGCGCCGGCATGTACGCCGTCTTCGGCCAGGCCACCGAGGGCCTCGACGTGCTCCAGGCGATCTCGGACCTGGAGTCCCAGCCCGGCAGCGGCGTCCCGTCCAAGCAGGTCACCATCGAGTCGGTGACCATCGAGGAGTCCTGAGCACGCGCTCGAACGTCATCGACGCTCGTCGGTGAGGATGCCCGTGCGGGCACCCGGCCCACGAATGCCGAGCGGGGGTCGGTTCAGCCGGGGAGGGCGCTGAGGTCGGTGGGGTCGCCGCCCAGGAACAGCACCACCTCGCCGGCGCCCTCGGCGCGCCACGCGCCGTCGGGATCGCGGATGAGGGCGGTCGACTCGTCGATGCCGGCCAACACGAGGTCGGGCGGGCTCATCTTGCGGGTGCGGTGCGCGGCGTCCTCGGACCAGTGGTTGTGGGCCGGGATCACGGCCACGCCGGGGAGCAGGCCCAGGCCGAGGGTGAACGCCCCGCCACGGGGATCGACCATCGGGTCGCACAGGACCATGGCCCCGGCCGACGAGCCCGCCAGCACGCCGCCCCCGAGCCAGGCCGCCTCGATGGCGTCCCAGGCCGGCGAGTCCTTGATGACCGCACGCAGGTGCAGCGGCGAACCGCCGACGAGGTAGGTGAAGGTCGACGCGGCGAGCGCCTCGACGACGTCGGGGGCGGAGGCGTCGGGCCGGGCCAGCAGCTCGAGGCCGCGGGCGGGGACGCCCAGGCGGTCGAACCAGCCGGCCGCCCGCTCGACCAGGCGCTGCGGGTGCTCGTAGGCCGCCGCGGTCGGGACGATCAGCACCTCGGAGGCCCCGCTGGCCTCCAGGAGACCGGCATCGAACGTGCATCCCTCGGTGAACTCGCCACCGCCGACCAGTGCCAGGTGTCCAGACATGCCCCGACCCTACCGACCCGCCGGTTGGGCGCCGGGAAGGCGGGATCGGTAGCTTGACCGCCCATGACGATCAAGCGAGTGGGCATTCTGGGTTCGGGGATCATGGGGTCCGGCATCGCCGAGGTGGCGGCCAAGACCGGCCACGAGGTGGTCCTGCGGTCCCGCAAGCAGGAGACGGCCGATGCCATGGTCGCCTCCCTCACCAAGTCGCTGACCAAGCAGGTCGAGCGGGGCAAGCTCTCGCAGGAGGACGCCGACGCCGCCCTCGCCCGGGTCACCGCCACCGACCACATCGGCGCCGTCGCCGACTGCGACCTCGTGATCGAGTCCGTCGTCGAGGACATGGACGTCAAGAAGGCGCTCTTCGCCGAGCTCGACGGCATCTGCAAGGACGGGGCGATCATCGCCACCAACACCTCGACCCTGTCGGTCATCGACATGGCCGTCGCCACCCAGCGCCCCGACCGGGTCGTCGGCGTGCACTTCTTCAACCCGGCCCCGATGATGTCGCTCGTCGAGATCGTCCGGCCCCTCACCGCCTCCGACGAGACCGTCGCCGAGGTCACCGCCTTCGCCAGCGCCTGCGGCAAGGACCCGGTCGAGGTCAAGGACCGCGCTGGCTTCATCGTGAACGCCCTGCTGTTCCCGTACCTCAACAACGCCGTCCGGATGCTCGAGAACGGCACCGCCAACCGGGACGACATCGACACCGCCATGAAGGGCGGCTGCAACTTCCCGATGGGCCCGCTCGCCCTGCTCGACCTCGTGGGCCTCGACACCTCGCTGTCGATCCTCGACGCCCTCTACGACGAGTTCCGCGACCCGAACTACGCCGCCGTGCCCGCCCTGCGCCGCATGGTCACCGCCGGCCAGCTCGGCCGCAAGAGCGGCGTCGGCTTCTACGACTACCGCAAGTAGGCCGGTCGACGCCGGCGCCTGCCGGCCGAGAACGAGAGGAGCCCCGGCCATCGGCCGGGGCTCCTCCGCGTTCGGGGGGGGGGCGGTCGGCGATCAGCCCGGGCCCCACCAGATCTTCGTGTGGGCCGAGGCCGCGGTCGGGAGCCAGAGGATGTCGTTGTTGCCGTCGCCGTCGAGGTCGACGACCACGGGCTTGGAGCCCGCGCCGACGTCGCTGTTGTTGTTCAGCTCCGAGTACGCCCAGGTACCGGGCTCGCCCTCGGGGATCCAGAGCCGGTCGGGCCCGGTGGTCGACCACCAGTAGATCGGCTCGTCGGGGATGGTGAACTCGCCCGTGATCGGGGTGAAGCCCGCACCGATCGAGGCGCCGTGGGCGGTGAACTTCCCGGTGGCGGGGTCCGCCAGCCAGACCGAGTCCGGGCCGTTGGCCGAGTACCAGAAGATGTCCTGGACGCCGTAGCCGTCGAAGAACCCGACGATCGGCTTGTAGGTGCCGCTGACGCGGTAGGCCTGCGGGGTGAAGTGGCCGTTGCCGTCGCCCTTCCACAGCGAGTCGCCGGTGGCGCCGGGGGCGTACCAGAAGATGTCGAGCGTCGAGTCGGTGCTCCCGCCGGTGCCCGGATCCGGGGTGAACGACCCGACGAGCGGGGTGTAGGTGCCCGAGATCCGCTGGGGGATCGACGAGAACGAGACCCGCCGACCGGCGATGCCCTTCCAGATGCTGTCGGCGCCCGAGCCCGGGGCGTACCAGAAGATGTCGTCGGTGGCTTGGCCGTCGTTCGAGGTGAAGTCGCCGACGAACGGCCGGTACCGGCCGTTGATCACCGGCTTGGTGACCACGAAGGTCGACGACTGCTTGTTGAACGACCACAGCGTGTCGGGCGCGGTCCCGGGTCCGTACCAGAGGATGTCGGTGCTGCCGTTGGCGTTGAAGTCGCCCACGACCGGCGTGTACGTGCCGTTGACCTGGATGTTGGCGCTGGTGTTCGAGAACCAGGCGCCGCCCCGGTCGCCCTTGCCGAACAGCAGCCGCTCCGTGCCCGCGCCGGGCCGGTAGAGGAAGACGTCGCCCTCGCCGTCGCCGTTGAAGTCGCCGACGAGCGGGGTGCCGCCGCCCTTGAGCCACGAGTCGAGCTCGGTGTGGGTCGACTCGGTGAAGAACTGGAGCGGCGCGGCGTGGGCCGCCGACGGGAGCGCGAGGGCCGTGCACGCCGCGAGCGCGGCGAGGGCCAGGCGAGCAGATCGCATGGTGGGGGGAAGCCTCCTGCGAGCCGCCCCTCTGGCGCCCGCGCCGCCACTGTTGCATGCTCGGCCCCGCCATGACCGTCCCCGTCGAGCCGCCACCCAGCCGGTGGGAGATGCCCGACCCGGATCGCGCCGACGAATCCGGCCTGGTGGCCATCGGCGCCGACCTCGAGCCGGGCACGATCCTGGCCGCCTACCGGTCGGGCCTGTTCCCCATGCCGGTGCGCTGGAGCCGGTCGCCGGGCTGGTGGTCGCCCGACCCGCGGGGGATCATCCCGCTCGACGGTCTCAAGGTCAGCCGGTCGCTCCGCAAGGCGTGCGACCGGGCCGAGGTGCGGGTCGACACCGCGTTCGACGAGGTCATCGAGGCGTGCAGCGACCCCCGCCGGCCCCACGGGTGGATCAGCAAGGGGATCAAGACCGCCTACCGCGACCTGCACCGCCGCGGCTGGGCGCACAGCGTCGAGACGTGGGTCGACGACGAACTGGTCGGAGGCCTGTACGGGTTGGCGATCGGCGGGCTCTTCGCCGGCGAGTCGATGTTCCACCGGGCGACCGATGCGTCGAAGGTGGCGCTCGTCGGCCTGGTCGAGCGGCTCGTCGACGGCGGCGCCACGCTGCTCGACGTGCAGTGGAAGACGGACCACCTGGCGACCCTGGGGGCGATCGACGTCCCCCGGTCGGAGTACCGCCGGCGCGTCGCCGAGGCCGTCCCGCTCCCGCTGCCGCCTGCCTTCGGCGGGTGACAGCCGCAGGGGCCCGCGCGACCATGGACCGCATGTGCCGCAACATCACCACCCTCCGCGGGCTCGAGCCCCACGCCACCCACGAGGAGATCGAGGCGGCGGCCCGCCAGTACGTCCGCAAGATCAGCGGCGTGCAGAAGACCTCCGATGCCACCGAGGAGGCCTTCGAGAAGGCGGTCGCCATCATCACCGAGGCGTCTCACGACCTGCTCCACGCCCTCCCGCCCCGCAAGGTCCCGCCGAAGTACGACCCGCCGCTCCGCCGCATCGCCGCCAAGAAGGCCGCCGAAGCCGCCGCCTCCTAGCCCGGACCCGCCCCGCGACCCTGGTGAGGACGTGAGGCGGCTCCTCCTCGACGTTCGCGTCAGACCGTGGGGCCGCCTTCGATCAGGATCGCCGTGGATCGGGCGAGCTGGTGCTCGAAGAAGGCGTCGTAGTCGGTGATCCCGTTGTGCAGGTGGCCGAACAGCTCGTAGCTGATGTGGCCGAGCAGGCCCGTCCAGGCGGCGAGCGCTCGGGCCAGGACCTCGTCGTCGAGGTCCACGCCCGCGCCGGACCGCAGCGTCGCGAGGTCGGCGTGCACGGGGCGGGCCACGGGCGAGCGGCGCTCGGTGCCCACCTCGCCGGCGGCGACGCCGTCGGCCACCACGCCGAGCGCGGCCAGCGGGGCGCGCAGGGCCGGGCTGACCGTGTCCTCGGGTGCCCGGTAGCCGGGCACCGGGCTGCCGTAGATGAGGGCGTAGTCGTGCGGCTGGGCGACCGCCCACGACCGGACGGCCCGGGCGAGCGCCGTCCACCGCTCGCCGATCCGGCGCCCGCTGGTCGCCGCGGCCGCGCCCTCGGCGACGGCGCCGACCGCGTCGTAGACATCGATGATGAGCGCGGTGAGCAACTCGTCGCGGCTGGCGAAGTAGCGGTACACCGCCGAGGACACCACGCCGAGCTCCCGCGCGACGGCCCGGAGCGACAGCCCGTCGGAGCCGACCTCGACCAGCTGGCGGCGCGCCGCCTCCTTGATCTCGGCGATGCGCTCGACCCGGGCGAGGGCCCGGGGCGTGGTCGGGTCGATCGGCATGGCCCGCACGCTAGCCGGGGTTGAGAGAGCACTGCTCTTGACAACAGCCTGCATCGGGAGAACACTGCTCCCTATTCCGAGAGCATCGCTCTCCCAACAAGGAGCCTCCTGATGACCGCCACGATCGACCCCGCCACCGACCGCTACCTCGCCCCCACCGCGGGCGACCGGCTGTTCAACCGCCTGGCCCGCCGCCTCACGGCCATGGGCCTCAGCATCTCCGGGTCCCGCGAGCTGCGGGTCGTCGGCCGGACGAGCGGCGAGGTCCGCTCGACCGTCGTCAACCTGCTCGTCCTCGACGGCGAGCGCTACCTCGTCGCCCCTCGCGGCACCACGCAGTGGGTCCGCAACCTGCGGGCGGCCGACGGCCAGGGCGAGCTGAAGGTGGGGCGCCGGGTCGAGGCGTTCCGCTCCGAGGAGCTGGCCGACCAGGTCAAGCCGGCCATCCTCCGGGAGTACCTCGAGCGGTGGGCCTGGGAGGTCGGCCGCTTCTTCGATGGCATCGACGCCTCCTCCACCGACGAGGAGCTCCTCGCCATCGCCCCCGGCTTCCCCGTCTTCCGCCTGCTCGACGCCTGATCAGGCGGTGAGCTCGTCGACCAGCGCGGGGAGCGCGTCGCTGATCGGGTCCCGGAGGATGCGGGAGGCGAGCGCGTCGTAGGGGGTGGGGTCCCGGTTGACGATGATGAGCTCGGCGCCGCTGCGGGCGGCGACGTCGCACAGCCCGGCGGCCGGGTGCACCTGGAGCGTGGTGCCGACGGCGACGAACACGTCGCAGTCCTGGGCGGCCGCCGCGGCGGCACCGAGGACATCGGGGTCGAGGGTCTGGCCGAACATGATCGTGGCCGTCTTCAAGATCCCGCCGCACTCGAGGCAGGCCGGGTCGTCCTCCCCGGCGTCGAGCCGCGCGAGCGCATCCTGGGTGGCGCTGCGGGCGCCGCAGTCCCAGCACACCGCGTCGACCATGTTCCCGTGGACCTCGATCACCCGCTCCGGCGACGAGCCCGCCTTCTGGTGCAGCCGGTCGATGTTCTGGGTGATCACGGCGCGGAGCGCACCGCGCCGCTCCAGCTCGACCACGGCCTCGTGGCCGGCGTTGGGATCGGCGCCCCAGGCCGGGTTCTCCCGCCGGGCCAGCCACGAGCGCCGCCGGATGGCGGGATCGGCCAGGTAGTTCTGGATCGTGAACAGCTTCTCGGCCGCGGGGTCGAGGGTCCACACGCCGTTGGGCCCGCGGAAGTCCCGGATCCCGGAGTCGGTCGAGATGCCCGCTCCGGTCAGGACCGTGACCTTCCTCGGCGACCCCATGGGCAGAGGGTACGGTCTCGCCGTGCACCGCGGGCCCTACGCAGACGGACCCCCTCCCGAGGCGCTCGAGGTCCACGCGCCGCCGCTCGGCCGGTTCGGGCTCGATGAGCTGCGGCGGATGCTGCTCATCGGCTTCGTGCTGTTCGCGGCCGTGCTGCGCTCGTGCGCCGGCTGGATCGTGCGCCGCCGGGGCCGCTCGTTCGCCACCGCGGCATCGGAGGGCGTCGTCGAGGGCTTCGACCAGCTCGGCCCCACGTTCGTGAAGCTCGGCCAGCTCATCGCCAGCTCGCCCAGCCTGTTCCCCGCACCGCTCGCCGACGCCTCGCTCAAGATGCTCGACGAGGTCCGGCCCTTCGACGCAGCCACCGTCCGCCGGCTGGTCGAGGAGGAGCTGGGCGCCCCGGCCGACGAGGTGTTCGCCGCGTTCGACGACGTGCCGCTGTCGGCCGCGTCGATCGCCCAGGTCCACGCGTGCACGCTCCCCGACGGGCGCGAAGCCGTCATCAAGCTCCAACGGCCCGACATCGCCCACCGCATGAACACCGACCTGCGGATCCAGTACTTCTTCGCCACCAAGCTGCTGAGCCGGCTGAACTTCGCGAAGCGGGCGAACGTGATCGGCATGGTCGAGGACCTCCACGAGGTCACCAACCAGGAGCTCAACGCCGCGCTCGAGGCCCACCGGCAGTCGTCGTTCCGGGACCACATCGGCGCCTTCGGCGACAACGAGGGCATCACCGCCCCGGAGGTCTACTGGGACTTCTGCGGCCCCCACCTCATCTGCATGGAGCGGATGCGGGGCGTGCCGATGGACGAGTTCGACCGCATCGCCGAGCTCGGCGTCGACGGCGAGCTGATCCTGCGCCGCGGCATCAAGGTGTGGGTCGAGGCGGCCCTCGTCCACGGCGCCTTCCACGGCGACGTCCACGCCGGCAACCTCTGGGTCCTCGAGGACGGCCGCGCCAGCTACCTCGACTTCGGGATCATGGGCGAGCTGCCCGAGCTGTGGCGCGACACCATGCGCGAGATCCTCTACACCTCCACCATCGACCAGGACTACCGGCGGGTCGTGCGGGCGTACCAGGAGGTGGGCGTGATCCCCGACGACGTCGACCCGGAGGTCGCCGGGCCGGCCATCGCCATGGTCATGGAGCCGATGCTCACCCAGGGCATCGGCGCGGTCAGCCTCGGCGACCAGCTCAAGGCCAACCTGGAGCTGGCCAACCAGTACGGCGCCACCGCACCGAAGGAGCTGCTGCTCGTGTCGAAGCAGCTCATGTACTTCGAGCGGTACGCCAAGACGCTCGCCCCGGACTACGTGCTGGCCCGGGACCTCTTCCTGTTGAAGAACGTGTTCCCCGACGCGGTCGCCGAGGCGGCGGCCGAACGGGGCGTCACCCTGCCCGAGTGATCAGGCGTCGGCGCGAGCCGTCGGGTTGACCGCAGCCGTCGCCGCCGGGCTCAGGTGGAGGCGGCGCAGCATGCGACCGGTGAACCCGACGCGGGCCTCCTCGGCCGCCACGACCTCGTCCGCGAACTGCCGGGCGATGTCCTGCACCGCGGCCTCCTGCTCGGGGGTCGGCTGCGGATCGGGCAGGTCGGCGGGCAGCAGCTCCAGCTCGCCCACGTCGAACCAGATCACCTGGTCCACGACGCACACGTCCACCGGTACCTCGCCGGTGTCGGGCCCGTCGCCCTCGCGGTGCTCGTCGACCTCGTCGGCGTCGGTGCCGACCACGATCGACACCATCAGGCGCGAGCACATCGGACAGGCCTTGCCGGTGGTCGGCTCGGCCGCCACCCACGACGCCTTGGCGAGTCGCCACAGCTCGTGGATCTCGTCCTCCTGCGCCCGCTCGTACAGCTCGGAGAGCGTGGCGGCGAGGCCGTGCCCGTTCGGGCAGATCCACGAGTCGAACGTGTCGTGGTTGGTCAGCTGCAGCGCAGCACGACAGGTGGGGCAGTTCGCTGAAGGGGCCACACGGTCCTATCGGCCGTTCGCGCCCCGATCGTTAGCCCTGCCGGCCGTCGATCACCTCGGGCCGGAGACCGCCATCGCCACCGCCTCCAGGGCGCAGAACCCGAGGACCCCGGCGAGGAGCACCCGCCCGATGGTCCGGCCCACGGCCGCGCACGAGGCGGTGACGGCCGTGATGATCGGAACCAGGACGACCATGCCGGCCACCAACGAGACGATCGCCCCGGAGCGGGTGCCCTCGAGACAGGCGAGCGTGTCAGCCGTGCACTCGACGCCGGGAGGTCTCGAGGGCAGGTGGGCGGCGGCGACCAGGCACCCGCTGGCCCACAGGACCGCGGGTCCCAGCAGGGCGATCAGGCAGGTACGCCGCGAGGATCGGGATCGGGATCGAGATCGGGACCCGGGCAGCGGCGCCGGCGGAGGGGGCAGGTGGGCGAGGTCGGGGTCCGGGTCCGAGCTCACGTGCAGCCGCACCCGAAGCTCAGGAGCATCACGAAGACGGCGGCGGCGCCGAGGGCCAGCGCGGCGAGGGCGGCGAGGGCGGCGAGGCCGAGGGTCAGGAACACGGTGCTCGCCGCCGACGACCTCCCGGCCGGCCGGGACCACCCGGGAGGCGGAGGAGGCGGGAGGTGGGGCCAGCCGGCGTTCGGAGCAGGAGGCAGGTGGTCGAAGGCGGAGGCGCCGAAGCGGGCGGGCGGGGGCGGAAGGAAGACCGGGGCGGCGGGGAGCATGGGGACCATCCCACCGAAATCGGACATCGGACGCCCTGGGGGTGGTCCCCCAAGACCGCCTGGGCGTCCTCCCAGCGTGACTTTCCCCACGTCTACAGCGGAGAATGGGCGGATGACCGACCAGCGCACGCCGGACCGCCCGTGGATGATGCGGACCTACTCGGGCCACTCCACCGCGAAGGCCTCGAACGAGCTGTACCGCACGAACCTCGCCAAGGGCCAGACCGGCCTGTCGATCGCCTTCGACCTGCCCACCCAGACGGGCTACGACAGCGACGATCCCATGGCGCGGGGCGAGGTCGGCAAGGTCGGCGTGCCGGTGAGCCACATCGGCCACATGGAGACGCTGCTCGACCAGATCCCCGTCGGCGACATGAACACGTCGATGACGATCAACGCCGTCGCCGCGTGGATGCTCGGTTTGTACACGGCCAACGCCGAGCGCCAGGGCGTGAAGTCCCAGCAGCTCCGGGGCACGACGCAGAACGACATCGTCAAGGAGTACCTGAGCCGCGGGACCTACATCTACCCGCCGCTCCCCTCCCGCCGCCTGATCGTCGACATGTTCGCGTTCTGCCAGGAGTGGATCCCGCACTGGAACCCCATGAACGTCTGCAGCTACCACCTGCAGGAAGCGGGGGCGACGCCGGTCCAGGAGATCGCCTACTCGCTGGCCACGGCCATCGACGTGCTCGACGCGGTGAAGGAGTCGGGCCAGGTCCCCGAGGACCGCATGGTCAACGTGGTCGGGTCCATCTCGTTCTTCGTGAACGCCGGCATCCGGTTCGTCGAGGAGACCTGCAAGATGCGGGCCTTCACCCAGATGTGGGACCGGATCTGCCTGGAGCGCTACGGCATCACCGACGCCAAGGCTCGCCGCTTCCGCTACGGCGTGCAGGTCAACAGCCTCGGGCTCACCGAGGCCCAGCCCGAGAACAACGTGCAGCGCATCGTGCTCGAGGCGCTCGGCGTGACCCTGTCGAAGGACGCCCGGGCCCGCTCGCTCCAGCTCCCGGCGTGGAACGAGGCCCTGGGCCTCCCCCGCCCCTGGGACCAGCAGTGGGCGCTGCGCATCCAGCAGGTGCTGGCGTTCGAGACCGACCTGCTCGAGTACGACGACATCTTCGCCGGCTCGCACGTGGTCGAGGCCAAGACCAACGAGCTCATCGACGGCGCCCAGGCCGAGCTCGACGAGGTCCTCGCCCTGGGCGGCG
>DATMGQ010000095.1:0-10276 GCA_035555395.1 Acidimicrobiales bacterium
CCGTGAACCGGCCTGACACCGACGGGACCGACGCTCGGCCAGCGGTCACGGTGCGGCGCGGGCGCTGGAAGCGGGCCCGGCCCGAGCTGCTCCCGCCGAGAGGGGTCGCCCGCGCCATCACCGCCCGCTACCGCATCGGGGTGCCGGAGGCCGCCGCACGGATCGAGATCGCCGCCGACGGGGTCCGGGTCCGCCCCCGATCCGGGCCGATGCGGTCCATCGCCCGCGAGCACGTCGCGCTCGTCGGTCGGGTGAAGAGCGGCGGATGGGGCCCCTACCGGGCGATCGTCTTCCTCCTCGTGGGCGGGGGCACCTGGGAGATCTGGCTCACGCCGGTCAAGCTGCTCTCCGTCCTCGAGGCGTACGGCTGGCCGGTCGACGAGACCGCCCTGCTCACCTGGACCAACGCCGTCGAGACCGCCGTGGCGATGGACGAGCCCCGGCCACCGCCACCGGCGAGCACCGGGTAGGCCGGCGGATCAGGCGACGGGGAGGCGGCGCTTGCGGCCCTCGGCCAGCAGCTCCACCGGCAGCGCCGGGGCGAACAGCACCCGGTCCACCGGGCGCAGCGTCGTGCCGCGGCTGCCTTCGCGGACGAGCAGCTCGACCGGCTCGGACAGGCTGATCGACATGATGAGACCCGACGCGGCGGCGCTCAGGTCCTCGGTGACGACCTCGGGGCCGACGGACTCCTCGGCCGGGCCCAGGCGCGACATCGTCTGGCGCAGGAACAGCTGGGGCTCCGGCATCACCAGCGGGTCGTGGATCACCAGGCCGGTGGGCACCAGGACGAGCCAGCGTCGCGACAGCTGGTGGATCGAGCGGCCGCCGAACCACACGACCGCGGCGGCGACGATCAGCCCGGCGATCCCGGCAGCCCACTGCTCGGTGGCCAGCAGCAGCACGGCCGCGACGGCGCCCGCGAACATCACGATCCACGTGAGGACCGCGAGCAGTACGAGGGCGAGCGGCGTGCGTAGCGCCAGCCGGCGCTCGGGGCCGTACGACGAGCCGTCGACGAGGGCATCGGTGGTCCACGGGGCGAGGGCAGCGATCACGACCAGCGCGGCGACGAGCACCGTCGCCGCGTCCAGGACCGTCGTCTCGGAGCCGGCGGCGACCGCGGCGATCGCCGCCGCCGCACCCGCCGGCGCGAGCACGCGCACGACGGTCAGGCTCGACGTCCGCGGCACCAGGAGGGCGACGAGCGTGGCGCCCCAGGCCGTCCAACCGGCGACGCTGAGCGCCACCGCGACCGGCGTCGACCGGCCGTCGAGGGCGTCCGTCGCCGAGGCCGACGCGCCGAGGGCCAGGAGCACCCACAGCACCCGGAGGGGCCAGAGGTGGAAGCGGAGGAGCGCGGACATCGGGTCGAGATTTGCCGACGCGCCGCGCCGGTCGCTATTCCAGTGTCAGGGGGAGAGCCTCGCTTCGGCGAGATCTCGAGTGGGAAGGCCAGCACGTGGGTCCAGCGAACGCAGCGGATGAGGCGGTGGGACGCCCCGACACGCTGCCGCTCGGCGCGCCCACCTCCGTCGGGAGCCTGCCCCACACCGACCGCGATGCAGCCATCCGCTTCGTGCTCGAGCGCACCGCCGAGCTGCCCGCCGCGCCCACCCTGCCGAGGATCGATCCGCTGGAGATGATGATCCCGCAGGGCCTGTGGGGCGTCGAGGGCGTGATCGTCGCCGACGACGGCTCGTTCTCGATCACCGACCTGGACGCGCTCGACCCGTCCGCCCCGCTCGGCGACCGCGACCTGTCCGGCCGCCCGTTCGCCACCTGGCGCCGCTTCCTCGACGTCGTCGCCGATCGCACCGACCCGATCAAGCTCCAACTGACCGGGCCCATCACCCTCGGCCTGGCCCTGGTCGACGCCGGCGCCCCCGCCACCACGGCCTTCGCCGTCGCCAGCGGCGCCGTCGCCACCCGGGCCCGAGACCTCGTGGCCCTCGCCGAGGCCCAGGCGCCCGGCGTGCCCCGGGTCGTCGTGTTCGACGAGCCCGGGCTCGTGGGCGGCCTGCGCACCGACCTCCCGCTCCCGGCCGACCAGGTGGTCGACGTCCTCTCCGGCGCCCTCGCCGCCATCGAGGGCCGCGCCCTCACCGGCGTCCACGTCTGCGGCGCGGCCGACTGGCGGCTCATCATGCAGGCCGGACCCGGCCTCCTGTCGATGCCGGTCGGCGCCGACGTCACCGGCTCCGCCGGCGCCCTCGGCTCCTACCTCGAGCGCGGCGGCTGGGTGGCGTGGGGCGCCGTGCCCACCGACGGCCCCATGGGCGAGAGCAACTCCCGCTACTGGCGCCAGCTCTCCGCCCAGTGGTGCGAGCTGGTCCAGAACGGCTGCGACCCGGTCCTCCTGCGCCGCCAGGCGCTCGTCACCCCCGTCTGCGGCCTCGCCCTCCACGACGAGACCCAGGCCGACCACGTCTTCACGCTCACCCGCGAGCTCGCCGAGAAGATCCACGACCAGGTCACCGGCATCCGCCTGTCGGTCGGCGCCTGAGTCGTCGCTTCGCTCCTCTCGTCACTCGCTCGCTGGCGCTCGCTCCGTTCCTCGAACTGGAGGACGGGCTGACGCCCGACGTCTTCGCAGCTCGGCACGACTTCGTCGCACCTCGCTGATCTTGGGGGGCTCCGCAAGCTCTGCCCCCCAAACCCCCCGGGCTCGCTTCGCTCGGAACCCCTACCCCGCGCTCGGCGCGAGGGCGTGATCTGGGGACTTGACCGATCGGTCAGGATCGTCCCGCGCGATGGGTGGTATCTGTGACAGAGTTCACGGCGACCAGCGGTACCCCCCAGCCCCGCCGGTCGTCAGGGGACCACGATGTCGACCGTTCGCACCTCCTCGCGTCGGGCTGCAGCCGCCCTCGCGTCGCTGCTCGTGCTCAGCCTCGCCACCGCTTCGTGCGGCGGCACCAAGGCGAGCAACGGCGAAGCCGGTCCACCAGACAAGGAAGAAGCCTGCCTCGACGCCAAGTGCGGTGAGAGCGGCCTCGACGACGCCGGCGACCCGGTGCGAGGCGGCACCATCGTCTACGGCCTCGAGGGCGAGAGCAGCGGCGGGTACTGCCTGCCGGAGGCCCAGCTCGCCATCTCCGGCGAGATGGTCGTGCGGGCCATCTACGACACGCTCACCGTGCCCAACGCCGACGGCGGCTACTCGCCGTACCTCGCCAAGTCCATCACCCCGAACGACGACTACACCGAGTGGACCATCGAGGTCCGCGACGGCGTGAAGTTCCACGACGGCACCGACCTCACCGGCGAGGTCGTGAAGAACAACCTCGACGCCTACCGGGGGACCTACCCCACCCGGAAGCCGCTGCTGTTCACCTTCACCCTCAGCAACATCGACGACGTCACCGCCGACGGGCAGACCGTGACCGTGAAGACCAAGGTGCCGTGGGTGGCGTTCCCCGCCTTCCTCTTCAGCGGCAACCGGATGGGGATCATGGCCCAGGCCCAGCTCGACGACGAGGAGAGCTGCAACACGAAGCTCATCGGGACCGGCCCGTTCAAGTTCGAGAGCTGGAGCCAGAACGACAAGCTCATCGGCACCCGCAACGAGGACTACTGGCAGACCGCCCCCGACGGGAAGCCGTACCCGTACGCCGACGGCATCGAGTTCCGCATCCTCGCCGACGGCCAGGTCCGCGTGAACTCGCTCAAGAGCGCCGACGGGGCGAACGTCATCCACACCAGCAACGCCGAGATGATCGGCAACGAGCTGCTCGACCTGCGCGACGCCGGCGACGTCAACATGCTCGTCTCCGAGGATGCAGCCGAGATCACCTTCATCCAGCTGAACACCTCCGAGCCGCCGTTCGACGACATCCGGATGCGCAAGGCACTGGCGGTCGGCCTCGACCGCGACGAGCTCAACGAGACCCAGAACGACGGCCTCCCGACCGTGGCCGACGGCCCGTTCGCTCCCGGCTCGATCGGCTACGTCGAGGATCCCGGGTTCCCGAAGTACGACCCGGCGGAAGCGAAGAAGCTGATCGCCGACTACGTCGCCGACGGCGGGAAGGACTCCTTCACGCTCACCACCGGCGTCGACCCGGCGACCCTGCGCTTCGCCGAGCTGATCCAGCAGCGGGCGAAGAAGGTGGGCCTGAACGTCGAACTGGTCAAGCGGGACCAGGCCGCCGTCATCGACGACGCCATCGGCGGCAAGTTCCAGGCCCAGCTGTTCCGCAACTTCCCCGGCGGCGATCCCGACACGAACCACGTCTGGTGGTACGGCGCCGGCAACCCGGTGAACTTCAGCCGGTACGACGACCCCGACCTCAACCGCCTGCTCGACGAGGGCCGCAGCGAGACCGACCCGGACAAGCGGGCCGAGATCTACCAGCAGATCAGCGCGGTGTTCGCCGAGCAGGTGTACAGCATCTGGGCCTGGTACACGCCGTGGGCCGTGGTCGAGGACAAGGACGTGCACGGCATCCTCGGCCCGCCGCTTCCCGGCGACGATCCCAGCGAGCCCGGCCC
The DNA here is from genome assembly GCA_035555395.1 of Acidimicrobiales bacterium. Classification (GTDB taxonomy): domain Bacteria; phylum Actinomycetota; class Acidimicrobiia; order Acidimicrobiales; family Iamiaceae; genus Aquihabitans. The sequence goes on from DATMGQ010000095.1 coordinate 4,495, forward strand.
GGAGTCCACGGACGACCCGGCCCAGCAGCCCAGCGCCGGCCTCGCCAACGGCCACTCCCTCATCGGGATGTGGATCGACCAGTAGGTCCCGGCCGCCGGACCGCTTCGGCTCGACCGCGATCGAGGGCGCCCGCCGCGCCCTCGATCGCGAGCCGGTGGTCCGCGGCTCGCGACGTGCTCGATCAGCCGGCGGTCAGGTCACGGCTGGGCGTCGTGCACGAGGATCGCGATCTGCACCCGGTTGGTGGCGGCGAGCTTGGTCAGCAGGCGTGAGACGTGCGCCTTGACCGTGGCTTCGCTCATGAACAGCGATGCGGCGATCTCGGCGTTGGATGCGCCGGACCCCACCGCATCGGCGACCTCCCGCTCGCGGTCGGTCAGCGATGCCAGCCGCTGGGCGGCGCGGCGACGGCGATCGGCCCTCTCGTCGTTGCCGAGGTGGGCGAGGAGGGTGCGGGTGACCGACGGCGAGAGCATCGCCTCACCCGCCGCCACGAGGCGCACGGCGTTCACGATCTCGGTGGGCTCGGTGTCCTTCAGCAAGAACCCGTCGGCGCCGGCCCGCAGTGCGCTCAGGACGTGCTCGTCGGCCTGGAACGTGGTCAGGACGATCACGCGCGGCGGATCGGTCAGGCGGCGCAGCGCCGACGTGGCGGTGATGCCGTCCATCTCCGGCATCCGGATGTCCATCAGGACGACATCGGGTCGGTGCGCCGACACGGCCGCGGCGGCCTGAGCGCCATCGGCCGCCTCGCCCACCACCTCGATCTCCTCCGACGAGGACAGGATCATCCGGAGGCCGGCCCGCACCAGCGGGTCGTCGTCGACCAGGAGCACCCGGATCCTCACCACGGCAGGTCGGCCTCGACGACGAAGCCGCCCGACGCGTCGGGGCCGTGCACCAGGACGCCGTCGGCCAGGGTCACCCGCTCCTGGAGGCCGAGGAGGCCCGTGCCGGAGCCCGGTGGCACCGGACGGTCCTGGGCGCCGACCGCGGGTGGGTTCCGGACGCAGACGTGCAGGCCGTGGTCCGGCGCCCCCGCCACCCGGACCTGGGCGAGGGTGCCGCGGGCGTGCTTGTTGATGTTGGTCAGCGCCTCCTGGACGATGCGGTAGGCGTCGCGGCCCAACGGGCCGGGTGCGCCTTCGGCGCCGTCCACCTGCATCTCGAAGTCGATCTTGGCGCCGGAGCGGCGGGTCTCCTCCACCAGGCGGGGGATGTCCGCCAGCGTCGGCTGCGGCACCGTCGACGGCACCTCCTGGCCCGGCTCCTCCCGCAGCACGCCGATCACGTCTCGCAGCTCCTCGAGGGCCTGGTGCGCGGTCGAACGCACCAGTGCGGCGCTCTCGCGCACCTGGGCGGGAGGCAGGTCGCGTGCGACCTCGAGCGCCCCCGCGTGCAGCGCCACCAGGGAGATGCGGTGGGCCAGCACGTCGTGCATCTCCCGCGCGATGCGGGTCCGCTCGGCCAGGCGCGCCCGTTCGGCGTGGAGGACCTGATCGGCCTCGGCCCGCCGGGCCCGGTCGCGCAGGGTGGCGAGGAGCTGCCGCCGGGCCCGGATGTACATGCCCCAGGCGATCGCGGCGGCGGCCAGCGCCAGCGTCGGCAGCATCACCGACCAGGTGTTGGTCCGCCCGAGCCAGATCGAGCACACCACGGCGGACGGGACGAACAGGCCGGCGACGACCAGGGCGGGCCGGACGGGGCGGTGGACGGCCAGCGAGGACAGCGCGAACAGGCCGGCCACGGTGCCGGACGTCGAGAAGGCGCCCAGGAGCACGCACACCAGCGCCACACCGAACGGCCAGCGTCGCCGCCACCACAGCGAGGTGCAGCAGAGGGCACCGAGCACGGCGTCGAGGGTCACCTGGCCCGACGTCATCTGGTTGTCGTCGACGGTGATGCGCAGGATGAGCGCGCCGATCCCGGTGGCGAGGACGAAGGCGCCGGCGTCGACGAACCAGTCGCGCGTGGTCCGGTGCGGCACCTCGCCCGGGTGAGCCGAGTCGCCGGGTTCCAGCATCGCCGCGGCGGCGGTCTGGTCCCACGAGCTGCGAAGCCAGGACATCGTCCCGAGCGTACGGCCCGAGGGCGCCGTGCGACATCGACGAAGGTCGACGCGGCGACCGACGAAGGTCGAGACCTCGGCGGGGGCCAGCCTCCCTTCGGACGTCGGGTCGTGGCCGTCCGCCCGATGCGTCGGTGCACCGGCCGGTTCACGCTGGCCCCATGATCACGACAACCGCTCTCACCAAGCGCTACGACGAGGTGCCGGTCGTGCGCGACGTCTCGTTGCACTGCGAACCCGGGACCATCACCGGCTTCCTCGGGGCCAACGGCGCCGGCAAGTCCACCACGATGAAGATGATCGTCGGGCTGGTCCGGTCCGATGGCGGCACGTCGACCATCGACGGCCGCCCGTTCGTCGAGCTGCCCAACGCGACGCGCGTGGTCGGGACGCTGCTCGACGCGTCGGCGATGCACCCCGGGCGCAGCGGCCGGGCGACCCTCACGATCGCGGCTCGGCTGGCGGGCGTCGGCACGACGCGGGTCCAACGCCTCCTGGACCTCGTCGGGCTGGCCGACGCTGCGGACAAGCGGGTCGGCACCTACTCCCTCGGCATGCGCCAGCGCCTCGGCATCGCCCAGGCCCTCGTCGGCGAGCCGAAGGCGCTCATCCTCGACGAGCCGGCGAACGGGCTCGACCCGGACGGCATCGCCTGGATGCGGACGCTGCTCCGCGACTTCGCCGACCACGGCGGCACCGTGCTGCTGTCGAGCCACCTGCTCCACGAGGTGCAGGCCACCGCTGACCACGTCGTCGTGATCGCCGACGGCGCCGTGGTCGCCGCCGGCCGACTCGACGACCTGCTGGCCAGCTCCACGATCCTCGTGCGCAGCCCCGACCCCGTCGCGCTGGCCGCGGCGCTCCGAGCGGCACGGATCGACCACGTGCCCGGGCCGGGAGACGCGTTCACCGTGGACGTGGGCGGGGGCCGGGTCACGACCGAGGTGCTGGCGAGCACGGCGCGCGACCACCAGGTGCTGCTCACCGAGCTGCGCCCGTCCGAGGCGAACGGGCTGGAACAGCTGTTCTTCTCGCTGACGGGCGCCAAGGCGGCGTCCGGGGAGGCAGCAGCATGACCACGTCGCTCACCTTCGGAACCCACGGCGGTGCGGCGGCACCGTCGTCCGTGCCGGGACCGATCCCGTTCGCCCGGCTCGTCCGCGTCGAGTGGGCCAAGGCCACCGACACCCGCGCCGCCCGGTGGCTCCTCGCCCTCGTGGCGCTGTCGACCGCCGCGATGGTGCTGACCCCGGTCGTCGCCCCGGAGAGCTTCGACCAGACCTGGGCGAGCTACCTCCGCGTCGCCGCCCTCGGGCTGACGATCCTGCTGCCCGTGGTGGCGATCCTGCTGTTCACCGGCGAGTGGAGCCAGCGCAGCGTCATCACGACGTTCACCCAGGAACCGCGCCGCATGCGGGTCGTGAACGCCAAGCTGGCGGTGTCGTTGCTGCTCGGTGGGGGTGCCGCGGCCTTCGGCGGGGTCCTCGCCGCCGCTGGGATCGCATGCTCGTCGGCCTCCGGCCGGTCCCTGGAGGCGGACCTGACCGCCGGCGCCGTCGGCGGCTACCTGCTCTTCGTGCTCCTCAACGTCCTCGCCGGCGTGGCGCTCGGAGCGCTGCTGCAGAGCTCGGCGCCCGCCATCGCCGCCTCCTTCGCCCTCCCGGCGGCGTGCGCGGTGCTCGGCACCGCGTCGACCCTGGTCGCCGACTGGATCGACCCGTCCTCGACCTGGAACTGGGTGCTGGAGGCCGAGTGGAGCGGCCACCTGGCGCAGATCTCGTTCTCGGTCCTCTTCTGGGTGGTGGTCCCGCTCGCCGCCGGCGTCGCCCGGACCGTGCGTCGCGACGTCGCCTAGCGGCACGGTCGCGGCTGGGTCCACCCGGGCGCGGCAGGTGGTAGCAAGCGGGCATGGCTGAGCAGGGGGTCGGGGCCCCGGGGTGGGTGGGGGCGACCTTCCGGTTCCGGCGGGCTTCGGTCCCGGTCGGGCACACCGTCCGGGCGGCGCTGTGCGTCGGGCTGCCGGTCGTCGTCGGGTTCGCGATCGACGACGTCGTGTTCGGCGCCACGATCGGCCTGGCGTGCGTGCTGCGGACCATCGGGGAGCGGACGGGCCCGCACCGGGTCAACGTGCGCAACCTGCTGGTCGCCACACCGCTCGCCGCCTGCGGCTACCTGTTCGCGCCGGCCCAGGACCTGCCGCTCGCGGCCCTCGTCGCGCTCATGGCCGCCGTCGCCTTCGGGGCGGGGGTGCTGTCGGTGCGGAGCGAGGCCGGCGCGCTCGGCAGCATGCAGCTCCTGCTGGTCACGAGCATCGCCATCGGCGTCCCCGACACCGGCGTGGTCCGATCGCTCGGCCTGTTCTTCCTCGGTGCCGGGATCTACGCCGCGTGCATGGCCGTCGACTACCTGGTGCTCGAGCCCGAGCCCGAGCCGGCGAGCCCACCTGCCGCTCGCGCCGCGGCGCACGGGGCCTCGGGCTGGGCCGTCGACCGTTCCACCGTGCGCCTGGCGGGGCGCCTCGCGCTGTGCTTCGGCATCGCCGTCTCCGCCCGGGGGTGGTTCGAGCTCGAGCACTGGTACTGGGTGCCGGCGACGGTGGGGCTGGTGATGCAGCCGTCGTTCGGCTCGGTCCCGGGCCGGGCGCTGCTGCGGGCGGTGGGGACGGCCGCGGGTGCGGTCGTGGCCGGCCTGGTCATCGGCGCGGGCCTCGACGGCACCGCGCTCGGGATCGCGATCGGCCTGCTCGCGGCCACCATCCCCTGGGCGAAGCTGGCGTCGTACGCGCTGCAGTCCGCGGCCCTCGCGGCGGTCGTCCTCCTCCTGGTGGACCAGGTCGACCCGGCCAGCACGGTCGGCCTCCCCGTCCAGCGGATCGCCGCCACCGTGATCGGCAGCGCGATCGTGTTCGTCTTCGGCTTCGCCGTGTGGCCCGAGGCGCGCCGCCTCGAGGCCGCCCTGCCCGGCTAGGCGTGCCGTCTTCCCGCTCCAGCCCCGTCCCCGTGCGTCCATGTCGTGGGTGGGTGCCGTGAGGCGGACGGGTCTGGTCAGCCCGGGTGGGACGTCGGGCGCTTGCGGAGCCTGCGGAGCTGCGAGGCCACGTAGGGCCGGGACCGGCGCTGGCCGCCCCGTCGCCCGATGGCGGCGTCGAGGCGCTCGAGCGCGGCGATGATCCCGGCGACGTCGGGCTCCCAGCCGAGGCCCTCGCACTCCTCGATCCACTCCGCCGGCGTGCGGTGTCCCCGCTGGCCGTTGCAGCGGCGGCAGGCCGCCACCTCGTTCTCGATCCACGACGGCCCGCCCTTGATGCGCGGCACCACGTGCTCGGTGGTGGCCCGGACCAGCCCGGCGTCGACCTCGCGCCCGCACCACACGCAGCGGGCGCCGTCGCGCTCGAGGATCCGCGCCAGCCGCTCGCGGCGGGGGAGGTGGTCGTCGGCCGACGTCGCAGCACCGGACATCGTCCGTCACGGTACCGATCGCACCTCGGGGACGGGACGGGATCGGGAGCGATCGCCCCGGCGAGCGAGCCGCGGCGGGAGGGGCGGCGGGAGGGGCGGCGTCAGATCTTCTTGAGGGCGCCCATGAGGCGCTTGAGGGTCGAGACCTTGGCCTCGCCCTCGACCTCGCTGGCCTTGAAGGCCACGTCGAGGGCCTGCGTGTCGCCCTTCTTCTTCTTCTTGCCGTTGCCGCCACCGCCGGTGGCGACCTCGGGG
>DATMGQ010000096.1:0-9275 GCA_035555395.1 Acidimicrobiales bacterium
TGCTTCTTCTTCGCCCGCCGCCCCTTGGGCGCCTTGGGCGCGGCCTCGCCCAGCGTGGGGCGGTCGTTGGAGATGATCAGGCGGTCGCCGGGGCGGAGGGGCTCGGAGATCAAGATCTCCTCGCGCCGGTCGGCGAGGCGCCGGACCGTGCGGAGCGTCCAGAGGCCGGTGCCGACGTAGAGCCACGTCTTGCTGCCGCCCCGTCCCCGGGACATGCCGAGGTGCTCGATGCGTCGGAGGACTCCCACGTGATCCTGCCGGGTGTGGTGGACGGTCCGCGTGCGGGCCATCAGAAGCGCCGGACCTCGATCATGGTGGTCTTCTTGCGGCCGCGGCTGCGGCCGAAGAGGAACACGCCGATCACGACGGCGGCTGCGACGACCGCTCCCACGCTGATGGCGGTGGACTTGGCGTCCTCGGCGATGTCGTCGACGTCGCCGGTGAGGGTGCGGAACTTGGCCTCGATGTCGTCGCGGGTGATCTTGTGCTGGACGTCGGTCATGCCGGGGCCTCCTCGTGGCGGAACGGGCGCTTGATGAACCAGACGGCGAGGCCGGCGGACCCCGCGGTGAACAGCAGCCCGGCCAGGTACGGCACCCAGTTGAGGCTGCCGGTCAGGTGGAGCCCGGTGTGGGTCTGCAGCGCCCGGATGATGGCGAGGGCGCCGAACCCGAGGCCCAGGCACAGCGCCACCGCGCCGAGCAGGCCCCAGCCGAGGAACGCCCCCAGCATCTTGAGGGGGTCGATCGTCTCCTGCTTGGCGTAGTCGCGGATGAGTTGCCAGAGGTCGGTGATGACCTCTCGCACCCCTTGGTGCTCACCTGGCTTCGGACTCGCAGCTGCCACTTCGTCTCCTGGCGTCGGGCCGGACCTTCCTACTTGGAACCGGGGGGTGGTGCAAGAACCTGCTGGTCACCGCTTCCCCCTAGCGGATGGGCACAACCACGTCGGCGTCCGCTTCGACGGAGCAGCGGTCGAACAGGTCCGTCGCCCGGGCGTCGGCGGCTCCCAGCGACGCGAACACCCCGGGCAGCGCGCCCGCCGCCGGCGCGGCCGCCAGCGCGCCCAGCTGGGCGACCTGCACGCCGTCGACCAGGGGCACCGGCGGGGCGGCCGCCGTGGGGCACGGCGGCAGGTAGGTGGCGAGGATCTCACCCAGGAAGGCCTGGGCCCGGATCGGGTCCCGTCCCTCCTGGTCGCCGTTGGCGATGTAGGCGAACGTGGCGACCTCGCCGTCGGGCAGCTCGACGAACCCGGCGAGCGACCGCACCCCGTTCAGGCTGCCGGTCTTGGCCCGGAGGTTGCCCTCGGCGTGCGACCCGCCGAACCGGCCGGCGAGGGTCCCGCTCTCCCCCGCCACCGGCAGCCGGCTGCCGATGGCGCCGTCGATGCCGCCCGACGCGTCGAGCACCTCGACCAGCTGGTCGCAGGTGACCTGGTTGGTGGGGTCGAGGCCGGAGCCGTCGGCGACGACGCTGCCGGTCGAGCCCAGCTCCTCCTCGGCGAGCCAGCCTCGGACCGCTTCGGTCCCCGCCGCCGTGGTGCCGCCCGCGCCGCTCGCGCGACCGAGCTCCTTGGCCAGCATCTCCGCGGTCTGGTTGTCGCTGCGCACCAGCATGTCGCCGACGATCTCGATCAGCGGGGGCGAGTCGACCGACGCGAGCACCGCCGCTCCGGCCGGGGCCTTGCCCTTCGTGGCGCCGCCGGTGACCTCGATCCCCTGCGCCTCCAGCGCAGCGACGAACGCCTTGGCCGCATCGGTGGGCGGGTCCTGGCTGCGCTCGCGCTGGAGCTCGCCGTCCTCGCCCGGCTGGAGCAGGTAGCCCTCGTCGACGCTGAGCGCGCTGAGCGGACCGGATTGGTTCTGGGCGACGAACCGCTCGGGCCAGGTGGGCACCACCCGCAGCGAGTCGTACCGGGACTCGTCGCCGACGACGCGGCCGTCGATGCGCTTCACGCCGGCCACCTTGAGCCGGCGGGCCAGCGCGTCGAGCGACGTCGTGGGTTGGCTCTCGGGGATCTTCCGGACGCTGCGGTACAGCGACGAGATCAGACCCGGGTCGCCGCCGCCGACCAGGGTGACGTCGCCGCTGACGACCCCACCGGCCGACAGTGCGGGGCCGACCACCTGGGTGGTGAACACGGTGCTGGGGTCGAGTCGGTCGAGCGCGGTCGACGCGGTCAGGAGCTTCTGGGTCGATGCCGGGGTCTGGGGATCGTCGCTGCGGTGCTGGTAGACGCTGCTGCCATCGATCGACACGGCCATGCAGGTGTCGTCGGGCGACAACCCGGCCACGATGTCGAGGCTCTTGGTGAGCTCGGGATCGGCCTCGATGACCGTCTGGGCGGGCGCGGCCGCGGTGGGCGGGGCGCCAACGCCTACGAGCGACGCCGCCACCACCAGGAGCGCGGCGGCGGAGACCCGCCCTCGTCCGCCTCGGGTCACCGTGGTCACAGGCCGCGCTGGCCGAGCCAGCGGGTGCGCCGGTAGGCGTGCTCGAGGGCGGTCACGGCCCGGTTGGCCGAGGCGTAGCAGAGCCGTCCCGTGGCCCGGACCGCGGCGGGCGCGGCGTTGTCGGGGTCGGCGACGGCCAGCTCGGTGGCCAGCAGGATCGGCTTGCCGGTGGCGACCGAGATGTCGTGGGCGGCCTGGGCGAAGCGGGCGTCCTGGCGCTCGTGGTAGGCGACGATGCGCTCCAGCCCGTGGTCCGGGTAGAAGCGGCCGTCGCGCATGAGGCGAGCCTGGTTGGCCTGGATGCCGATGCCCAGTTGGATGACCGCGTCGACCGCGGCGTGCGACGCGATCAGCTCGAGCACCTCGGGGATCGTGTCGCGGGTCTCGCCGCCGGCCAGGTCGACCGGGTTGTTGCGGCTCCACCGGGGCGGCAGCTTCTCGTCGATGGCGGCGAGGAGGTCGGCCGGCAGCTCGGCGAGCTCGAGCGAGCTGCGGGTGATGGCGTCGGCCGTGACGACGCCCCAGCCGCCCGCCGTCGTCATGACGACGACCCGAGGACCGGCGGGGAGCGGCTGCGTGGCGAACGTGGCCGCGGCTTCGAACGCCTCCTCGACCGTGGCAGCACGGGTGATGCCGGCCTGGCGGCAGGCGCCGTCGAAGACGCGGTCGTCGGTGGCGAGCGAGCCGGTGTGGCTCGCGGCCGCCCGCTGGCCGCCGGAGGTGGCGCCGCCCTTGACCAGGACGAGGGGCTTGCGGCGAGCGACCGACGACATGCGGTCGAGGAACGCCCGGCCGTCCGGGACGCCCTCGACGTAGGCCAGGCCGACCTTCGTCTCGGGGTCGTCGGCGTAGAAGTCGAGGTAGTCCGGCACCGTGACCGCCGCCGCGTTGCCGGCGCTCACGGCCCGGCTGATGCCGACCCCCGTCTGCACCGCGTAGTTCAGGAACGACGAGACGAAGTTGCCCGACTGGCTGGCGACGCCGATGGCGCCCGCGGGCGGGTACGGCGCCACGATCTGGGCGCAGAGCTCGGCCGGGGTGGAGACCACGCCCTGGCCGTTGGGGCCGGCGAGCAGGATGCCCAGCTCGTCGCACAGCGCGACCAGCTCGGCCTGGGCCGCGATGCCAGCCTCCCCCGCTTCGCCGTAGCCGGCCGACGTGACGAACGCGGCCCGGATGCCCTTCGCCGCGGCCGCGCGCAGCAGGTCGGGGTTCACCGATGCCGGGGTGCACACGAAGATCAGGTCGTAGGTGCCGTCGGGCAGCTCGGCGATGTCGGCCACGGTCTGGATGCCCAGCACCTCCGCCCGCTCCCGGTTGGTGGCCGCGACCGCCCCCTCGTAGCCCGACGCGAGCACGTTGTGGAGGCTCACGAACCCGAACTTGCCGGGGTGGCTGGACGCACCGGCGACGACCACGCCCTTGGGGTCGAACAGCGCCCGGAAGGCGTCGTCGGCCGGGCGGGTGCTGGTGGCACGGTCGCCTCGGGCTTCGCCGCCCACCTCCACGAGCGCGTCGACGGCGATCGGCTTCCCGTCGACCACGATCAGCGGGTTCAGGTCGGCCGAGCGGATCGTCGCATCGGCCTCGGCCGCGGCGGAGAGGCCGAGGAGCACGGCCGCCAGGGCGTCCCGGTCGACGGCCGGCTCGCCCCGGAACGCGCCGAGGATCGCCTGGGTGCGCAGCTCATCGATCATCGAGGCGGCATCGACCGCGGTGATGGGCACGGGTCGGATGGCGACGTCGGCGATGGCCTCGGCGAAGATGCCGCCGATCCCGACCATCACGGTCATGCCGAACTGCGGATCGTCGGCCAGGCCGGCGATGAGCTCCCGGTTGCCCTTCAGCATCGGCGCCACCAGCAGCCCGACCTCGCCGTCCTCGGGCGTCGCCGCCGAGAGCAGCGACTCGGCCGTCGCCCGCACGGCATCGTCGTCGCCGAGGTTCAGGCGCACCAGGCCGCGCTCGGTCTTGTGGGCGATGGCGTCGCCGTTCAGCTTCACCACCACGGGCAGCCCCACCTCCTGGGCCGCCGTCACCGCCTCCTCGGCCGTGGCCACGACCCGCTCCGGAGCGAACGGCACCCCGTGCGCACCGAGCAGCGCCTTGGAGTCCGCCTCGCTGAGGGTCCGTCGGGGCTGGCTCGTCGCAGGCATGGCGAGCGAGCCTACCGACCCGCCCTCCCGATCCTGGGCCATGCCGCTGCTCTCCCTCCGCCGGCGTCGCAGCGACAACGCCACGCCACCCGACGGGTCTCGACGCGCCGGGCCTGCCGGGCCGGCCGGTCTACGGGGCAGTCGGCGAGAGGGCGACGTGGAAGAGGTTGCGGACGTGCTTGAGGCGGGCTTCGAGCGCTTCGGGGCTCGTGGGGTCCCGGTCCAGGAGGCTGGTGAGGAACGGGGCCTCGGAGAAGTAGCCGAACATGATGCTGTAGGCGGTGATGAGCAGCTGCTCGGTGTCGACACGGCGGAAGTGGCCGGCGGCGATCTCCCGCTCGAACCAGCCCATCGCCCGCTGCAGGTAGGGCCGGAGGGCGGCGCCGAGGTCGATGCCGAGGTTGGCGCCGTCGTCGAGCGCCTCGCGGCTGATGATCCGGACGAACTCGGGGTTCTCCTCGAAGAACCGGAAGCCGGTGGTGATGACGAGGTCGACCTTCTGCCAGCCCTCGACGCCCCGCCCGACGGCGTCTTCGACCCGCACCGACCACTCGGCCAGCGAGATGCGGAACACCTCCGCGTAGATGGCTTCCTTCGACGGGAAGTGGTGCAGGAGGCTGGGCCGGCGGATGCCGACGGCCTCGGCGATCTCGTTCAGTGAGGTGCCCTCGTACCCGTGCTCCGCGAAGCACCGCCGGGCCTCGACAATGATCGCTTCCCGCGTGGAGAGGACCGGTTCGGTGGCGGCCATCACCCCGATCCTACGCCGTGACCTGTCGCGAACGGGTGGGGTTCCGGTCTGGGACCTGCTCGTCGCCCGGTACGGTCCCTCCCATGGACATCGTCGCGGCCGTCTTCATCGAGAACATCGAGCTTCGCCAGGTGGAGGGGCCGTCGACCCGCATCGACCTCACGGGCGTGCACTTCTCGATGGCCTCGCCCTCCCCCGTTCCCGTCACCCTGGAGCCCCACCTCGTGGTGCTCGTGCGGTGCGCGCCGGACGAGCCGGGCACCGGCGCCCTCGAGACCGTCTACAAGCGCGATGGCGAGCAGGTGGCCCGCAACGTGCAGCCGCTCCAGGTCGAGCCGGGCAAGTTCGCCTACCGGCTGGTCCGGGCCGAGCTGACGTTCGAGGAGTACGGCACCGTCGAGGCCGAGGTCCGCATCGACCTGGACCACGTCACCACCGTGCCGTTCACCCTGCTGCCGCCGGTCGCTGCCGGAGCCTGACCGTGCCGTTCGCCGCGGCCATGTCCCAGCACCCGCTGGCGACGCACGCCGTGGGCGAGGTCGTCGGCGAGGTCCTCGACCAGCTCGGTGACCGGCCCGACGCGGCGGTGCTCTTCGTCACCGGCCCGTTCGCCGGGGCGATGGAGGACATCGCGGCCACGGTCCGGGCGATCCTGCGCCCGACCTCGCTCGTCGGGGCCAGCGCGGCATCGGTGCTCGCCGGCGAGCGCGAGGTCGAAGGCGAGGCGGCCGTGGTGCTCTTCGCCATGCGCTTCGGTCCTCGCCGGCGCTTCAGCGGGCCCCCGGTCACCGAAGCCGTCCGGATCCGGGCCGAGCGGGAGGACACGGGCTGGCGCGTCGAGGCCTCCGGCGGCGCCGCGTTCGACGGCGCCACCCTCGTCCTGCTGGCCGACCCGTTCTCGTTCCCGGTGGAGGCCTTCGTGGAGGACCTCGCCACCCGTCGGCCCGGCCTCACGGTCGTCGGCGGCCTGGCGTCGTCGGCCACCGGGCCCGGCGGCAACCGCCTCGTCGCCGACGGGAGCGTCTTCGCCGACGGCGCGGTCGGCCTGCTCCTGCCGGCGGGCGTCGGCGTCACCCCGCTGGTGTCCCAGGGGTGCCGTCCCGTCGGCGAGCCGCTCGTGGTCACCCGCGCGACCGGCAACCTGATCGAGGAGATCGCCGGTCAACCGGCACTCGACCGCCTCATGGCCCAGGCCGATGCGGCCAGTCCCGAGGACCGCAACCGCATGGCCCGCAGCCTCCACGTCGGGCTCGTGATCGACGAGCAGAAGGCCGATTTCGACCGCGGCGACTTCCTGATCCGCTCGGTGCTCGGCGCCGACCGCGCCCGCAAGGCCGTGGCGGTCGGGGCCGAAGTGGAGGTGGGCTCGACGGTCCAGTTCCAGGTGCGCGACGCCGAGTCAGCCGACGAGGACCTCCGGGACCTGCTCGCCGACGCCGGCGGCGACGCGGCCCTCGTCTTCACGTGCACGGGGCGGGGCACGGCGCTCTTCGGGGCACCGCACCACGATGCCCGCGTCGTCAGCCGCCACCTCGACGGCGGGCCCGTGGCCGGCATGTTCTGCGCCGGCGAGGTCGGTCCGCTGGGCGACCGCACCTACGTGCACGCCATGTCGGCGAGCGCGCTCCTCTTCGACGACCCCTCCTAGAGGCGGGTGACCGCCCGGTTGGGCTGGTGGACCACGTCGCCGGGCTGGCCCATGGGTCGGGTCCAGGCCGCGAACTCGAGGAGGATGCCGTCGGGGTCGAGGAAGTAGAGCGACCGCACGAAGACGTCGTCGTTCCACTCCGTGGAGATCCCGAACTCGCTGTCGTCGTGGTTGGCGATCTCGCTCGTCTCGACGCCGGCAGCCCGCAGCTTCGCCTGGTACTCCTCGAGCTTCTCGGGCGGCACCTGGAAGGCCACGTGGTTCATGGAGCCGATGGCGCTCGTGAGCGTGCCCTGGTCGGGTCGGCAGGTGGGGCCGCTGACCCCCGCCACCGGGTCGGCGGCATCGGGGAACCAGAAGAACGCCAGGCAGTCGCCGCCCCCGCAGTCGAAGAAGAAGTGCTGGCCCAGGCCGACCGGCAGCTCGATGGTCTTGACGAGGGGCATCCCGAGGATGCCCTCGTAGAAGGCGACGGTGGCCTCCATGTCCCGGCACACCAGCGCCAGGTGGTTGATCCCGCCGAGCTCGAAGGGCTTGTCGCTCATGGCGTCATTCTGGCCCGGACGCGGCCGTCCCCGCCGAGATGCTCGGCGGGGACGGTCGGGAGTACCGGAGCGGCAGCAGGTCAGCCGGCGGAGGGGTCGAGGCTCAGGGCCTTCTTCTCCATGAACGCATCGACGCCCTCGGGGCCGAGCTCGCGGCCGAGGCCCGAGTTCTTGTAGCCGCCGAACGGGGCGCCGAACGCCATCGCGAAGTGGTTGACGTTGATGGTGCCGGTGCGGACGCGCTTGGCGATGGCCGTGGCCTCGTCGACGTCGGCACCCCAGACGGATCCGGAGAGGCCGTACTGCGAGTCGTTCGCGATGCGGACGGCGTCCTCGACGTCGTCGTAGGGGATCACCGAGAGGACCGGGCCGAAGATCTCCTCCTGGGCGATGGTCATCTTGTTGTCGACGTCGCCGAACACGGTGGGCTCGATGAACCAGCCCTTCTCGTGGCTGGTGCGACCGCCGCCGGTGGTGACGCGGGCGCCCTCGTTGCGGCCGGCCTCGAGCAGGCCGAGGATGCGCTCGCGCTGGCGCTGGGCCACGACCGGGCCCACCTGGGTGGTGGGGTCGAGCGGGTCGCCGACCACGAGGGCGGCGACGGCCTCGGTGACCGCGTCGAGCACGGTGTCGTAGTTCTGGCGGGAGGCGAGGATGCGGGTCTGGGCCACGCAGGCCTGGCCGTTGTTCATGATGCCGGCGTCGAGCAGCTGCGGGACGATGGTGGCGACGTCGGCGCTGTCGAGGACGATCGCCGCGGACTTGCCGCCCAGCTCGAGGGTCACGGGGCGCAGCAGCCCGCCGCAGGCGGCGCCGATCTTCATGCCGGCCGCGGTGGAGCCGGTGAAGGTGATCTTGTCGACCAGCGGGTGGGTGACGAGGTACTCGCCGATCTCGCGGCCGCCGGGGACGATGCTCAGCACGCCCTTGGGCAGGCCGGCCTCCTCCATGATCTCGGCGAAGACGTAGGGGTCGAGCGCGGTCTCGGGCGACGGCTTGAGGACGACGGTGCACCCGGCGACGACGGCCGGAGCGACCTTCATGACCGCCTCGAACAGCGGCACGTTCCACGGGATGATCGCGCCGACGACGCCCATGGGCTCCTTGCGGACGACGACCGGGCCGAACATGCCGGGCCGGGTCTCCTCGACCTCGTAGGTGGCGCCGAGGCCGGCGTACATGTCGAGCACCATCGAGGGCGCCAGCACCTGGCCGAACATGCCCCAGCCCGACGGGCTGCCCATCTCGGTGGAGATGAGCTGGGTGAGCTCGTCCATCCGGCCCTGGATGAGGGCGGAGGCCCGGCCGAGGATCTCGGCCCGCTCGGCGACGGTGCGCTCGGCCCAGTCGGTGGTGTCGAACGCGGTGCGGGCCGCGGAGACGGCGTGGTCGATGTCGGCGTTGGTGCCCTCGGGGACCCGGCCCGCCACCTCTTCGGTGAACGGGTTGATGATCTCGATGGTGCCGGTGCCGGCGGGCTCGACGAGCTCGCCACCGATGTACAGACGATCGTGTTCGATCACGATGGTGGACCCCCTAAGGCCTGGTGTGGACGGCCCATGGTACCGGTGTTCTGACGCACCGTCAGAACTGTGTCGGCAGTCACCTGGAGCCTGGTCAGCCGTCCGACGTGTTGGGTCCCGGGCCGGCCGGGAAGGGAGGTGTTGCCCACTCGGTAGGGTGGGGCGACCCTTCCCTCAAAACGGCAGCCGACATGACC
>DATMGQ010000097.1:0-87236 GCA_035555395.1 Acidimicrobiales bacterium
GTGGCGGACCTCGTCGGGCGGGCCGTGCGGACCCTGGCCGCCACCGGCCTCCACCTCGCCACCCTCGACGTCCGCGAGCACGCCGACGCCCACCACGAGGTGCTCGCCGCCCTCTACCGGCCTCTCGGCGAGCCCCACCGGCCCTACGAGGAGCTCGATCGGGGCGAGCGCACCGCCCTGCTCGTCCGGGAGCTGGCCGGGCGCCGCCCGCTCACCGGTCCCAGCACCGAGCTCGACGGCGACGCCGCCCGGACCTTCGCCACCTTCACCGCCATCCGCGAGGCGCTCGACACGTTCGGGCCCGAGGCGATCGAGACCTACATCGTGTCGATGACCCGCGGCGTCGACGACCTGCTCGCTCCGATCGTGCTCGCCCGGGAGGCCGGCCTGGTCGACGTGCACCGCGGGCGGGCGCGGATCGGCTTCGTCCCGCTGCTCGAGCAGGTCCGCGAACTGGAGGCGGCGGGGGAGATCCTCGACCAGCTGCTCCAGGTGCCCGAGTACCGGTCCGTCGTGGCGGCCCGAGGCGGGGTGCAGGAGGTGATGCTCGGCTACTCGGACTCGAACAAGGACGCCGGGATCGCCACCAGCCAGTGGCAGATCCACCAGGCGCAGCGCGCCCTGCGGGACGTCGCGGCACGCCACGGCGTGCGGCTCCGGCTCTTCCACGGCCGCGGCGGGACGGTCGGCCGCGGGGGAGGGCCGACCCACGACGCGGTGCTGGCCCAGCCGTGGGCCACCCTCGACGGCGCCATCAAGGTCACCGAGCAGGGCGAGGTCATCAGCGACAAGTACCTGCTGCCGACCCTCGCCCGGGACAACCTCGAGCTCACGGTCGCCGCGGTGGTGCAGGCCACGGCTCTCCACACCGCGCCCCGCCTCCCTGCCGACGTGCTGGCCCGCTGGGACGCGGCCATGGACGTCCTGAGCGGCGCATCGCAGACGGCCTACCGGCGCCTCGTGGAGGATCCCGAGCTGCCCGACTACTTCTTGGCCACCACGCCGACCGAGCTGCTGGCGTCGCTCAACATCGGGTCCCGACCGGCTCGCCGCCCCGATGCCGGCGCCGGGCTCGGCGGCCTGCGGGCGATCCCCTGGGTGTTCGGCTGGACGCAGTCCCGCCAGATCGTGCCGGGGTGGTTCGGCGTGGGTACGGGCCTGGCCGCCGCTCGGGCCGCCGGCCATCCGCTCGACGAGATGCTCGAGCGGTGGTTCTGGTTCCGGACGTTCCTGTCGAACGTCGAGATGACCCTCGCCAAGACCGATCTGTCGATCAGCCGCCGCTACGTGGAGCGCCTCGTCGACGAGCGCGGCCACCGGCTCCTCGACGTGATCGCCGACGAGCACGACCGCACGGTGGAGGAGGTGCTCCGCCTGACCGGCGAGTCCCGGCTCCTCGAGGGCCAGCCGCTCCTCCAGCGCACGCTCGCCGTCCGGGACCGCTACCTGCTCCCGCTCCACCAGCTCCAGATCGAGCTGCTCGCCCGGCACCGATGGGCGCTCGGCGCGGGCGACGAGATCGACCCCGCGCTCCCGCGCTCGCTCCTGCTGACGGTCAACGGCATCGCCGCCGGCCTCCGCAACACCGGCTGACCACCTGGACCCCCGACGGGAGCTCGTAGGGCAGGGCACCGCATGGGGCGCCCTGCGCCGACGAGTTCCGGTGCGGTGACCGGTTCGGCCTCAGGCCGGGGCGATCTCGGGGGCGTCTTCGTCGGGGAAGGCGTCGGTGAGGTTCGGGGTGGCCGTCGCCTCGTCGCGGCTCTTGTTGCCGAGCTTGTCCGGGTCGATCATCCCGCGGGACACCCAGCCGCGCTCCTCGGCCCAGATGATGATGGGCGGCAGCAGGACCAGAGCCGACAGCAGCGCCACCACCACGTTCATGGCGACGATGATGCCGAAGTCCCGCAGCAGCGGGAGCGACGACGTGGCGATGACGGCGACGCCGACGACGGCCGTCATGCCCGACACGATGAACGCTCGGCCGGTGCGGGCCGCGGTGATCTCCGCTGCGGCGCGCGGGCTGAACCCGCGTTCGCGCTCCTCCAGGAAGCGCAGGATGATCAGCGACGTGAACTCGGTGCAGACCGCGATCACGAGCGGGCCGCCCACCGCGGTCATCGGGCTCAGCTTGAGGCTGAACACGAAGGCCACCAGCGAGGCCAGGCCGACGGCGATGAGCACCGGCACGAGCGACAGCAGCGATCGGACGACGCTGCGGAGCCGGATCGTGAGGAAGGCGAACACGAAGAAGATCGACAGGTAGGTGAGCTGGACCCGGTTCGACTCCAGGTTCTCGAGGAGGCCGACGCCGACCACGGCGAGGCCCGACGGCGTGGCCGAGATGCCCGCCGGCGGCTTGGCGCCGCCCTTGCCGGCCTCGGCGAAGCGGTCCCGCATGTCGTTCACCATCTCGGCGCGCTCGTTGAGGTCGCCGGGCTTGGTGATGAAGAGGATGTTGAACGCCGGGCCGTCGCCGCTGGCCACGGTGAACGCCTTCACCGAGTCCGGGGCGGCCTCGTAGGACGCCTTCACCAGCGCGCCGGTGGGCGTGCTGTTCGAGGCGCCGTCGAGGTACACGAGGTCCGACAGCGGCGTGGCCACCGAGGACGCGACGAGCAGCTTGTCCTGGTAGCGCTCGAGGGCGTCGTCGGTGAAGCCGTCGAGCCAGTCCATGGTCTCGTCGGAGAACAGGTCCTCCTGCGAGTCGCCGGTGACGAAGATGCCGAGCTCGGACGAGGCGCCGGTCTCCTCCTCGAGCTTGGCCACGTCGAGGCGGTTCTGGCTCTGCTGGTTGACCCATTGGATCGGGTCGGTCTGGAGGGTCAGCTTGCCCTCGACCGCGATGCCGCCCACGAAGATCAGCAGGCTGAGCAGCATGATCGGGATCGCCGACCAGGTGGGCAGGTCGCCCAGCCAGACGGTGAGCCGGCCGAGGTAGCCCTCGCGGAAGTCGCGGCCCTTGGTGGGGGACTTGTACTCGCGGATGCCGAGGATGGCGAGGGGCCAGATGATCGAGCAGAAGCAGATCAGGGCGACGCCGATGCACAGCAGGAGGGCGAACTCGCGGATCATCGGGACCTTGGCGAAGCGCAGCGCGGCGAAGGCGAAGATGGCGTCGAAGGTGACCACGAGCAGCGCTGGACCCAGTTGTCTCGCGGTCTCCTGGATGGGGTGCTCCGCCCGGTCGATGATCACCTCCTCCTCGATGCGCGCGTGCATCTGGATCGCGTAGTCGATGCCCACGCCGAGCATCACCGGGAGCCCGGCGATCGTGACGATGGACAGGGGTATGCCCACCCAGCCGGCGGTGCCGAACGCCCAGATCACGCCGATGAGCACGACGGCGAGGGGCAGCAGGCGCCAGCGCACCTGGAAGAACACGAGGAGGATCACCATCATGATCGCCACCGCGATGGCGCCCAGCGACAAGATCCCGCCCCGCAGGTAGTCGTTGATGTCCTTCAGCAGCAGCGGTGCGCCCGTGACGAGCGTCTCGCCGCCGGTGATCTCGCCCAGCTTGCAGCCGCTGTCGGTCTCGCAGGTGGTGCCGTCGGGGAGCTTGTCGCCCTGCTTCACCGTGTGCGGGGTCCAGGCGTCCTTGACCGCGATGGCGCCGGCGCCCTCGTCCTCGATGTCGGCGTTGCCCGTGAGGCGCACGATCATCTGGGCGTGGTCCTTGTCGAAGAACGAGGACCGCAGCGGCTTGCGGATGTTGCCCTCGTTGTCGAGGAGCAAGATGTCGACCCAGTCGGGGTTGTCGAGCGTGCGCTGGTCGGCCGTGGAGTCGAGGAACGGGAGCAGGCGCTCCGCGGTCTTGCCGAAGTCCTCCTCGCGGGCCTTGGCCCCGGCCGAGCCGGGCTCCTCGGCGTTCTGCGCGTCGGTGAGCGCGGTGTTGGCGATCGACTGGAGCGGGTTGAAGGCCTTGGCGTCGGTGGGGTCGTCGGGGGTGCGCGACAAGAGGTTGGCGCTGTACTCGAGGGTGTCGAGCGGGGTCAGGACCGCCTCGACGTGCGGGTTCTTCTCGATCTCGGCCTTGGCCTGCTGGATCACGAACTGGTTCTCGGGCGTGGCCAGCCCGGTGACGGGCACCTTGTCGCCTCCGGCGGCGCCCTCGTCCATCGTGAAGAGCACGATCATGATCTGGCCGCCGAACAGCTTCTGGTACGCCACGTTGTCCTTGGCCACCTGGTCGCTCTTGTTCAGGTAGCTGTCCTGGCCGGTGGCGAACTGGAGCTTCGTGATGCCGAAGCCGAGCAGGCCGGTGACCAGCAGGCCGATGACCGACACGAGGCCGGCCCGCTTGCCGAGCTGGACGGCGAGTTTCGACCAGAACGTGCGCATGGGAGCTCCAGAATGTGTCCAGGAAGGGGCGGGCGACCTTACCGCGCAGGTGAACGGGAGGTGTCGTGCCGATCGGGCCGATGCCCGGTGGACCGGCCTTCGATACCGTGGCCGCCGTGCCCGTCCGCGTGGTCCACCTGGTGGCCAAGACCCATCTGGACCTCGGCTTCACGGCGCTGGCCGCCGAGGTCGAGCAGCAGTACCTCGACGACTTCTTCCCCCGGGCCGCCGCGGTGGCGGCCGAGCTGCGCGCCCGCGGCGGCTCGGAGCGGCTGGTCTGGACCACGGGCTCGTGGATCCTGCGCCGCGCCCTCGACCAACCGGACCCGGCCCGGGCGGCTGCGGTCGACGCCGCGGTGCGCGCCGGGGACCTGGCGTGGCACGCCCTCCCGGTGACCACCCACACCGAGCTGATGGATGCCGCGCTGTTCCGGGCCGGGCTCGGGATCAGCCAGGACCTCGACGAGCGCTTCGGCCGCACGACCACCGCCGCCAAGATGACCGACGTCCCCGGCCACACCCGGGCCATGGTCCCGCACCTCGCCGGAGCCGGCGTCACCTTCCTCCACCTCGGCGTCAACCCTGCGTGGCCCGTCCCGGACGTCCCCGAGGTCTTCCGCTGGCGCGCCCCGACCTCGTCGGGCGGCTCGGAGGTCGTCGTGGCCTATGCGACGGGCGGGTACGGCGGGGAGCTGGTGGTGCCGGGGTGCGACGCGGCGCTGGCGTTCCTGCACTCGGGCGACAACCTCGGCCCGCCGAGCGTCGACGACGTCCTCGCGGCCCACGCCGACCTGCGGGCCCGCCACCCCGGGGCCGACGTGCGGGCGAGCACGCTCGACGCCTTCGCCCGAGCCCTCGCGTCGAGCGGCGCGGTCGACGATCTGCCCGTGGTGACGAGCGAGATCGGCGACCCGTGGATCTTCGGCGCCGGCAGCGATCCGCAGAAGGTCAGTCGCTTCCGCCACCTCCTGGCGGAGCGCCGCATCCGCTCGGCGTGGGCTGCGGATCGCCCCGAGGTGGCCCCGCCGAGCGGGGCGGCGGGCCGGGCGCTCGACGAGGCGCTGCTCCTCGTGGCCGAGCACACCTGGGGCCTCGACCAGAAGGTGGCGCTGCCCGAGGACCGGACGTGGGGCAACGCCGACCTGCCCGCCGTGCGCGCCAGTGCGGCCGGCCGTCGCTTCGAGGCGTCGTGGGCGGAGCAGCGCCGCCTCATCGCCGACGCGTCGGCGCAGCTGTGGTGGGGCGATCGGGGCCCAGCCGAGCGACCCGACCAGATCGACGACTGGCCCGAGGCGGAGGCCCACGACGTGCGAGCCCGGGTCGATGCGTGGTCGGCGCTCGCCGGCCAGGCCGGTGTGCGGGAGGTGGCCTTCGGCGAGCCGGTGCAGCTCGTCGACTGGACGATCACCGTCGACGGGGTGACCGGCGGGGTCTCCGGGCTGCGCCACGGCCCGTCGGGCCGGGACCTGGCCGATGCCGACCGGCAGCTCGGCGTCTTGGCCCACCAGTCGTTCGACGAGGCCGACTACGAGCGCTTCTACGCCGGGTTGCAGGCCACGGCGGAGGACGAGTGGTGGGCACGGTGGGACAACACGAAGCCCGGCATCGATGCCTGCGGCGCCCGGTCCGCGTGGTCCCCGGCGACGCCGGTCCGCGCGCTGAGGGTCGACACGCCGGACGTGCTCGGGCCGTCGGTCCTGGTCGAGCTGGCCTTCGCCTCCGAGGCCGTCGCGCTGGGCGCGCCCCCCACGGCCTGGATCCGCTGGACGGATTGCATCGACGTCGCCGCCGTCGAGGCAGAGGTGGTGTGGGCGGACAAGCCCGCGACCCGGTTGCCGGAGGCGACGTGGTGCTCGTTCGTGCCGCTCGTCGCCGAGCCGGAGCGGTGGGAGGTCGACAAGCTCGACCAGCGGATCTCGCCGCTCGACGTCGTCCGCCGCGGTGGCCGCGCGCTGCACGGCGTCGAGTCGGGGATGTTCCACGACGGCCCGGACGGGCGGCTGCGCCTGGCGACCTGGGATGCCCCGCTCGTCGCACCCGGCCGGCCCGACCTGCTCGACGCCGACCCGCCCGTCCCGGACCTCGCCGGCGGCTGGCACGTCCTGCTCCACGACAACTGCTGGGGCACGAACTTCCCGATGTGGAACGAAGGCCCCGCCCGGTTCGGCTTCTTCCTCTCGATCGACTGATCCGCTCGGACCCGTCCCGACCCCGCCCAGCCGACCGAAGTTGGTGTGGAAGTGCGCGATATCAGCGCACTTCCACACCAACTTCGCGACGTGGGGGGGGGTGGGTCGGTGGGTCAGGCGAGCTCGAAGACGACCTTGACCTGGACCTCGAGCTCCTCGGAGCCGGCGGCGATGGGGACGCTCGAGTCCGCGCTCATGGCCCGGCCGCTGCTGGCGTAGGCCTCGGGGTACGCGTCCCGCGGGACGACGTCGGTGATGGTGCGGACCTTGCCGACCTTGGCGTCGGCGGCCCCGGCCATATCCTTCGCCTGGGTCTTCGCCCGCTTCACGGCGTCGATCCGGGCGGTGCTGATGAGCTCGTCGTCGTCGGTGAACCCGAGCTGCACGCCGTTGATGCGCACGTGGTCGTCTCCGCCCTTCACGAGGACGTCGAGCTTGGCGCCGGCGGACTCGAGGCTCCGGAACGTGATGCGCAGCGAGTTGGTTGCGGCGTAGCCGGTGATGGTGCCGTCCTCGTCGTAGGTGGGGCCGAGGTCGACGGAGGTGGTGGCCACGTCCTCGTCGTCGACGGCCGTGAGCTTGAGCTGGTCGAGCACCTTCTGGGTCCGCCGGTTGTTGTCGGCGAGGGTCTCGTCGGCGCTCGGCCCGCCGGTGGTGACCGACAGGTTCACGAGCAGGGCATCGGGCACGCCCTTGGAGGTGCCGGTCGCCGTGACGGTGACGGTCCGCTCGTTCTTCGCTGCCGGTTTCGTCTCAGCGTCGGCGGCCTTGGAGCAGCCGGCGAGCAGCAGGAGCGCGACGGTGGCGAGCGCGGCGCGGCGGACGTGGGTGTGGGGTGGCGTGGGCACGGGACGACCTCCGGGGTGGGGTGGTCACCGTGGGACGCTCGCCGCCGCTCCGAGGTTCCCGCCTGGTGAGCCGCCCGACCCGGAGCCGCCGAGCAGGTCGTATCGACGCCTTCGAGCGGGTGGGTGACGGCCGTTGTGAGGTCGCGTTCGACCGGCCGGAGCCGCAGGTTCTCGAACTGGCCCGCCATGGATCGCGCACCGAGCGACTTTGGAGAGACGAAACGTATAGATGCCTTCCCGGTGTCGAAGGAAGGGAGCGTCTGATGAAGCGATCGATGTTGACGGCTGTGGTGACGATCGTCATGGTGGTGGGCGTCGTCGCCTGCGACCCGCAGGGCGACGAGGTCCGCAAGGGCACGAACCACTGCTATGGCAGCGCGACGGCGTGCCTCGACCTCGACGTGTTCTGGAACACTCAGCAGTGCAGCGGGCGGGAGTTCGTCAAGGAGACGCGCCTCGCGTACCGGTGGCGGCAGCTCGATCCGCAGTTCACCGTGCGCAACGTTCGAGGGAAGCTTGGTTACCTCAGCCTCGTCGGATGCGACGGACGGCTGGGCGTCAACCAGGTGCGTGCGTTCAGCCGAGCAGCTCCGGCGGCAGGCCAGTGGTACCAGATCAACGCCACGTCGAGCTTCGCCTACCACAGCAGCAGGGTCGACCAGGAGGCCAGCGGCGCGTGGGTTGCAGGGGACGTCTACCGGGGCTCGTCGAAGAAGGGCCTCGTCTGCGTGCAGCAGCTCTGGCGCGACAACGGTGGCGACGCGTGCGAGGTCCTCTAGGCCTGGCCTGCGGGGGGATCGCTCGGCATCGCTTGCTCGGAGCGCTCTGCGTGGTCGCGATGGCGACCGTCACGGGCGGGTGCACGTCGTCGGAGCCGCCAGCGCTCTCCGCAGCGTGTCGGATGCTGATCGACCACCGGCACCCTGGACTGGTCGACGCCATGGAGCGGGTCCCGGGCACGGGTGGCGATGTCACGGTGTGGATCGCGCGGGATCGCGAGGCCACAGCGGTGGTCGAGTGTGCTCCGATGGCGACCCCGGAACGTCGATCGTTCCAGCTGCAGGTCGATGACGGGCACATGACCGCAGGGGGCCAGGAGATGCAGGCGCGGGCCGGCGATGTCGTGCAGGTTGCATGGTTCGACGCGCTGCCCGACTCGGAGCGGGTCACCGTCGTGCGCAACGGCCATCGGCTCGATCCGGTCCGTCGGCCCGCCGCGCGCTCCGATGGCGACACGTGTCCGACCCTCGTCGGCACCACGATCCGCGCCGTCGGCTGCGGCTGGATCGACGTGCTCGAGTGGACGCTGCCGCCAACGGCGCGCGTGGACGTCTCGGCGCCCATCGATGCGGTGGTGACCGATGCTGTGGGGAGGGACCTGCCGTTCTGGCGGTTCGATGTGACGTCCGCGCCCCGAGGCCTGACGGTGCGCTTCGGTGTCACGCCGCTCCGTGCGGGCCGTTACCAGGTGCAGATCCCGGCGAGGCGGAGCTGACCAGCAGCTTCGAGGTGCGCTAGGTGAGCGCCCGCTCGTCAGTGCTCGAGGACCTTCTCGAGGAACTGCTGGAGGCGGGGGGTCTGCGGGCTGCCCAGGACCTGGTCGGGCGGGCCCTGCTCGCACACGACGCCCTGGTCCATGAACACGACGTGGTCGGCGACGCGCCGGGCGAAGCCCATCTCGTGGGTGACGACGAGCATCGTCATGCCTTCGGAGGCGAGGGTGCGCATCACGTCGAGGACGTCGCCGACGAGCTCGGGGTCGAGGGCGCTGGTGGCCTCGTCGAACAGCATCATCTCGGGGTTCATGGCGAGCGCCCGGGCGATGGCCACCCGCTGCTGCTGGCCGCCGGAGAGCTGCGCCGGGTAGGAGTCGGCCTTCTCGGCCAGGCCCACCCGGTCGAGCACGGCCCGGGCCACCTGTTCGGCCTCCTCGTCGGTGCGCTTCAGCACCTTGCGCTGGGCGAGCGTGACGTTGCCGAGGGCGGTGAGGTGGGGGAACAGGTTGAACTGCTGGAACACCATGCCGATGCGCTGGCGCACCAGGTCGAGGTCGCAGTCGGGGTGGGTGATGTCGATGCCGTCGATGAGCACGGCGCCGTCGGTGGGGTCCTCGAGCCGGTTCACGCACCGCAGCAGCGTGGACTTGCCGGAGCCGGACGCGCCGATGATGCAGACCACCTGCTTCGGCGCGATGGCGAGGTCGATGCCCTTCAGCACCTCGTTCGGACCGAACGACTTGCGCAGGCCGCGCAGCTCGATGGCGGGGATGTGGTCGGCGGTCATCGGGTCAGCTCGTTTCGCTTCTCCAGCCGGCCGACGAGGTAGGTGAGCGGGATGGTGAGCATGAGGTAGATGACGCCGGCGACGATGAACGGCGTGCCGTTGAAGTCCTTGCTGAAGGCGTCCTTGCCGTACTTGGTGAGCTCGACGGTGGCGGTGGTGGTGCCGAGCGACGCGAGCAGGGCGGTGTCCTTCAGCAGCAGCACCATCTCGTTGGTGAGCGGCGGGATGACCAGCCGGAACGCCTGGGGGACCACGACGATGCGCAGCGTCTGGTTCGGGGTCATGCCGAGGGACCTCGCCGCTTCGACCTGGCCCTTCGGGACGCCCTGGATGCCGGCGCGGATCGTCTCCGCGAGGTAGGCGCCCGCGACCAGCGCGAGGGAGATGATGCCGGCGGTCGGGACCCCGAGGATCTCGGGGAACTGGATCCCGAGGACCGTCGGCGTCGCGAAGCCGACCAGGAAGATCGTCAGCAGGGCGGGGAGGCCCCGGAAGATCTCGATGTAGGTCACCGCGAACCAGCGGTACGGCCGCAGCGAGCTCATCTTCATCACGGCCATGAGCAGGCCGATCGCCACGCCGCCGATGAAGGCGCCCACCGTGTAGATCACGGTGTTCTTCGCCGCGATCGTGATGATGTCGGGGAAGAGGGTCTTGGCCTTCTCGGGGTCGAAGTAGAGGCGCTGGATCTTCTCCCAGTCGCCCACGTAGATGACGTAGGCGAGGACCAGGACGCCGGCGGCGTAGCTGAGGATGCGGTTGCGCCGGGCCCGGGCCTGCTTGGCGCGCCCGGATCGGTACAGCTCGGGGAGGTCCTCCTCCCCGAGCCGTGCCTCGTTCGTGACCGGGATGTCGGTCATCTGGATCGGCCGTTCGCCCCGGTCGACCCGATCAGTTCCCCGCGTTGGGGAAGTACTTCTGGTAGATCTCGTCGTAGGTGCCGTCGTCCTTCACCGCAGCGAGGCCCTTGTCGACCTCGCCCTGGAGCTCGGTGTTGTCCTTGGCGAAGGCGAAGCCGTACTGCTCGCCGGTCTTGAAGGTCTCGACCACCGTGACGTTCTCGTCCTTGGTGGCGCGGTCGCTGTTGACCGGGAGGTCCTGGAGGATGCCGGCGATCTCACCGGAGTTCAGGGCCGCGAACAGGGCGGCGGCATCGGGGTACGCCTTGATGGTGGCGCCCTCGGGCTTGTTCTCGTTGGCGTAGGACTCGCCGGTGGTGCCGGTCTGGACGCCGATGGTCTCGCCGGCGAGGTCGTCGAGCGACTTCACGTCGGAGTCGGCCGGGACGAGCAGCGACTGGTCGGCGTCGAAGTACGGCTCGGAGAAGAGGGTGTTCTTCTCGCGCTCGGGGGTGATGGTCACCGCCGAGGCCACGATGTCGCAGTTGCCGGCGTTGACCGAGGCGAAGATCGTGTCGAAGTCCGAGTCGGTGATGTCGAGCGTGGCGCCCTGGTCCTCGGCGATGGCATCGAGCAGCTCGATGTCGAAGCCGGTGTAGGCCAGGCCGCGGGGACCCTCGCCCTCGAACTCGAAGGGCTCGTACGGCATGTCCGAACAGACCTTCCAGGTGGCGGCGGACTCGCCGGACCCACCCTCGGATCCCTTGGACCCGCCGTCGGAACCGGAGTCGCTGCTCCCGCACGCAGCGGCGCTGAAGAGGAGCGCCCCGGCGAGGCCGAAGGCGACGAGGTGGTGCTTGCGTGGGGAGGGCATGGCAACTCCTGGATCGTGGCCGCCGGGCGACCGGAACCTGGGCATCGTACGCATCTGTCCGTTTCGGCGCTGTGAACACGTTGCCGACGTGCAATCCGCGGTTCACCCGGCCGACGACGACGGATCCGGTTGCAGGCCCGTGACCAGGCGTCTGCCAGGCTGGATCGATGCTGACGGAGCTGATCGAGGAATGGGACCAGGAGCTCCGGAGCGGCGACCCGTTGGGCTTTCCCGGCTACGCGGAGAAGGTCGCGGCGATGGAGGGGGAGTCGATCCGGACCGGCCTGGCCGACGGCTTCGTCCTCGTCGAGTGCGACTTCTCGGTGATCGGCGGGTCGATGGGGCTCGTGCACGGCGAGAAGGTCGTGCGGGCGTTCGACCGGGCCGTCGAGCGGCGGCTGCCGGTCGTGGTCGTGACCCGCTCGGGCGGGGCGCGGATGCAGGAGGGCATGCTCTCGCTGATCCAGCTCTCCCGGACCGCGGCCGCCGTCAACCGGCACCACGCCGCCGGCCTCCTGTCGATCGCCGTCCACCGCACGCCCACCACCGGCGGGGTGTTCGCGTCGTACGGCTCGCTCACGGACCTCCGGGTGGCCGAGACCGGCACGATGATGGGCTTCGCCGGGCCGCGGGTGGTCGAGCAGACCTCGGGCCGCACGGTCGAGGGCACGTCCCACTCGGCCGACACCGCGTTCGAGCACCACATCATCGACGCCGTCGTCGAGCCCGATGCCGTGCTCGCGTGGGTGCGGGTCGCCCTCGGCCTCGACGATCGCCCGCTGCGCCCCACCCGTGCCCCGGTCCCCACGAAGCAGCCGGCCCCGCCTGCGCCCGGCACCGATCCGTCGTGGGCTGCGGTCCTGACCTCGCGGCGCCTGGGGCGGCCCAGCGGCATCCAGGTCGCGGCCGCCGCCTCCACCAGCTGGACCGAGCTGGGGGAGGGGACCGATCCCTCGATGCGGGTCGCCCTCGCCACGGTGTGCGGGCGGCGGGCGGTCGTGGTGGCCATGGACCGCTACGCCGGCGGCGGCCAGCCGGAGCCCGCCGGCTACGAGCTCGCCTGCCGGGGCATCGCGCTCGCCGGACGGCTCGGCATCCCGATCGTGACGTTCGTCGACACGCCGGGTGCGGCGTTGTCCCCGGAGGCCGAGAACCAGGGGATCGCCCGGGCCATCGCCAGCACGCACGCGGCCATGGCCGCCGCGGCGGTGCCCACCGTCTCGGTGTGCGTCGGCGAAGGGGGCAGCGGCGGTGCGCAGGCGCTGTCCGCCGCGGACCGCCTCCTCATCCAGGAGGGGGCCATCTTCTCGGTGATCGGACCCGAGGGCGCCGCGGCGATCCTCGAGCGCGACGCGGCCAAGGCGCCCGAGGTGGCACCGCTCTTGCGCCTCACGTCGCACGACCTGGCCGGGTTCGGCATCGCCGACGCCGTCATCCCCGACGGGCTCGACGCAACGGTCGCCGCCGTCGAGCAGGCGCTCGCCGACGCGGTGGCGGGGGACCGGGCCCGGCGCCTCGATGCGGCCACCGCCGCCTGGCTCCGCGGGTGACCGACGGCTCGGCGGAGAAGCCTTGACCGCACGGTCAAGTGTGGCACCATGACCGCCGTGCCTACCGCTGCCTCCAACGGGATCGACCTCGCCTACGAGACCTTCGGCGACCCGTCGAACCCCATCCTGCTGCTCATCATGGGCCTCGGCGCCCAGCGCGTGATGTGGGACGAGGGCTTCTGCGCCCTCCTCGTCGCACGCGGCTTCCACGTCGTGCGGTTCGACAACCGCGACGTCGGCGGCTCGACCTGGATCGACACCCCCGGCCTCGACGTCGGCGCCACCGTCCTCGAGGTCTTCGGCGGCGAGACCGCCAACGTGCCCTACTTCATCTCCGACATGGCGGCCGACGCCGCCGGCCTCCTCAAGGAGCTGGGCATCGAGTCCGCCCACATCGTCGGGGCGTCGATGGGCGGGATGATCGCCCAGGCCCTCGCCATCGAGCACCCGAGCCGGGTCCTCACCCTCACCTCGATCATGTCGACCACCGGCGAGCCGGGCGTCGGCGAGGCATCGCCGGAGCTCACCTCGGTCCTGCTCAAGCCCATGCCCACCGACCGCGACGGCATCATCGCCGGCGGCATCGAGACGCACCGGGCCATCAGCTGCGCCGAGCACTTCGACGAGGACCGGGCCCGCCGCATCGCCGAGCTGGCCTACGAGAACGGCTTCAACCCCGATGCCGTCGGCCACCAGCTGCTGGCCATCCTCGGTTCGGGGTCCCGGGCCGAGGGCCTCGCCCGCCTCGACCTCCCGGCGCTCGTGATCCACGGCCGCCAGGACAAGCTCGTCGGGTTCAGCGGCGGCCAGCGCACCGCCGAGCTCATCGCCGGCGCAGACTTCCTCGCCATCGACGACATGGCCCACGACCTGCCCCGGGCCCACTGGCCCCGCATGGCCGACGCCATCGCCGCCCTCGCGAACCGGGCGAACTGATCATGAGCGGACCCCTCTCCGGCATCAAGATCGTCGAGATCGCGGGCATCGGCCCCGGTCCCTACGGCGCCATGCTCCTCGCCGACCTCGGCGCCGACGTCATCCGCATCGACCGCTCGTCGGGCGTCAACGCGTTCGGCCAGGGCCCCGACGCCGAGCCGCCAGCCGACATCCTCGCCCGGGGCCGTCGCTCGGTCGCCGTGGACCTGAAGCACCCCGACGGCGTCGCCACGGTCCTCGACCTGGTGGCCGAGGCCGACGTGCTGCTCGAGGGCTTCCGTCCCGGCGTCATGGAGCGCCTCGGGCTCGGCCCGGACGTCTGCCTCGAGCGGAACCCGAAGCTCGTCTACGGCCGCATGACCGGCTGGGGGCAGGAGGGGCCCTACGCCTCCGCCGCCGGCCACGACATCAACTACATCGCCCTCGCCGGTGCGCTCGAGCCGCTCGGCCGGGCCGGCGAGCAGCCGACGCCGCCGCTCAACCTGGTCGGCGACTTCGGCGGCGGCGGGATGATGCTCGCCTTCGGTGTGTGCGCCGCGCTGGTCGAGGTCGCCCGCTCCGGCGAGGGCCAGGTGATCGACGCCGCCATGATCGACGGCGCCGCCAGCCTCATGACCATGACCTGGTCGTTCAAGCACATGGGCATCTGGGCCGACGAGCGGGGCACGAACATGCTCGACACCGGCGCCCACTTCTACGACACCTACGAGACCGCCGACGGGAAGTACGTCTCGATCGGCTCCATCGAGCCGCAGTTCTACGCCGAGCTCCTCCGCCTGACCGGCATCGACCCCGAGTCCCTCCCGAAGCAGATGGACAAGAGCCAGTGGCCGGCGCTCAAGGAGCGCTTCGCCGAGGTGTTCAAGACCAAGACCCGCGACGACTGGTCCGAGCTGATGGAGCACACCGACGTGTGCTTCGCCCCGGTGCTCGCGATGGACGAGGCGCCCGAGCACCCGCACATCGCCCAGCGCGAGACGTTCACCACGGTCGCCGGCCTGGTGCAGCCTGCGCCGGTCCCACGCTTCAGCCGCACGCCCGGCAGCATCGAGCGTCCCCCGCCCCACGCCGGCCAGCACACCGACGAGGCGCTCGCCGCCTGGGGCATCAGCGAGGACCGCATCGCCGAACTGCGCGAGAACAAGGCCATCGTCTGAGGGTTTGCTCGTCACTCGTCCGCTGGTGCTCGCTCCGTTCCGCGAACGGGAGGAAGACCTGACGGCCAGCCCCTTCGCAGCTCGGCACGACGGCGTCGCACCTCGCCGGCCCGGAGTGAGGCGCAGCCGAACGAGTGACGAGACATCGCCGGTAGCGTGCGGGGCCTATGGGAACCATCGTCAGCTTCCACGCCCACCCCGATGACGAGTCGATCGGGACCGGGGGCACGCTCGCCCTCGCGGCCGACGCGGGCCACCGGGTCGTCCTCGTGTTCGGCACTCGCGGCGAGCTCGGCGAGCCCGTGCCCGGCGTGCTCGACGAGGGCGAGCAGCTGGCGCTGCGGCGCACCGCCGAGGTGTTCCGGTCCGCTGAGGTGCTCGGCGTCGACCGGGTGGAGTTCCTGGGCTGGATGGACTCCGGGATGATCGGCGAGGCCACGAACGACGTGCCCGGCACGTTCTGGCAGGCCGACGTGGAGCACGCCGCTCGGCGGCTGGCGGTCATCCTCGAGGAGGAGTCGCCCGACGTTCTCACGATCTACGACGAGAACGGCGGCTACGGCCACCCGGACCACATCCAGGTCCACCGGGTGGGCCAGCGGGCGGCCGAGCTGGTCGACGTGCCGGTGGTGGCGCAGGGCACCATGAACCGCGACCGCATCCAGGAGGCCATGGCGATGGCCAAGGACGCCGGGCTCGATGTGCCCGATGCGGCCATCACCGACGAGGAGCAGCCGCCCGAGGGGCTCACGGCCGAGGAGGGCGTCACCGCGGCGGTCACCTTCGGCAAGTCCGAGGCCGAGCTCACCCACGTGGTCGACACCACGTCGGTCATCACCCGGAAGCGGGCCTCGATGCTCGCCCACGCCAGCCAGATCGGCCCGGACCACTTCATGGCGGCGATGCCCGACGAGATCTTCGCCTTCGTGTTCGGGCCGGAGTGGTTCATCCTCGAGCACCGCCACGAGGGCGACCTGCCGCCGATCGTGAGCGAGCTGTTCCAGCCCAAGCCGGTCGCCGAGCCCGAGCCGGCGTAGCGGGGAGCTGGCGTGGCGCGCCTGCACCTCGTCCGCCACGGCCACGCCGCCGCGAGCTGGACCGACCACCTCGACCCCGGCCTCGATGACGCGGGCCGCGCTCAGGCCGATGCCGTCGCCCGGGAGCTCTCGGCGCTGGCACCGCAGCCGATCTGGTCCTCGCCGCTGCTGCGGACCCAGCAGACCGCGGCGCCGCTGGCCGAGGCTTGGTCGACGGCCATCGGCATCGCGCCGGCCTTCGGCGAGGTCCCGTCGCCCACCACGGACCCGGGGGAGCGGGGCGCCTGGCTGGCGGCAGCGATGGTCTCGCACTGGGCCGACCTCGGCGCCGCTGTGGCCGCGTGGCGCGAGCGCCTGCTCGACGCCGTGCGGACCGCTGACGCCGACGCCGTCGTGTTCACCCACTTCGTCGCCATCAACGCCGTCGTGGCCGCGGCGGAGGACCGGTCCGAGGTGATGGTGTTCGCCCCGGCCAACGGGTCGATCACGGTCGTCGACGTCGATCCGTCCACGGGTGCGGCCACCGTGGTGCGCCGCGGACGGGAGTCGACCCCCGAGTTGGGGTGACCCGCGCGCTACCGTCGTCCCCAGTTCATCTGGATGTTGGGGAGCGTTCACCACATGGGTCACCGTCGGTTCATCGCACTGGCCTCGGCTGCAGCCGCACTCGCTGCGACCGCGGTCGTCATCGGCTCACCGGTGAGCAGCCGCCCGAGCGCGCCGGCGGCCCCGGTCGCGGTGGCGGGCGTCGACGACGACGTGCACCTGAACGAGATCCAGGTGGTCGGCAGCCACAACTCGTACAAGAAGATGGTGTCGGACAAGGAGGAGGCGCTCCGCCGGCAGTTCATCAACGGTGCCGCCGACCTCATGCAGTACCAGCACGAGCCGCTGGGCACGCAGTTCCAGAGCCGCAAGGTGCGCCAGATCGAGCTCGACGTGTACCTCGACCAGTCCGGTGGGCTCTACGCCGACCCGCTGCTCCGGGGCGCGGCCGGCGTCGGCCCGTACGACCCGAAGATGAACGAGCCCGGCATCAAGGTCCTGCACATCCAAGACGTCGACTACGCCAGCACCTGCCTGACCTTCGTCGACTGCCTGCAGGCCATCAAGACCTGGAGCGACGCCAACCCGAGCCACGTGCCGCTCGCCGTGCTGGTCGAGCTCAAGGACGACCCGCTCGACTTCCCGGGCTTCACCTTCACGGCGCCCGAGAAGTGGACGGCGGCGAACATCGGCTCCGTCGACGACGAGATCCGCTCCGTCATGGACGACAGCGATCTGCTGACGCCCGACGACGTCCGGGGCTCCCACGCCACCCTGAACGAGGCCGTCACCACCGACGGCTGGCCCACGCTCGGCGCGAGCCGCGGCAAGACGATGTTCCTCATGGACAACGGCGGCGGCTACCGCAGCAACTACCTGAGCGGGCACCCCAACCTCGAGGGCCGGGTGCTCTTCACGAACGCGGATCCGGGCGACCCCGACGCCGCGTTCATCAAGCGCAACGACCCGTTCGACGCCAGCATCACCGGCCTGGTGCAGCAGGGCTACGTCGTGCGCACCCGGTCCGACGCCGACACGGTCGAGGCCCGCGAGAACAACACCGGCCCCCGCGACGCCGCCCTGGCGAGCGGTGCGCAGTGGGTGAGCACGGACTACGAGGGCCCCGGCCTGGCGGTCGGGTTCACGACGCCGTACGTGGTGGAGATCCCCGGCGGCACCGTGGCCCGGTGCAACCCGGTGCTCGACGTGCCCGGCTGCGACTCGGCGCTGCTCGACACGATCTACACCCCGCTCGCGCCGCCGACGACGACCACCACGGCGCCGGCCACCACGTCGACCACGGTGGTGGCCACCGATCCGCAGGCCACCGGCGCGGTGCCGGTCTCGGGCGCCGCCAACTACACCGGCTGAGGCCCGTTTCGCTCGGGCCCCTCCGCTGTGCGAGCGTGACGGCGTGCTGATCCTCGCCGCCTCCCAGGCGCTGGTCGACCTCCACGAGGCGCTGGCGTGGGTCGTCATCATCGGCAACGGCCTCGCCGGCTGCTGGGCCCTCGCCGCGCACCGCGACCCGCGGTTCCGGGTCAAGCAGCTCTGGTGGTTCACCGCGTTCGCCGAGATCGCCGTCTTCGTCCAGGTGGCGCTCGGCGTCGTGATCCTGCAGTCCCACAAGGGTGACGACTACGGCTTCCACGTGCTGTACGGGTTCTCGGCCGCGTTCGCGGTCGGGATCATCTACAGCTACCGGGCACAGCTGAAGGAGAAGAAGTACCTGCTCTACGGCTGCGGCGGCCTGTTCATCATGGGCCTGGGCCTGCGCCTGCTCACGATCGGGCAGGGCGCGATCTGACCGTGGGTCAGAGGGCGCTGGCGGGCACCCGGCCGTAGCCGACGAGGTTGCCGGTCCACCACGTGGCGAGGTCGTCCTCGCTGGCGGGCACGCCGGGCTTGTGGGCCTGGATGAGCTTGCCGTTGCCGGCGTAGAGCGCGACGTGGGTGATGTTCGATGCCGACTTCGAGCTGCTGTAGAAGACGAAGTCGCCGGGCTGGAGGTCGGCCCGCTTGATCTTCGTGGCCCAGGCGTACTGCGCGGCCGACGAGCGGGGGAGGGTCACGCCAGCCTGCTTCCAGGCGTAGTAGGTGAGCCCGGAGCAGTCGAAGCCGCCTTCGGCCCGGGACTCGCCACCGCTCCGGTACGGCTGGCCGATCTGCTCCCGAGCGGCCTGGACGGCGGTGATCTGCGGGGTGCAGGCGGACAGGCTGCCGGCGCCCACGAGGACGAGGGCGACGAGGGCGAGCGAGGCGAGGCGGGTCTTCACGAAAGCGGGTTCCTGGTGGGACGACAGAAGCGATTGCGTCAGATCAGTAACGGCAACATGACGCTGCGATCGGAAAACCGTAACGAAACCGCAATATCGAGTCCAGTCGGGTGAGCACCTCACCCGATTGGCGAGCGGCCGCACCCCATCGGGAGCCGCCGACGCAGGTGCGGGCACCGCGCCACGCGCGGCTCGATCCGGCGGCCGCGAAGGCCGTCGAGGCCCGCTCGAGGCGCGCTCGAGGCGCGCTGGAGCCGACCCGTCGTGGCGGCCGGTCGGCGGGCGGGCCGGGGCGAGGGCTAGAGGTTGACCACCGGCATGGTGGTGGTCTTGGTGATGCCCTCGAGCATCTGGACCCGGCTCACCACCAGGCGGCCGAGCTCGTCCATCGATGCCGCCTCGACCCGGACCACCACGTCGTAGGGCCCGGTCACGTCGTCGGCGGCCACCACGCCCGGGATCTGACGGACCTCGGTGGCGACGGACGCCGCCTTGGCGACCTCGGTCTGGATCAGGATGTACGCCGTCACGGCCATGGCTGCCTCCCGGGGCGCTCGCGCTCGTGGCCAGCAACCTACAACGGCCGCGCCGGCGGGTGGCCCGTGCCACGATCGGGCCCACGGCCACGACGTTCCGAGGGTGGCCGCCCGTCGCGTCCGCCGTCTACGACCCCACCCGACCCCGCTGGTGACCCCACCCGACCCGCTGGTGACCCCCACCCCCCCCCCACCCGAACTTCGTATGCGAGGACGCCCGAACGGGGCCTGAGCCATACGAAGTTCGGCGCAGGGAGGTGGGGTGAGGTACGCGAGGTTCGGCGCAGGGGGGGTGGGGTGAAAACGGCGAAGGCCGCCCCGGAGGGCGGCCTTCGGTCCGATCAGGAAGCGTCGAGCTAGTTGGCGAGGCGCTTCTGGAGGTCGTTGAGCTCGTCGCGGAGCTCGCCGGGGAGGTGCTCGCCGATGAAGGCGAAGTGCTCCTCGATCAGCGGGATCTCGCCCCGCCAGGCCTCGTTGTCGACCTTGAGCAGCTCGGCCAGGGTGTCGGGCGACACGCTGTCGAGGCCGGTGACGTCGATGCCGTCGGGCAGCGGGACCCGGCCGATGGCGGTGTCGACGGCCTCGGCCTCGCCGCTGACGCGCTCGAGGACCCACTTGAGGACCCGGCTGTTCTCGCCGAAGCCCGGCCAGAGGAACGAGCCGTCGTCGCCCTTGCGGAACCAGTTGACCCAGAACAGCTTCGGGAGCTTGTCGGCGTCGGTGGCCTTGCCGATGTCGAGCCAGTGCTGCATGTAGTCACCGGCGTTGTAGCCCATGAACGGCAGCATGGCGAAGGGATCGAAGCGGACCTCGCCGATGGTGCCGGCGGCGGCGGCGGTCTTCTCCGAGCTCATGATCGAGCCGAGGAACGTGCCGTGCTGCCAGTCGAAGGCCTCGGTCACCAGCGGGACGTTGGTGGCGCGGCGGCCGCCGAAGAGGATGGCCGAGATCGGGACGCCGGCGGGGTCCTCCCACTTGGGGTCGATCGACGGGCACTGCTCGGCGGGAGCGGTGAAGCGGGCGTTCGGGTGGGCGGCGGGGGTGCCGGACTCGGGGGTCCAGTCGTTGCCCTTCCAGTCGACGAGGTGCGCCGGGGTCTCGTCGGTCATGCCCTCCCACCAGACGTCGCCGTCGTCGGTCTTGGCGACGTTGGTGAAGATCGAGTTGGCGTGCAGCGAGGCGATGGCGTTGGGGTTGGTGTCGTCGCCGGTGCCGGGCGCCACGCCGAAGAAGCCGGCCTCCGGGTTGATGGCGTAGAGCCGGCCGTCCTCGCCGAACTTCATCCAGGCGATGTCGTCGCCGATGGTCTCGCACTTCCAGCCCGGGAGGGTCGGGATGAGCATGGCCATGTTGGTCTTGCCGCAGGCGGACGGGAAGGCGCCGGCGACGTACTTCTTCTCGCCGGCCGGGTTGGTGATGCCAACGATGAGCATGTGCTCGGCCATCCAGCCCTGGTCACGGGCCATGGTCGAGGCGATGCGGAGGGCGAAGCACTTCTTGCCGAGCAGGGCGTTGCCGCCGTAGCCCGAGCCGTAGCTCCAGATCTCGTTGCTCTCGGGGAAGTGGGAGATGTACTTGTTGTCCGCGTCGCACGGCCACGGCACGTCGGCCTTGCCGTCGGTGAGCGGGTAGCCCACGGAGTGCAGGCACTTGACCCAGTCGCCGTCGCCGAGGACGTCGAGGGCGCCCTGGCCCATGCGGGTCATGATGCGCATGCTCACGGCCACGTAGGGCGAGTCGGTGAGCTGGACGCCGATGTGGGCGATGGGCGAGCCGAGCGGGCCCATGGAGAACGGCACCACGTACATGGTGCGGCCCGCCATGGCGCCGCGGTAGTGGCCGAGGAGGGTCTCCTTCATCTCGGCCGGATCGCGCCAGTTGTTCGTGGGGCCGGCATCGACCTCATCGAGCGAACAGATGTAGGTGCGGTCCTCGACGCGGGCGACGTCGCCCGGGTCGGAGAGGGCGAGGTAGCTGTTGGGGCGCTTGGCGTCGGACAGCTTCTCGAAGGTGCCGCCGTCGACGAGCAGCTGGCAGAGCGACTCGTACTCCTCGGCGGACCCATCGCACCAGTGGATGTCGGTGGGCCCGAAGACCTCGGCCCACTCGGCGACCCACGCCTTGAGCTTCTCGTTGCTGGTGGTGGCAGTCATGATCTCTCCGGTGACCGGGGCGGGAAGGCCGCGAGTTTTGGTTGCTTCAGACTTCGGGCGGCGGGCCGAAGCCCGGCGTGCCCATGTCGACCTCGGACCCGAGGCGCAGCCCCGTGGCCCGACCGCTCTCATCGAGGTCGAAGATCACTCGCTGCCCCTGGCGGAGCATGCGAAACGGTGAGCCGTGGATCGACCCGGGAGCCAGGTCGTAGTCGGCCAGGTCGGTGTCGCACATGATGATCCCGTCGCCCGTCCCTGGGTCGTACGACTTGATCACACCTTGCACAACAACGACCTCCACCTGTGGATGCGGTGTCGCGACCCTAGTGCCGCGCCTCGGCGCGGCGCACGCTGGAGCGGCCCTCGCGGCCATACGAACTTGGGATGCGGCACATCGGTGCTGGCGATGCGGCCCCGTGGGCACATCGGCAGGGGCGATGGGACGCGACGAAGGCGCCGGGGGACCCGGCGCCTTCGTGCTCGATCTGGGAGACCGGAAGGGTCAGGCGGAGGTCTTGGCCCGGGTGGCCTTGGTGACCTTGCCGGCCTTCAGGCAGCCGGTGCACACGTTGACCCGGCGAACGGTGCCGGGCGCCACGACGGCCCGCACGTTCTGGATGTTCGGGCTCCAACGCCGCTTGGTGCGACGGTGCGAGTGGCTCACGCTCATGCCGAACGACGGCTTCTTGCCGCACACTTCACACGTCGAGGCCATCACTGCACTCCAGGGTTCGCTACCGATCGACCCGGGTTGGGCCGAGGGACAAATGTACGCGGTGCCGGCCGTTGCTCACAAGCCGAGCGCCGTCGCAGGTGACGCGCACGTCGTCTGACCGCCCTCCGCGCAGTCAGTAGGCTGCGCCGCCATGACCACCCTCGCGCGCCTCGGTGCCGACGACCTCCGGCTCGTCGTGGCCGCATTCCGAGACGCCCTGCAGGCGCACAAGGACGGCATCAACCGCCTCAACGTGTACCCCGTGCCCGATGGCGACACCGGCAGCAACATGGCCCTGACCATCACCTCGGTGGCGGCGGAGCTGGAGGGCGTCGACGGCGACCTCGCTGCGGTCTGCAAGGCCATCGGCCACGGCGCCCTCATGGGCGCCCGGGGCAACAGCGGCGTGATCCTGTCGCAGATCCTGCGCGGCTTGACCCAGACGCTCGCCACCGCCGCCGACGGCGAGATCGACGGCGTGCTGCTCGCCCAGGGCCTCGAGGTCGCGGCCAAGGGTGCGTACGAGGCGGTGGGCAACCCGGTCGAGGGCACGATCCTCACCGTGATCCGGGTGGCCTCCGAGGGCGCCTCCGCGGCGGCCGGCTCCGGCGGGTCGCTCGTCGAGGTGCTCGATGCCGCCCGCACCTCCGGGCACGAGGCGCTGGCCAACACCCCCGAGCAGCTCGAGGTCCTGAAGGCGGCCGGCGTCGTCGATGCCGGCGGTACCGGGCTCATGCTCCTCATCGACGGCTTCCTGCACGTGGTCGACGACCGCGAGCTGCCGGCCGCTTCGGTCACCGAGGCCGTGGCCGACGCCGGCCACGTCGAGGAGCTGCAGATCCTCGCCCACGGCGACGAGGGCCACGAGCGGGGCCTGGCCGACCTGCGCTACGAGGTGATGTACATCCTCGAGGCGCCCGACGAGGCCATCTCGGCGTTCAAGGACGTGTGGGCCGGCATCGGCGACTCGATCGTGGTCGTCGGCGGCGACGGCCTCTTCAACTGCCACATCCACACCGACGACATCGGCCCCGCGATCGAGGCCGCCATCGAGATCGGCAAGCCGTCGAAGATCCGGGTCACCGACCTGCTCGAGGAGGTCGAGGAGGAGCGCTGGGTCCGCGAGGCCGAGGAGCACCCCGAGCCCGAGCCCGACGCCACACCGGTCACCACCGCGGTCGTCGCCATCGCCACGGGCGACGGCATCAAGCGCATCTTCCACTCGCTCGGCGCCCGGGTCCTCACCGGCGGCCAGTCGATGAACCCGTCCACCGCGCAGATCCTCGAGGCCGTCGAGGCTGCGCCGGCCGACCACGTCGTCATCCTGCCGAACAACAAGAACATCATCGCCGTGGCCCAGCAGGTCGACGCCACCACCGACAAGACCGTGGTCGTCGTCCCCACCAAGGGCATCCCCGAGGGCTTCGCCGCGCTGCTCGCCTACGACCCCGACGCCGAGATCGACGACAACGCGTCGGGCATGGCCGAGGCGGCCGCCAACGTGCTGGCCGGCGAGGTCACCCAGGCGGTCCGGGACTCGTCGTGCGACGTCGGGCCCATCGTCGAGGGCGACTACCTCGGCATCGCCCGCGACGGCATCCGTGCGGTGGCACCCACCGTCAGCGACGCCACCATCGGGCTGCTCGACCACCTCCTGACCGAGGACCACGAGATCGTCACGCTCATCACGGGCGAGGGCTCCACCGACGGGGAGACCCGCAAGGTGATGCTCTGGCTCGAGGAGCACCACGAGGGGGTGGAGGCCGAGACCCACCACGGCGGGCAGCCCCTCTACCCCTACTTCCTCGGCATCGAGTAGCCCGTGGTCGCGGCGGACGGCGACGCGGTCGAGCTCGACGGACCCGACGGCGCCGGCGCCTCCGATGACGCCGACGCCGGCGGTGGACCGCTCGCCCGCCGGCCCCGGCCGGTGACGTCGCTCGCCGGGTTCGACGACCCGCAACCCCTGCACCAGCTGGTGCGCCGGTGGCGGTGGGCCGGCTGGCTCGTCGGCGCCGTCGTCCTGCTGCGGGTCGTCGCCGTTGCCGGCATGCGGCTGTACCTCTACGTCGACTCCGGCGAGTACGACCGCATCGACTTCACCGGCGACTGGCGGCGGCCGTGGGCGACGCCGCTCCTGTACTGGCTCATCCCCGGCAACGCCCGCGGGCTGGTGGTCGGCCAGGCGCTCGTCGGGGCCGCCTGCTGGGCGACGCTCGCGCTGAGCGCAGCGGCGTGGTTCCGGTACCGCACGTCCCGGATGGTCGTCGCCGGCGTCCTCGCCGCGCTGGGGTGCACGACCATCGTCACCAACTGGGACGCCGCCAAGCTGTCCGAGTCGCTGGGCCTGTCGCTCACCGTGCTCGTGATCGCGGCGTGGCTCAACTTCGCCCGCCGCACCGAGCCGGTGACCGCCGTGCTGGTTGCGGTGGCCACGCTGCCGTGGCTGTTCGTCCGTCAGAGCCTGGTGCCGACGGCCTGGCTGGTGGTGCTGCTCGCGGCCGTCGCCACGGCGGTGCTCGCCCGGCGGCGGTCGGTCCGGGACCTCGGCGTGCGCCTCCTCGCGCTGCTGTGCATCGTGCTCGCCGTGGAGGCGGCGCTGGCCACCGCGACCTACGGCCGCAACCAGGAGATCGTCCGCGAGAACCTGCTCGTCATCGTGGCCAACCGGGTGGCAGACGACCCCGCCCAGCTCGCGTGGTTCACCGACCACGGCATGCCGGTGCCGAAGTCCGGGCAGCTCGACCCCGACTCGCTGCGGGAGGACCCGGCCTTCTCCGACTGGGTGGCGCACGAGGGCCGCAGCACGTACCTGCGCTACCTGGTGACCCACCCTGGATACGCGCTCACCGCCCCGCTCGACGACTTCGCGGGCGTGCGGCCGTCGTCGGCCGAGGACGAGCAGCCCCAGGCCGCCATGCTCTCGCCGGGGGACCGGTACGCCACCACCCGCCCGGTCCTCCCCGCGGTCGCCGAGGACGTCCTGTTCGGCGCGGGCGACACGGGCATG
This sequence comes from Acidimicrobiales bacterium, assembly GCA_035555395.1. Classification (GTDB taxonomy): domain Bacteria; phylum Actinomycetota; class Acidimicrobiia; order Acidimicrobiales; family Iamiaceae; genus Aquihabitans. The sequence goes on from DATMGQ010000097.1 coordinate 25,294, forward strand.
GTGATCAGCCTGCTCGTGGTCGTGCTCGGGTGGTCCGTGGCCCGGGTCCGACGCCGAACCGCGCGTTGGCCGATCCCGCTCGCGGTCGTCGCGCTCGCCCTCGCGTCCCTCTACATCGGGTGGCACGGCGCCACGCCGGAGCTCGGCCGCCTCGCCCTCCTCGGAGCGGTGGCGCTGCGGATCGGCCTGTACCTCCAGCTGGCGGTGCTGGTCGAGGACGAGGTGCGAGCCCACCGGCACCGGGTCGTCCAAGCGGCGGCAGCCACCTCGTAGCCTCCACGGGCGATGACCGACGGGCCCCTGACCTACGCCGACCTGGCGACCTTCCCGCTCACGGCCATCAGCGCGCTGCACGCCAGCCCGAAGAAGGTCGACGCCCTCGGCAAGATCGGCGTCGAGGACATCTTGGACCTGGTCACCTACTACCCGCGGCGCCACGTCGACCGGTCCCGCCAGGTCTCGATCCGGGACCTCCGGCCCGGCGAGGAGGCGATGGTCGTGGGCACGGTCCGCAACCACAAGGCCCACCGGCCCCCTCGGCGCGGGCGCGGCCGGCCGCTGAACCGCGACGAGTTCGACGTCACCGACGGCTCGGGCGGCCGGCTCAAGGTCACCTTCTTCAACACGTGGGGCATCGAGCAGAAGCTCGCCGTCGGGACCGAGGCCGTGTTCTTCGGGAAGGTCGACTCCTTCAACGGCCGTCCGCAGCTCACGAACCCGGTGGTCGACGTCATCGGCGGCGAGCAGACCGGGAAGATCATCTCGATCTACCCCCAGCACCAGGTCTCGATCTCCGGGTCGAAGCCCAAGACCAAGCTCGAGTCCGATGACTTCGCCCGCTGGGTCGGGGTGGCACTCGGCAAGACCCGGGCCCGCGGCCTCGCCGAGCCGCTGCCGGCCGCCGTCCGCAAGCGGCTCGGGCTGGTCGAGCGGGAACGGGCGCTGTGGGGGTACCACCAGCCCGAGGCGTGGACCGACATCGCGACCTCCCGCAAGCGGCTCGTGTTCGACGAGCTACTGCGCGTGCAGCTGGCGCTCGTCTTGCGGAAGCGGGCGCTGGAGCGCACGGCGAAGGGCATGGTCCACGACGGCTCGGGCGAGCTGGTCCGCCGGTTCCACGACGCCCTGCCGTACCCGCTCACCGGTGCCCAGCAGCGGGTCATCGCCGAGATCGACGTGGACCTCACCGGGCCGCACCCGATGCACCGGCTCCTCCAGGGCGACGTCGGCGCCGGCAAGACGGTCGTCGCCGTCACCGCGCTGCTCACCGCGGTCCAGGGCGGCCACCAGGGTGCGCTCATGGCGCCCACCGAGGTCCTCGCCGAGCAGCACTTCGCCGGCATCAAGGCGCTGCTCGCCGACCTCCGCGTGCCGGGCGATCCCGACCCGGACTCGCTGTTCGCGGGCATGGCCGAGGACCGGCCGCTGCGGGTCGAGCTGCTCACCAACAAGGTGCCCGCCGCCGCTCGGCGCAAGCTGGCCGAGGGCCTCGCCGACGGCGAGGTCGACATCCTGATCGGCACCCACGCGCTCATCGAGGACAAGGTCGCGTTCCGCTCCCTCGGCGTCGTGGTGATCGACGAGCAGCACCGCTTCGGCGTCGAGCAGCGCGCCGCCCTGCGGCAGAAGGGCGCCGACGGCCTGACGCCCGACGTGCTGGTGATGACGGCCACGCCCATCCCGCGCACCGCGGCCATGACGGTCTACGGCGACCTCGACGTGTCGATCCTCGACGAGCTGCCGCCGGGCCGCACCCCCATCGAGACCACGTGGGTCCGCGTCGACGGGGAGGGCGACGACCCCGAGGCCGAGGCACCCGTGTGGGACCACGTGCGCGCCGAGGTGGCCGCCGGCCGCCAGGCCTACGTGGTGTGCCCGCTGGTCGAGGGCTCCGACAAGCTCGAGGTCGCCTCCGCCGAGGAGACCCTCGAGCGGCTGGAGGGCGGCGAGCTCCACGGCCTCTCGCTCGGCCTGCTCCACGGCCGCATGGCCAGCGCCGACAAGGAGCAGGTGATGGGCCGCTTCCGCTCCGGTGCCACGCAGGTGCTGGTGGCCACGACGGTCATCGAGGTCGGCGTCGACGTGCCGAACGCCACGGTCATGGTCATCCTCGACGCCGACCGCTTCGGCATCGCGCAGCTCCACCAGCTCCGCGGCCGCGTCGGCCGAGGTGCGCACGCGTCGACGTGCTGGCTCGTCGGTGCCGGCACCACGTCCGACGGCGAGGCCCGGCTCGACGCCATGGTCCGCACCACCGACGGGTTCGAGCTGGCCGAGATCGACCTCGACCTGCGCGGCGAGGGCACGCTCATGGGCGAGCGCCAGAAGGGCAAGAACGACCTGAAGCTGGCGTCGCTGCGCCGGGACCGCGAGTGGGTCGAGAAGGCCCGCGAGGTCGCATTCGAGCTGATCGACGCCGACCCCGACCTCTCGCACAGCTCGGTGATCGAGGAGGAGGTCCGCCTCTTCCTCGGCGACGCCGACGCCGACTTCCTCCTCAAGTCCTGAGCAGGGGAGTCGGGCCGGCGCGTACCTGGCGCCACCAGGTGGGCCGCTCCCTCGCGGTGGCTGTCCTCGCCACCGTGGTCGTCCTCCCGGCCGTGACCACCGTGGTCTGGAGGTGGCACGCCCGAGCGGGCACCGGCGGTCAGCGGAAGGCGGGGGCGACCTCTTCGATGAGCTGGTCGATCGCCTCCTTGGCCTGATCGCCGTCGCCGAGCGTGAAGCTCGGGATGATCAGCTCGTCGAGGCCGGCATCGGCCCACTGGCCGATCGTCTCGATGAGCTGCTCGCTGGTGCCGCCGATGGCCGGGCGGATGGCGGCGAAGTCCTCGGCCGTCTTGAAGCCGTCGGGACCGAGGAACACCAGCGCCTGGGTCGACCGGTGGAGGTCGGCCCGATCGCGGCCGGCCTCGTCGAGCGCCCGATCGAACCCGACCCGCTTCTCCTGCCAGAGCGACGGCGTGCTCCAGGTGTTCCACTCGTCGGCATACCGGGCGACGATGGCGGCCATCCGCTGCTGGCCGCTGGCGCCGATGAGCAGCGGCATCGGGCCGACGGGCTTGGGCTCGGCCGGGGCGTCGTCGAGCTGGTAGCGGGAGCCGGCCACGGTCGTGCGGTGCTCGTCGCGCAGGCCGACGAGCACCTGGCACGCCTCCTCGAACCAGTCGAGCCGCTCCCGGACGGTGCCCAGCGGGATGCCGTAGCGGGCGTGCTCGTTCTCCTGCCACCCCGCGCCGACGCCGAGCACGAGCCGGCCGCCGGAGATGTGGTCGATGGTGGCCGCGGTCTTGGCGACGACGGCCGGGTGCCGGTACGTGTTGCCGAGCACGAGCGAACCGAGCCGGACCCGCGGCACGGCGGCCGCCAGGGCGCCGAGCAGCCCGAGCGCCTCGTGCATCGGCTGGTCGAGCGCCGAGTCGTCGTTCGGCATGAAGTGGTCGGCGACCCACAGGCCGTCCCAGCCGGTGGCCTCGGCGTGGCTCGCGAGGTCGAGCGTGTCGGTCCAGGTGAGCTGCGTCGAGATCCAGAAGCTGAAGCGCATGGCCGCAGGCTACGGAGCCGGGCGCACGGCCGGCGCCGGAGTTCGCACGGGCCTCCGGCGGCACCGCCCGCCTGGCCGCGGCGGGGGCCTGACCTGCGGGTTCGCATCCTGGAAGGGCGCCGATAGCGTCGCGGGCATGACCCTCGATGCAGACCTCGCCAACCTCCTCGCCGGCAAGAACTTCGCCGCGTTCACCACGCTCATGGCCGATGGCCAGCCCCAGACGCAGATCATGTGGATCGACGACGACGGCGAGCACCTCCTGATCAACACGGAGATCCACCGCCAGAAGTACAAGAACGCCGTGCGCGACCCTCGGGTCACCGTCACCGTGTTCAACTCGGAGAACGCCTACCAGTACGTCGAGGCTCGGGGGACGGTCGTCGAGACGGTCGGTGGCGACGAGGCCCGGTCCAACATCGACACCCTCGCCAAGAAGTACATGGGCGTCGACGACTACCCGAACCCGATCCAGAGCGAGCGGATCATCCTCAAGATCGCGGTCGACAAGGTCCACAAGAACGGCTACTGATCTCCCCGTGCTGGAGATGCGGGACACCTGCGAGCGGTGCCAGGCGGCGCTGCCGCCCGACAGCGACCAGGCGCGGATCTGCTCCTACGAGTGCACGTTCTGCGCCGACTGCGTCGACGGCCCGCTCGCGGGTGCCTGCCCCAACTGCGGTGGCGAGCTCCGGGCCCGCCCGCGCCGAGCCTCCTAGGCCGACCGCTACCAGTCCGGACCGTGGTCGTCCTCGGGGTCGTCCCCGGGGACGATGAGGTCCCAGCGGTCGAGGCAGTCCTCGCACCGGTAGGACACGAGGTCGCCGGGCCAGAAGCGCCCGGTGTCGTCGGGGCGGGTCATCAGGTGGGCGGTGCTGCCGCAGTCGATGCACACGATGGTCTGGGGCACCAGGGGTGCGCCCGAGGCATCGGTGGGTCCGTCGTCGTGGTCGTCGTCGGCGCGGTGGTCGCTCACCGGTCGCCCTCGGCTCGCCGCCGGGCCTGGTCGGCCTGGAACTGGGCGACGCCGTCGGCGAACCCCGGGTCGAAGATGACGGCCCGGCCGTGGCGGTCCTCGTTGGCGAGGGCGTCCTCGATCGACAGGCCGTAGCTCTCGTAGGCGGACAGGCGGTCGTGGACCACGGCCGGCCACGGCGACGAGGCGATGACCTCGGCCGCCTCGATGGCCGCGGCGAGCGCGGTGCCCTCGGGCACGAGGCGGCTGACGAACCCGATGCGCTCCGCCTCCTCGGCGTCGAACCCCCGGCCGGTGAGCATGAGGTCCATCGCCCGGCCGAGGCCGACGATGCGGGGGAGGCGGATCGTGCCGCCGTCGATGAGCGGGACGCCCCAGCGCCGCTCGAGGCAGCCGAACTTGGCCCCGGCCCCGGCGATGCGGATGTCGCACCACGCGGCGAGCTCGACGCCACCGGCGACGCACCAGCCGTCGATCGCGGCGATGACCGGCTTCGACAGCGCCATGCGGGTCGGGCCCATCGGCCCGCTGTCGCGGAGGCGGGGGAGGTCGGTCAGATCGGCGCCGGCGCAGAACGCGGCCTCGTCGCCGGTGAGGATGGCCACCTTGGCGTCCGGGTCCGAGTCGAAGGCGAGGAACTCCCGGTAGAGGCGCTCGGCGGTCTCGGAGTTCACGGCGTTGCGCCGTTCCGGTCGGCCGATGCGCACGATGCGCACGGCGTCGCTGGCGGACGGGACGGTGGGCTCGCTCACCCGGCCGACGGTACCGCCCGCACCACCGGGTTGGGGAGGGTGGGGGACCGGGGTGCGAGACTCGGCCGCCATGGGTGCGAAGCAGCGCGAGGACCTCACCGGCCAGGTCGTCATCGTCACCGGGGCCAACTCCGGCATCGGCAAGGAGACCGCCGTCGCCCTCGCGGCGATGGGCGCCACCGTCGTGATGACGGCCCGCAGCGCCACGAAGGGGGAGGCGGCCCGGACCGAGGTCGTCGAGCGCTCCGGGAGCGACCGCGTCGTGCTCGGCAGCCTGGATCTCGCCTCGTTCTCGTCGATCCGGGACTTCGCGGCCTGGTTCCTCGGCGAGTTCGACCGCCTCGACGTCCTGGTCAACAACGCCGGCCTGATGGTGGACACCCGGCAGGAGACCGCCGACGGGTTCGAGCTGATGTTCGGCACCAACCACCTCGGCCACTTCCTGCTCACCGACCTCCTGCGCCAGCGCCTCGTCGACTCCGCGCCATCACGGGTGATCGTGCTGTCGTCGGTCGCCCACCGGTGGGCGCTCAAGGGGCTGGACCGCGACGACCTCCAGGGCCGGGTCCGCTTCGGAGGCGGCCGCAACTACGGCCTGTCGAAGCTGGCCAACGCCCAGTTCGCACTGGAGCTCGCCCGCCAACTGGAGGGCACGGGGGTCACCGTCTTCGCGGTGCACCCCGGCAGCATCTACAGCGGGTTCGGGGTCGACGGCGACACGGGTGCGCTCAGCTGGTGGATCGACACGTTCGGCCGCTACGTGCTGCGCTCGCCCAAGAGCGGCGCCAAGACCCAGGTGATGCTCGCCAGCTCCACCAAGCCACGGGTCACCGCCCGCTCCGGCGCCTACTGGTCCCACGGCCGGCGCTGGCCCGCCTCGCGCCACGCCCGCAACCCCGAGGACGCCCGCTGGCTGTGGGAGGAGAGCGCCCGGCTGGTCGCCGAGGTGCCGTGAGCGGCCGCAAGCCGTCGCCCCGGCCGCGCCGGAGCTCGGCGTCGTCGCGTCAGACCCCGACCAAGGGGGCGTTGAGGATCGTCGCCGGGAGCGTGGGCGGGCGCCGCATCGACGTCCCGCCCGGCCAGGGGACCCGACCCACCTCGGACCGGGTGCGCGAGGCGCTGTTCAACGCCCTCGACAGCCTCGACGCGGTCGACGGAGCCCGGGTGCTGGACGCGTTCGCCGGGAGCGGCGCGCTCGGCATCGAGGCGCTCTCGCGAGGAGCGGCCCACGCGACGTTCGCCGACCTCGACCCCCAGGCCGTCGAGGTGGTCACGACCAACCTCCGGTCCCTGGGCCTGGCCGACCGGGCCCGGGTGCTGGCCGGCACCGCCGAGCGCGCCCTGGTCGCGGGCGGCTCCTTCGACCTGGTGCTCCTGGACCCGCCCTACGCCCACGACGGGTGGGACGACCTCCTGGTCGCGGTGCTGGCGGCCCTCGCCCCGGACGGCGTGGTGGTGATCGAATCGGACCGCGAGGTGGCCCTGCCGGAGGGCCTCGTTGGCATCAAGTCCAAGACGTACGGCGGTACGGTGGTTCAGTTCGCCGCTGCCTCCGGAGCCCCTACGTGACGCGAGTCCTCTACCCGGGGTCGTTCGACCCCATCCACAACGGACACCTCGAGCTGATCGAGGTCGCGTCGCGCCTGTTCGACTCCGTCGTGGTGGCGGCCATCGGCAACCCGCAGAAGACGACCGGCCTCTACTCGCTCGACGAGCGGCGGGAGATGATCGCCGAGTCGGTGGCCCACCTGCCCAACGTCGAGGTCACCGTGTACTCGAACCTCGTGGTCAACCTGGCCAAGGAGGTCGATGCCGACTTCCTCGTGAAGGGCCTCCGGGCGGTGTCGGACTTCGAGTCCGAGCTGCAGCAGTCGCAGATGAACCTCGCCATCTCGGGGGTGCACACGGTCTTCATCCCGTCCGCCACCGAGCACTCCTTCGTCGCCTCGAAGTGGATCCGGGAGATCGCCCGGTTCGGCGGTGACGTGTCCTCGATGGTGCCGGCGCCGGTCGCCGCCCGTCTCGCCGAATCGTTCCAGGAGCCCCCCGCATGAGCTACGACGACCGACCGTACGACGAACGCCAGCCCCACGACCCCCGTGACTTCGACGAGCGGGCCTACGACGAGCGCGGCTACCGCGACCAGCCGTTCGACGCCGAAGCCGAGCCCGAGCCGATCGAGGAGCCCCAGCCCCGCCGCACCCTCACCCGCGGCCGCACCCAGGTCGACGCCGAGGAGCTGCTGCGCCGGGTCTCGGACCTCATCGCCGCGGCCCGCCCCATGCCGCTGTCCGCCTCGGCGATGATCAACAAGGAAGAGGTCCTCGAGCTCCTCGACGAGGCCATCGGCCGGCTCCCCGACGAGCTTCGCGAGGCCCGCTGGCTGCGCAAGGAGCGCGAGGAGTACCTCGCCAAGATGCGCGCCGACGGCGACGAGATCACCGATGCCGCCCGGGCGCGCGCCGAGCAGATGGTCCAGCGCACCGAGGTGGTCAAGGCCGCCGAGCACCGGGCCCGCCGCATCATCGACGCCGCCGAGGCCGAGGCCCGGCGCCTCCGCCTCGAGTGCGAGGACTTCTGCGACCAGAAGCTGGCCAGCTTCGAGATCGTGCTCGAGCGCACCCTCAAGCTGGTCGGATCGGGCCGCGAGAAGCTCCAGGCCACCAACCTGGCCCGCCCCGAGCCCGAGGCGGCCCCCGACCCCGAGGACGAGGCGTTCTTCGACCAGGACCGGTCGTGACCCCCGCCCGGCCGGAGGCAGCGGGCGAGGGCCACCCGCCGGCCGTCATCGTGTCGGTCACGGAGATCCGGCGCCGCCCCGGCTCCCGGATGCCGGTGGAGCGCACGCTCGTGGCCGACGGCCTGGGTCTCACCGACGTCGCCATCCCCGACGGTGCCGAGATCACGTTCACCGGCGAGCTGGAGTCGATCCACGAGGGCGTGGTGCTCACCGGGGCGGCCGAGGTGCCGTGGACGGGAGAGTGCCGCCGCTGCCTGAAGGAGCTGCACGGCGTCGCCGCCATCGACATCCGCGAGGTCTACGAGACCAAGCCCACCGACGGCGAGACCTGGCCCCTCGAACACGACCAGGTCGACCTCGGCCCGCTCCTCCACGACATCGCCCTGCTGGCGCTCCCGCTGGCGCCCCTGTGCACCGACGACTGCCTCGGCCCCGCGCCGGACGCCTTCCCGGCCACGGTCGAGGGCGACGCGGCCCCCGACGACGAGCCCGACGACGGACCGGCCAAGGACCCCCGCTGGGCCGCCCTCGACGACCTCGACCTCTGACCCGGCGCGTCGGGCGCGGGCGCGCCAGTTCGCGGTGCGGGCGGCGTAGGCGGCGCTGGGGCGCAGGTCGTGAGCGATCTGGCTGATCGGTGCGGTGCCGTCGATGACGGCGAGGGTCCCGGACCCGAACGCGCCGGTCGTGGGGAGCGACCGGAGCAGGCCGAGGTGGAGCAGGAGGACGTCCACGTACGGCGACATGACCCGCCTCCCCTCCGACGACTCGGAGAACTGGGTCATCATCCCGCCTCGGGACAGGCCCGCCTCCAGCTTCTCGACCCAGTGGGACACACCGGCGGCGTCGGCCTTGCGGTGGAGGACGTTGCCGTACACGAGGTGCACGAAGGCGGTGTTCGACAGCTTCCCGTAGGTGTTCTGGAACTCCGACGAGGCGGCGAACCTGGTGGAACGAGACGCAGCGCCCGTCGTCGCTGATCTGCGGCTCGGCGGCATCGCCGTCGATCTCCGCCCCCGCCCCGCCAGCCGGGACGGTGACCAGGACCGCGGTTCCGGTCGCCCGGTCGAAGCGGTGCACGTTCAGGTGGCTCGGCGCGAAGCCGGCGATGGGACCGGGGCCCTTCGAGATGTAGGCCACCCAACGGCCGTCGGCGCTGATGGCCGGGCTGGACGCCGGGCCGGTGAACGGCGCCCCGCTCGCGGTGACCGACGCCCGGCCGGTGACCGGATGATCCGAGGCGGCGGCACCCGCGGGGTGCGGCGAGACGGCCTGGTGGCGGGGCGCTTTCGACCGGGATGGGGCTCGGTCGCTACCATCTACCCCTCGCGTGCGGCGCACCGCAGCGCCCCCGACCACGACCTCAGGACCACGACGATGGCTGTCCCCAAGAAGAAGACCTCCAAGTCCAAGAGCCGCAGCCGCCGGGCTTCGGCCTGGAAGCTCGACGCTCCCTCGCGCAGCGTCTGCCCGCGCTGCGGTTCCGCCAAGCTGCCCCACGTCGTGTGCGGCAACTGCGGCTGGTACCACGGCCGCCAGGCCATCGAGGTCGACTGACCCACGTCCGGCTGACCTGCCATGACGTCAACCGAACGCCTCCCCGTCGCCGTCGATGCGATGGGCGGAGACAAGGCCCCGGCGGAGATCATCGCCGGGTCGATCCGCGCCCGTGACGAGCTCGGCGTGTCCGTCGTCCTCGTCGGCCGGCCCGAGGACCTGACCGAGACCGGCGGCCTCGAGGTCCTGCCCGCGTCCGAGGTCATCGCCATGGACGCCGATCCGGGCAAGAGCGTCCGGACCATGAAGGACTCGTCGCTGGTGCGCGCCGCCGAGGCCGTCCGCGACGGCAAGGCCTGCGCCATGGTCTCAGCCGGCAACACCGGCGCCACCATGGCCTCGGCGCTGCTGCGCATGAAGCGCCTGCCCGGCGTGTTCCGGCCGGCCATCGCCACGCCGATCCCGAACCCCGCGGGCGGCAACCCCACCGTCTTGCTCGATGCCGGTGCCAACGCCGAGTGCTCGCCCGAGTGGCTGGTGCAGTTCGCCCAGATGGGCGCCACCTTCGCCCGCACCCGCTACGGCATCGAGACCCCCAAGGTCGGCCTCCTGTCCATCGGCGAGGAGCCCACCAAGGGCAGCCCGCTGGTGAAGGAGACCCATGCACTGCTCGCCACCCGCGAGTGGGAGGCCGCCTGTGGCGGCACGTTCGTCGGCAACGTCGAGGGCCGCGACATCATGTCGCCCGACGTCGACGTGATCGTGACCGACGGCTTCACCGGCAACGTCGTGCTCAAGACGCTCGAGGGCAGCATGCGCTCGCTGGTCAACGCCATCCTCGGCACGTTCAACACCAGCGACGAGACCAAGGCCGCCGGCGACGTCCTGTTCCCGGCCCTGCTCCCGCTCTACGCCCAGCTCGACCCGAACAACACGGGCGGGGCCATGCTCCTCGGCCTCAACGGCGTGTGCATCATCAGCCACGGCTCGTCGAACGACACCGCCATCGTCAACGCGGTGAAGGTCGCCACCGAGATGGTCGACGCCGACCTCGTGGGCGCCATCGCCCAGACCATCCGCCCCGCCGACGACTGAAGCCGAGGCGACGGCCTCGGCCCCGCCAGCACCTGGCCGAATCAGGTCGTCCGTGCCGCGCACGGCGGCTCAGGTGACCTGATTCGACGTTCAGTCCACCGCGGTGGGCGTCTCGTGGACGGGCTCGGGGTCGGGGTCGACCGGGCTGGCCAGCCAGGCGGCGAGCGACGGGGGCAGCGGCGCGCCGAGGTCTCGGCGGGCCTGCACGAGGTGGCGCAAGCGCGCGGTGAGGGCCCGGCGCTTCGCCTCGGCCTCGACCTCCGGGTCGACGGGCTCGAGCGGCTCCTCCTCGTCGCCGATGTCGGGCACCGCATCGACGGGCTCGTCGGGGGTCTTGGCGGTGCCGCCGGTGACGAGGACCGGGCTCGGGCGGCCGAGGGCGTCGCCACCGAAGAGGGTGGTGAGCGCGCCGTCGAGGCGGCGCAGCTCGATGCGCACCTCCGTGAGCTCCCGGGTCAGGTGCTGCGCCTCGGCGGACAGCTCGAGGAGCAGGTCGGCGGTTCGCAGCCACCCGTGGTCGATCGAGATGGCGATGAGCGCCGGATCGATGGTCATCGAGTCGTGGACGTCGAACTCGGGGACCACGAGCCGGACGGTCTCGTTCCAGCCGCCGGGCGGGTTGAGCTCCTTGCGGAGGGTCTCGTCGGGGCCGATCTCGGCGCTGACCCGGCGGAGGATGTCGATGAGGTTCCGGTCGGCGAACGAGGCCATGGGCTCGACACCCACCGAGCTGGCCGAGATGGCGATGACCCGCTCGACCTCCAGGTGGTGCACCAGCACCTCGATCGGGAGGATCTCCCGGGCGCCGCCGTCGACGTAGTGCTCGTCGCCGAGCAGCACCGGTGGGAAGGCGAGCGGGATCGAGGCCGAGGCCAGGACCCCGGCGCCCAGCGCCACGTCGGGCAACCCGGTGGGCCGGTCGTGGCGGTCGTGGATGGCCCCGGTCTCGGTGATGTAGCGCAGCTCGCCGGACTCCAGGCTCACGGCACCGACGCGCAGGTCGATCCCCGACGACCGGACCCGCTCGGGGTCGAGCTCGCGGAGCAGCAGGTCGGCCACCGGGGTGAGCGAGAGCAGGGACTGGGCGGTGAGCGCCTCGCGGACGGCATCGAGGGCGCCGTCGGTCTCGGGCGGCCGACGTACGAGGCTGCCCACGACCTTGACCGCCATGCGCACCGCGTTGGTGTTGTTGCTGCCGTCGCCGAGGTAGCTCCGCCACGTGGAGGCCCACGAGGCCGAGGCCTGGAGGCGGGTGAGCCACGGCTCGGGCTCCCACATGTCATCGGTGATGCGCAGCGAGCGCCAGAGGCGCTCGACCTCGTCGATGGCGCGGGTGCCGTCGGCGTGGTCGCCCTCGGCCAGCTTCGCGGCGTTGAGGCCGCCGGCCGAGTTCCCGGCGACGGCGACGGGTGCGACCGCGGCGTGGTCGTAGAGGAAGCGCAGCACGCCGGCCTCGAAGCTGCCCAGCGAGCCGCCCCCGCTGATGGCGAGGCCGGTGCGGCGCCCGCCGAGGTCGGCGCGGAGTCGCTCGAGGGCGTCGAGGGCGTGGTCGTCCCACGTCGCCTCGAGGTCGGCAGGGGAGGGGGCGTCGGCCGGCACGGTGAGCGCCGGGCCGGCGAGGTGGCGCTCGGCGGCCTCGATGGCCAGCTCACGGGGCGTGCGGACGTCCTCGGGCGGTTCGGCCTCGTCGGCCTGATCTCCCTCGGCCGCGGCCTCCGCCGGGCCGTCGGCGGGGGCGTCGGCCTCGTCGGCGGCCGGCTCGGTCGGCGGTTCGCTGCTCTTGCGGCCGATCCTCCACCCCTTTCGGGGTGCTTCCGTCCCTTGGCTGTTGTCCTCGACCGGCTCGTCCATGCTTGCTTTCCGGGACCGTCGGGCGGTCCTCGCGCGTGATCTGGGGCCCCATCATGCGTCACCCGCCCGAATTCGCGCACCCGTGGCCGTTCACGAGCGCACAAAGTTTTCCACCCGCTACAGTCGCCGTCGCCCCTTTCACCGATCAGGAGTGCACCGTGCCCGCTGAAACCCACGTCGGACAGGACCCGATGAGCCGCCAGGACGTCTTCGAGCTCGTCCGCGACCGGCTCGCCGACATCCTCGAGACCGATCCGGCCGGGATCAAGGAGGGCGACTCCTTCGCCGATGACCTGGGCGCCGACTCCCTCGCGCTCATCGAGCTCGTGGAGGAGCTCGAGGAGGAGCTGGGCGAGCGCTCGGTCGGGTTCCGCATCGAGGACGAGGACCTCGAGGACCTCAAGACCGTGCGCGACGCCGTGGACTACGTGTTCGACAAGCTCGGCGGAAGCTAGGCGTGACCCCCGAGTCGGGCGTGGGCGACGCCGGCGACGCCGAGCAGCTCCACGCGCCGGCATCGCCTCCGTCGGGCGCGCCCGGCGAGCGGTCCGTGCCGCCGCCGACGTTCCACCCGATCTCGCCCGCCGGGCTCGCCGCGTTCTGCGACCGGCTCGGCTACGGGTTCGCCGCGCCGGAGCTGCTGGGGCAGGCCCTCACGCACCGGTCCTGGTGCGCCGAGAACGCCGGCTACCGGTCCAACGAGCGGCTCGAGTTCCTGGGGGACTCGGTCCTCGGACTCGTGGTGACCGACGACCTCTACGCCCTGCTGCCCGATGCGGGCGAGGGCCAGCTGTCGCGCATGCGCGCCGCGGTGGTCTGCTCGCCCGCGCTGGCCGAGATGGCCACCGAGCTGGAGCTCGGCGAGGTGCTGCTGCTCGGCAAGGGCGAGCGGGCGTCCGGTGGCCGGGAGCGCCCGTCGATCCTGGCCGACGCGATGGAGGCGGTCATCGGGGCCGTCTACCTCGATGGGGGCCTCACGCCGGCCGCCGAGCTGGTGAGCCGCCTCGTGGCGCCCCGGCTCCTGAGCGCCGGCGCACCCGACCACAAGAGCCGGCTCCACGAGCTGGCGGCCAGCGACCCGCAACGCACGGTGGTCTTCGAGATCACCGAGCAGGGTCCGGAGCACGACAAGACGTTCCAGGCACGCGTGATCCTCGACGGGAGACCGCTGGGCGTGGGCGTCGGACGATCGAAGAAGCAGGCGGAGCAGGCCGCAGCCCAGGACACCTGGGTGCGGCTCGACCGCGAACTCGGGGAACTCCCCGCACGAGAGGAAGCAACGCATGGCTGAGCAGCCGGAACTCGAGACCCTTCGCCGGGATCTCGACCGCGACATCGGTGGCAAGCGGATCAAGACCGTCGAGGTGCCGGGCTCCGGGGTGATCCCGCGCCACACCAACAAGAAGCAGTTCACCTCGCTGCTCGAGGGCGTGAAGGTCACCGGCGTGGTCCGCCGGGACCTCTACCTGGTCGCCAAGCTCGACTCCGGCGATGCGCTGGTCATCGACATCCAGAACGGCGGGCAGCTCCGGCGCCAGGCCGCCAAGGAGGAGGTCGACAAGCGCACCAAGGTGTCCATCACCTTCACGCAGGGCGGCCAGCTGCGAGCGCTCGACGACACCGGCAACCTCGAGCTGTTCGTGGTGCCCTTCGACCAGCTGACCGAGGCGGTCCCCGAGCTGGCCGACCTCGGCTTCGACATCCTCGACGAGCCGGTCTCCTGGACGTCGTTCGGCGAGCGCATGCTGCGCCACCGCGACGTGAAGCTGCGCACGCTGCTGCTCAACCGCAGCGTCATCGCCGGCATCGGCCCGGTGTACGCCGACGAGATCCTGCACGCGTCCGGGCTGCGCCCCGACCGCGAGGTCTCGTCGCTCTCCACCCAGGAGATCCGCCGCTTCTACCGGGCGGTCGTGGAGACCCTGCACGAGGCGGCCAAGCACCGCGGCGTCACCACCTCCGACGGGCAGTACGCCGACCTGACCGGCAAGCCGGGCGGCTGGACCGACGAGCTCCAGGTCTACGAGCGCGACGGCAAGGCCTGCCGCCGGTGCCGCGGCGTCGTGTCGAAGACCCGCATGAGCGGCAAGACCGTCTACCTGTGCGAGGAGTGCCAGGTCTGACCTGGTGGTTCGGGCCCGTCGGGAGGGTCCCGCAGGATTTTCTTTTCCCGCTTCGAAGCCGCCGGTCGGCGCAGCTCCGGCGCGCCCCGTCGACTAGGCCGAACGGCCCATGACCAGGGGCGATGGCGGAGGTGGGCCGTTCGGCCCACCTCACGCTGCGTGACCTGCGGCGGCGTCGACAACGCACCGTCGCCCCAGGTCAGCCCAGAACTCACGCTCCGAGTCGAAAGATGAGCTAAGGTCACGGACCGTGGCAAACAGCAGGCAGGGCAGCGGCCCCGAGGACCCGGGTACCGGTGGGGCGACCGAGCCCATCACCTTGACCGACCCCGACGGCGCGGTGACCCGCGTCGCCCCGTGGTCGTCGTGGACGCGCGAGCAGGTGCGGGCGCCTGGCGGCGAGCCCGCGCTCGTCACCCGGCTCGACCAGGGCCAGCTGTGGTTCTCGGCGGGCCGCCGACGCAGCCCGTGGCGCCACGAGGTCCACGTCGGCCCCGCCGTCGTGTCCACGCCTCGTGGGCGCTTCCAGGCCGTCGCCGAGCCCGACGGCGGCGCCACGATCGCGTGCCTCGCGGGCCGCACGCGCGTCGTCGCCGGCCTGCGCGAGCCGGTGCTGCTCGGACCGGACCAGAGCGCGGCCGTGTCGAGCGACGGTCGGACGCTCGTGGTGATGGACCGCACGTCCGGAGCCGAGATCGCCGAGCCCGACGTCATCGACCTGACCGCAGCCGAGGAGCTGGAGGAGGCCGAGGTCCCCGAGCTCGCCTCGGTGGGCGCGGCCGAGCCCTTCGCCGCTCGCAGCGCCGCCGCGCCGGTCCTCGCCGACTTCGACGAGCGGCCGCCGGAGCCGCCTGCGGCGCCCGAGCCGCTGCCGTACCACGACGACGACGCCCGACCGGCCCGCCTGGGCTGGATCCCCGAGCTGGTCGCCGTGCTCGCGCTGATCGGCCTGCTCGTCGCCGGGGTGTGGGTGTTCAGCGACCGGGGCGACGACACCGACGAGGTGGCCGGCCCGCTCACGACGATGCCGATCACCACCGAGCCGGCGCCGTCCACCACCGACGCGCCCACCACGTCGGAGGCGCCAACCACGACGGAGGCCCCCACCACCACCGATGCGCCGACGACCACGGCGGTCGCGACCTCGCGCCCCCCGGCCGCCACCGGTGCCACCGGCACGGGCGAGCTGCAGGGATGCCGCCGGGCCGAGGGCGGCGTCGTCGCCACCGTGCTGGTGACCCACCGGTCGGGGCCGGCCAGCACCTTCGGCGTGTCCGCCCGTCTCGTCGACCCCACCGGCGTGGAGTTCGCTCGGGGCACGGCCCGGACCGGGGTGATCGAGCCGGGGTCGACGGGTTCGGTCGACGTGCTGGTGCGGGCCGAGGCCGGCGTGCAGGGCTCGTGCGAGCTGGCCGAGGTCACCTCGGCCTGAGGCGGGCGGCGTCCGCCCGGGCGCTCAGCAGTTGGAGTCGTTGACCCGCAGGTCCGGCATCATCGTCTTGCAGAACCGGGCGCCCACGAAGGTGGCGGCCGCGGTGCGGGCACCGGTGAGGTTGGCTCGGCTGAGGTTCGCCCCGGTGAGGTCGGCACCCGTGAGGTTGGCTCGCTGCAGGTCGGCGCCGCTCAGGTTCGCGCCGGTGAGGTCGGCGCCCGCCAGGTCGGCGCCCGCGAGGCGGGCCTCGGCGATGTGGGCCCCGGCCAGGTGCGCCTCCCGCAGCGAGGCACCCCGGAAGTCGATCGAGTAGAGGTTGGCGGCGTTGAGCCGGACGTGGTCGAGCAACGCGCCCGAGCACTGCGCGAACGGCTCCAGCCGATACCCCTTGACGACCTTCGGACCTGCCACCGTCCACCCCTTTCCACTGCTCCGCCCACCGTAGCGGTCGGCCGGTCGGTGGCACGACCCTCGGTGGAAAGCCCCCGGCGGGGGCCAAGTAGGGTGACCGACCGGCCCGACAGCATGGAGTAGCCGGTGTTCCTGAAGTCGTTGACCATCAAGGGGTTCAAGTCCTTCGCGGACGCCACGAACCTGGTGATGGAACCAGGCGTGACCGTGGTGGTCGGTCCCAACGGGAGCGGCAAGTCCAACGTCGTCGACGCCATCAGCTGGGTGCTGGGCGCCCAGGCGCCCAGTGCCGTCCGCTCGCAGAAGATGGACGACGTCATCTTCGCGGGCACGCAGAAGCGCCAGGCGCTGGGTCGTGCCGAGGTGTCGCTCACCATCGACAACAGCGCGGGGCTGCTCCCGATCGAGTTCTCCGAGGTGACCATCACCCGGATCCTGTTCCGCAACGGCGACAGCGAGTACTCGATCAACGGCGTGCCCTGCCGCATGCTCGACATCCAGGAGCTCCTGTCGGACTCGGGCGTCGGCCGCCAGCAGCACGTGATCATCAGCCAGGGCCAGATCGACGCGGTGCTGAACGCCCGGGCCGAGGACCGGCGCCTCATCATCGAGGAGGCCGCCGGCGTCCTGAAGTACCGGCGCCGCAAGGAGAAGGCCGAGCGCCGGCTCACCTCCACCGAGGGCAACCTCACCCGGCTCCAGGACCTCCTGCGCGAGGTCCGTCGGCAGCTGCGGCCGTTGGAGAAGCAGGCCGACGCTGCCCGCCGCCACGGCGCCGTCGTCGCCGAGCTCACCGCGCTGCGCATCCACCTCGCCGGTTCCGAGATCGCCCGTCTGCGCAGCCGCATGGAGGGCGGGGCCCGCCAGCGCGCCGAGCTGGAGGCAGCCGAGAAGGAGCTGCGCGCCACGCTGCGCCAGCTCGACACCGACGTGATCAGCACCGAAGCGACGCTGTCCGCCATGGGCGGCGACGACCTCGGCGACGCGCTCGTCCGCTTCGAGTCGCTCCGCGAGCGGGCCCGCGGCCTGGTCGCGGTGCTGACCGAGCGCGAGCGCGGCATCGAGCGCGACCGCGGTGCCTCCGTCGACCAGGACGTGACCGCCAGCCTCGAGGCCGACGCCGCCCGCCTGCAGCGCGAGCTGGCCGACGTCGAGGAGCTGGCCGCCGAGCTGGGTCCGGCCACCAGCGAGCTGGAGCGCGCCGAGGCCGACCTCGAGCTGGCGCAGCAGGACTTCACCCGCGAGTGGGCCGAGGGCGTCGCCACGCCCACCGGCGCCGCCGCCGAGGTCCGCGGCGAGCTCCAGGCGGTCCGGGCATCGGTCGAGCGCAGCGCCACCGAGGCCCGCCGGGCCACCGAGCGCATCGAGGCCATCGACGCCCGCATCGCCCGACTCGCCGGCGAGGCCGAGCGGCTCGAGGCCGAGCTGGCCGAGGCCACCGCCGCCGTCGAACCGCTCGACGCCGCCCGCACCGCCGCATCGGAGCAGCGGGCCACGGCGTCGCAGGAGATGGAGGCCGCCGAGGAGGGCCGCCGCGTCGCCGACGGTGCCGTCCACACCTGGAAGGCCCGCGCCGACGCCCTGTCGCTCGCCCTCGACCAGGCTCGGGCCAAGGCCGGCGCCGAGCGCCTGGCCGGGATCGACGGCGTGGTCGGCACCCTGCTCGACGTCGTGCACGTCGACGCCGGGTGGGAGTCGGCGTTCGAGGCAGCGGTGGCCGACGCCGTGGCTGCGGTGGTCGTCGAGTCGGTCGACGCCGGCCGGGCCGCGCTCACCGAGCTGCGAGCGGGCGACGCGTCCGGAGCGGTCCTCGCCCTGGGTGCCACCCGCGAGGCGCCGGCGCCGGCGTCCGGCGGCCAGTCGCTCCGCGGACACGTCCGGGGCACCCGTCCCGGCGTCGACGAGCTGCTCGACGCCCTCGTGGGCAACGCCGTGGTCGTCGACTCCTGGACCGAGGCCGTCGACCTCGCGCTGGCCAACCCGGCGGCGGTCGTCGTCACGCCCGCCGGCGACCGCTTCGGTCCCAGCGGCTGGCGGGTCGGCGCGGCAGGCGCGGGTGCCACCGGTGCCGCGCTCACCGAGGCCGAGGCCAACGCCGAGGCGGCCACCGCCGAGGCCGCGTCGGCGGCACGCCACGCGCTCGCCACCAAGCAGGCCCACGACGAGGCCCGGACCGCGGAGACCGAGGCCAACCGCGCCGTCGACCGCAACGCCTCGCGCCTCAAGGCCACCACCGAGTCGCTGGCCCGCACCCAGCGCGACCACGCCGACGCCCTCGCCGAGGCCGAGAAGATCCGCACCCAGTCCGGCGAGCTCACCGACCGGGCCCGCCGCGACGCCGACCGCCAGGCCGAGCTCGAGGCCCGGCTGCCCACGCTCGAGGCCGAGGAGGCCCACCTCGCCGAGCAGGGCCGGGCGATGGCCGAGGCCCGGGCCCGCCTCGACGAGCGCTCCACCGCCGTCGCCGAGCTGCGCAGCGACCTCGGGGTCCGCACCGCCGGCATCGAGGAGCGCCGCCAGTTCCTGAAGACCCGGGCCGCCGAGCTCGACGAGCGCCTGTCGCGCCACGCCGTCGAGCGCGAGCAGGCCGCCGGCCGCCGCGTCGAGCTGGACCGCCGGGCCGTGGCCACGTCCCGGCTGCGCACGTTCGTGGCCGCCCGCCTCGAGGTCGTCGAGGGCGAGCTGCAGGAGCTGCGCGACCGTCGCCGCCGCCAGTCCGAGGCCACCCGTGAGGTGTCCACCCGCCTCGACGGGCTGCGCAAGGAGCGCCAGACCGCCGAGCGCTCGCTCGCCGAGCTGCGGGAGCGCCAGCAGCGCGTCGAGCTCGAGGACGCCGAGATCCGCCTCCGCCTCGAGACCGCGGTGGAGGCGCTGCGCCGAGACCTCGACTGCGAGCCCGACGCCGCCATCGCCGCCCCCGCCCCCGAGCTGCCGGAGAACGTCTCGGCCGCGGCCCGGGTCCGAGAGCTCGAGCGCGACCTGCGGATCATGGGCCCGATCAACCCGCTGGCCCTCGAGGAGTTCCAGGCCCTCCAGGAGCGCCACGAGTTCCTCCAGAACCAGCTCGAGGACGTGAAGAGCGCCCGCCGGGACCTGTCGAAGGTCATCAAGGCCATCGACGCCGAGATCGTCAGCGTCTTCGCCTCGGCGTTCGCCGACGTCTCCCAGAACTTCCAGGACCTGTTCGAGACGCTGTTCCCCGGGGGCCGGGGCCGGCTCAAGCTCACGGACCCGGAGAACCTGCTCACCACCGGCATCGAGGTCGAGGCCCGGCCTTCCGGCAAGAACGTGCGGAAGCTCTCGCTGCTCTCGGGCGGCGAGCGGTCCCTCACCGCCCTGGCGTACCTGTTCGCCGTGTTCCGGGCCCGCCCCAGCCCCTTCTACGTGATGGACGAGGTCGAGGCCGCCCTCGACGACGTCAACCTCCACCGCTTCCTCGACCTCATCCAGGAGTTCCGCGCCGAGGCCCAGCTCATCATCGTGAGCCACCAGAAGCGCACCATGGAAGCCGCCGACTGCCTCTACGGCGTCACCATGCAACCTGGTGGCTCCAGCCGAGTCGTCAGCGAAAAGGTCAAGGGCTAGTTCCCGGGACGGTCAGCGGGGGTCGAGCAACCCTCGCAGCTCCGCGACGGTGAGGGTCCGGGGGCCTCGGTGGGCGATCGCGTGGCAGTTGGGGCAGAGGGGGACCAGGTCCGCGATCGGGTCGACCTCGTACGCGTCGGCCAGCGTCGCCAGCGGCACCGTGTGGTGCACGTGGATGAAGCCCTCGCCGTGGGAGCCGTAGACCCGGCCGAAGTCGAACCCACAGGCCGCGCAGACGGCGCCGTGGTGGGCGATGCACGCGGTGCGTGCCCGCGGGTCGCGTTCGTACCGGTTCACGAGGACCTGCGTGGCCTGGCCCTCGAGGTAGGTCGCCGGCCCGACGAGCTCCTCCGGCGGGTTCAGGTCGGACCTCCTGGTCGGGCCGGGGTCGACCCCGCGGTCAGCGATCCCGATGAGGCGAGCGGCCGCGTCCGGCGCCTGGATCTCGAGCACGGTCCACCTCGCGCGCAAGGTCCTCCGGAGGTCGTCGCCGAAGGCATCCCAGCTGGCGTGCGAGTCGAGCCAGTCGACCGACCGGATGTGTCGGACCTGGTGGCCGTTCGTCGGCACGTGGACGTAGGGGCCGGTGATCCGGCCGATCGCGATCGTCCCATCGGCCTTGCTGGGGAGGACGGCCACGTCGCCCGCGGCGATCTCGTCCTTGAACCGGAGCAGCTCGCCCGCGAACCGGCGCACCCGTGACGGCGGCGCGTCGGGCTCCACCACCGACCAGCGGAGCCCGATCTCCTCGATCGAGTGGGCGTCGCCGTAGTCGCCGATCTGGGGCCAGCCGATGCCGACGAAGCTGCCGAGCCGCGCCTCCCGCTCGCCCTCGCCGTGCTTGCCCGCTCGCACCAGCCACGCTCGCGGGGTCGACGGCACGGTTGGTTCGGTCATCGTGGGCGCTCCGCGGGGGTCAGGAGAAGTCGCGGGGACAGGTGGGGTCGACCCTCGACGCGAGGAGGGTCATGTTGCCGACGTGGTCGGCGCCGAGGGTGAGGCCCCAGGTGTCACCGTCGAACACCCGGCCGATGGTAGGTGCCTGCCGGCGACCCGATGGCCGGCCGCCGGGGGTCGCACCGCCGATCAGGCGTAGGCGGCGGTGAGGCGGGGTGCGGAGGCGAGGGTCTGGAGCACGACGCAGTAGCGCTCGGTGAGGCGCAGCAGCGTGTCGAGCGAGTCGGATGGTGCATCCGACTGCACGTCGAACGTGAGGCGGATCTCGCGGAAGCCGACCGGCGCCTCCTTGTCGACGCCGAGGGTGCCCCGGAAGTCGAGGTCGCCCTCGGCGCGGACGGTGCCGGTGACCTCGAGGTCGAGCGAGGTGGCGACCGACATCATCGTGACCCCGGCGCAGGCCACGAGCGCCTGGAGCAGCATGTCGCCCGAGCAGGCGGCGAGGCCGGAGCCGCCCGTGGCCTCGTGGAGGCCCGCCTCGACCAGGGCCCGGCCGGTCTGGACCGAGCACGTCTGGCCCTCGCCGAGCGCGCCGTCGGCGTGCAGGGTGATCACCGCCGACTCGGGCTCGTCCCGGTAGCGCTGCTTGAGCGGTCCCTGCACGGCACGGAGCTCGTCACGGTCCATCGTTCCTCCCTCGCCGGCGTGGTCGGTGCGACCCATCCAACCAGAAGGACCCGAGGGCCGCTCAGCCGGCGCAGTCGGCGCAGTACTCGCCGACGAAGCGGTCCGGGTGGCTCTGCAGGAAGCAGCCCGGACAGGTCTTCTGGGTGACCGGCGCCGGCTTCTTCGGGACGCGGGGCGCGCGGGGCGTGGTGGAGCGGGCCGACGACTTGGTGGTCGTCGAGGTCGTGCCGGCGGGCCGGTCCTTGGGGTCGCGCCCGATCTCGCCGTCGCGCACCTGGCGGAGGTAGCCGGACCACTCGGCGTCGCGGTGCTGCTGGAGCGTGAGCTTCTGCTTGGTCACGCCCTGCACCGCGCTCGGGAGCTGCGAGATCGGGTGGCGGGCGATCCAGTCGACCGTCCGGCGGTGCTTGCCGAGCTCGCCGGGCACGTCGTCGTGGAACTCGTAGCGGCTGGTGACGGTGCCGACGACGACCTCGCCCCGGGCCGGATCGGGTACCAGGATCGAGTTGCCCTCGCCCAGCTCGCGGACGAAGGCCGTCATCACGCCGACCTCGGCGTCGAGCGCCGCAGTCGACAGGTCACCGGCCAGGAACCGGCGGATCTCGGAGTGGGTGAGGATCTCCGCATCGGGAACCTCGGGGAACTCGACGGCCACCACGCCCTCGTCGACGAACCGGTCGACGAGGCGGTTCTGCTCGCCCCCACGGATCACCCACATCGCTTGCAACCTCCAGGTCTGCCACTGCCGAACATCGGCTGTTCGAACCTAGGGCATCGCGCGGTGGACCCGGCGCGGCCGGATCAGGCGCCTGGTGGCGTCCCGGGCGGGGGAGGGGGCTCGGTCTCGTCGGACCACGTCAGCGGGCCGGGCCGGGCCGGCGGAGGCGGGGGCGACGACGGCGGCGGCGCCCAGTTCGACGGGTAGGCCTCGTCTTGTCGGGCCTCGCGCCGCTTCCCCACGACCAGCACGACCACCACCACGACGATGAGGATCGGCAGCCCGAACAGCAGGGCGACGATGACGAGCTCTCCGGGACCGAGGTTCAACACGTCGGCACCTCCTGGTTGGCCGTGGCGGGCGAGGACGGGGCGGGCAGCGACCACAGGTCGCGCGTGATGTGGCGGACCTCGTGGGCGAAGGCGTCGATGGTGCACGTGCGGGCGTGGTCGGTGCAGGAGCCGACCATCGCGGCCTGCTCGTCGGGCCCGAGGGCGCGGAGCTCCTCGAGGCAGCGGGCGATCGATGCCGGCGAAGCCGGGTCCGCCTGCCGGCCGCGGGCGCCCGAGCCGATGATGGCGAGCTGCATCCGGCCGCTGCCGACCACCGACGGGCAGCCGACGGCCATGGCCTCGATGAACACCTTGCCGAAGCCCTCGCCGAAGGTGACGAGCGCGTGGACGTCGGCCCACGCGAACAGGTCCTCGAGGTCGGCGGCGCCGAGCTGCCCCAAGAAGCGGGTGCGATCGGCGATGCCGAGCTCGCGGGCCAGGGCCTGGTCCGCCTCGAACGTCCGGCCCGTGCCGGCGAACCGCAGCTCGACGGGGACGCCGCGCTCGGCGAGGAGCGCCACCGCCCGCAGCAGGCCGGCCTGGTTCTTCCGCTCGGAGAAGGCGCCGACGCAGCAGATGCGCAGCGCTCGCTGGGCGACGGGGTCGCTCGCGATGCGATCGAGCCGCTGCTGGGCGAGCGGCGCGAGGGCGTCGAGCTCCTGGTCGGAGAACGACGGGCTCACGTTGGGCCGGATGTGGGCAGGCACGTCGTCGTCGGGTGGGACGTAGGCGTGGACGACCCCGCCCACGTGGCGCAGCATCCCCCGCTGCAACCGGTAGCTGCGGGGCTCGCTGTCGGTGCGCTCCCAGGTCCCGGCGAAGATCGCGTACCGGCGGGGGCACAGCACCCGGGCGAGCGGGATGGCCACCAGCGTGACGTTGCACGGGGTCCGCAGGTGCACGGCCGTCGACCGGCGCATGAGCGGCGCCAGGACGGCCACCCACCGGAACAGGAGGGCGACGACCCCGAGCTTCGCGGTGAGGCCGGAGCCGCCGCCGGCGGGCAGGTCCACCAGCTCGATGTCGTCGCGGGCGAGCGACCGGAACCCCGGCTGGGGAGCATCGATCCGGTGGGCCGCGATGCGGACCTCGTCGAACTCGGCGCACCACAGGTCGAGCTGCTTCGACAGCGCGGCGAAGGTCTGGAGCCGGCCGTCGACCACGGCATAGGGCGTGTCCCCGACGATGAGGAGGCTGGTGGGCCTGCGGTCGTGTGTCGCCTTCCCCTGCAACCGATCGGCCCTTCGTCCTCGGAGGACCGAACGTTAACGCCCGCGACGGCGCTGACGAGGCCTCCCGGGCGGCTAGGGCAGCCTGCTGAACCAGAGCTGCGAGAGCGCGGCGCAGACGAACAGCACGAGCAGGGAGACGCCGACGAAGGTGCCGGTGATGTCCTTGAGCTCGGTGGTGTAGCCGACCGACGAGCCGATGTCCTCGTAGACCTTCTTCAGCTCGCCGCCGGTGGCGGCGGTGAACGCGGTGCCGTTGGTGGCGTTGGCGACCTTGGCGAGGGCGGCGGGGTTCACGGGGACGGGGATCGGCCCGTCCTGTCCGGGCAGGTCGATGACGCCGTCGGAGGTGCCGAAGGCGATCGTCGAGACCGGGACGTTGGCCTTCTTGGCCGCCGCGGCGGCCTGGGCGTCGGGGCGGCCGCTGGTGGTCTCGCCGTCGCTCATCAACACGATGCGGGCCGGGACCTTCTTGCCGTCCTCGGACTTCGGCGCCGAGTTGATGGCGTCGAGCGAGGCGTAGATGGCTTCGCCGATGGCGGTGCGCTCGCCCAGCCGCAGCTGGTCGATGGCGGCGAGGAGCTCCTCGCGGTCCTGGGTGGGCGCCACCTTGACGAGGGCGGTGCCGTTGAAGGTGACGAGCCCGACGTTGAGGCGCGGCGGGAGGAGCTTCACGAACTCCTTGGCCGCGTTCTGCGCGGCCTTGAGCCGGTTGGGCGCCACGTCGGTGGCCTCCATCGACAGCGAGGTGTCGATGGCCATCATGATCGTGGCCCGCTCGCGCGGCACCCGGACGTCGCGGGCGGGCTTGGCGAAGGCGCCGACCATGCCGGCGAGGGCGAGCAGCATCAGCGCGGCGGGGATGTGGCGTCGCCAGCCGGGCTGCTTGGGCGCCACCGAGTCGAGCAGGGCGAGGTTCGTGAAGCGCACGGCGTAGGTCTTCCGCCGGCTCTGGAGGATCACGTAGGAGATGCCCAGCGCGGCGACGCCGAGCAGCAGCCACAGGCGCGTGGACTCGACGAAGGTGAGGGCGAGGACGGGGGTGCTCATCGGGACTCCCAACCGGCGCGCCGGGCATGCACCCGCTCGCGGCGCGAGGCCACGAAGCGGACGATGTCGAGGAGCCAGTCCTGGTCGGTGCGGAGGATCAGGTGGTCGGCACCCGCTTGGCGGATGCCCTGTTCGATGGTGGCGCGCTGCTGCGCGGCCGCGCTGGCGTACCGGTCGCGCAGCTTCTTCGAGGTGCGGACGTCGCTGGTGCGGCCGGTGGCCGGATCGACGAGGGCGAGCACGCCGACGTCGGGCAGCTCGAGCTCGCGGGGATCGAGCACCTCGACGGCGATGGTCTCGTGCCGGGTGGTGACCCGGCGCAGGGCGGGGACCCAGCGCTGCGGGTCGCCGAGGAAGTCGGACACGACCACGCACAGGCCCCGGCGGCGGGCGATGGCGGCGGTGCGGGCGAGCGCCTCGCTGAGGTCGACCTCGCCCTCCTGGGCCCGAGGGGTGGTGGTCAGCCGGTGCAGCGTGCTCATGAGGTGGGTGCGCCCGCCCTTGGCCGGCACGACGTCGATGCCCGAGGGCTGGAGGGTGATCAGCCCGAAGCGGTTCCCGGTGCGGTTCGTGAGGAACCCGACCGCGGCCGCCGCCGACACCGCCAGGTCCCGCTTCTCGCACCACGCGGTGCCGAAGTCCATCGAAGCGCCCAGGTCGGCCACGACCCACGTCTCGAGCTCGCGGTCGGCGATGGTGTCGCGGACGTGGGGGTCCTGGAGTCGGGCGGTCACGTTCCAGTCGATGCGGCGGACGTCGTCACCGGCCTGGTACAGCCGGGTCTCGCCCAGCTCCGACCCGTGCCCGGGCACGAGGCCCTGGTACTCGCCGTGGAGCAGGCCGTCGAGCTTGTGGCTCACGGCGAGGTCGAGCCGGCGCAGGACCTCGTCGGGCCCGGTCTGGGTGGTGCGGGGTGGGACGTTCGCGGGCGACGCCACGGGTCAGCGCGCCTCTCCCGGGGCGCCCCACCCGGTGCTCGGGTTGTCGGTGCCGGTGGCCTCGGTGGGCGGGTCGATCGACGGGGCCGGGGTGGCCGGCGGCGCAGCCCAGGGGGCGGGCGACGCGGCCGACGCCTCGTCCCACGCGGTGGGCGCCGGGTTGGCCGGCGGCATCGGGGCATGCGCCGCGGTGGGGTTGGCGGCGCTGGGCGCGGGGGTGGCGATGGGGGCGGACTGGCCCCATCCGGAGGGCGAGCTCGGCGCGGCGTGGGCCGTGTGGTCCTGCGACGGGGCGACCCGCGGAGCGGGGACCGTGGCGAGGATCCGGGCCAGCACGTCGTTGACCGTGATGTCGCGGGCGAGCGCCTCGTACGAGAGCACGAAGCGGTGCCGGAAGATGTCCGGGGCGACGTCGTAGATGTCCTGGGGCAGCACGTACGCCCGGCCGCGCAGCAGGGCGAGGGCCCGGCCGGCGGCCACGAGGCCGAGGCTGGCCCGCGGGCTGGCGCCGTACTGGAGGAACTCGCGCAGGTCGGCCATGCCGAACCGCTCGGGCTCGCGGGTGGCGAACACCAGGTTCACGGCGTAGTCGACGACCTCGCGGGCCACGAAGATCTTGTCGGCCTCGCCCTGGAGCACGCCCAGCGCCTCGATCGACAGCGACTCCTTGGGCTCGGGCGGGGCCACGCCCATGCGCTGGACGATCTCGACCTCCTCGGAGGGAGTCGGGTAGTCCACGACGATCTTCATGAGGAAGCGGTCGCGCTGCGCTTCGGGCAGCGGGTACACGCCCTCCTGCTCGATGGGGTTCTGCGTGGCCAGCACGATGAACGGCTCGGGCACGGGGTAGGTGTTGCCGCCGATCGACACCTGGTGCTCGGCCATGACCTCGAGCAGCGCCGACTGCACCTTCGCGGGGGCACGGTTGATCTCGTCGGCGAGGACGAAGTTGGCGAACACCGGACCGAGCTCGACGTCGAAGGTCTGCGACCCGCTCCGGTAGATCCGGGTGCCCATGACGTCGGCCGGGAGCAGGTCGGGGGTGAACTGGATGCGGGTGAACGAGCCGCCCACGACCCGGGCGATGGTCTCGGCGGCGAGGGTCTTGGCCAGGCCGGGCACGCCCTCGAGGAGCGCGTGGCCCCGGGCGAGCAGGCAGATCAGCAGGCGCTCCACGGTGCGGTCCTGGCCGACGATGACCTTCTTCACCTCGAACAGGGTCTGCTCGAGGCGCTCGGCAGCCAGCGCCGGGTTCTGGGCGCCCATCGGCTGATCGGACATGGATGTGCTCCTCTGCAGGACGGCTCGGAGGCCCAGGGAACCAGGCCGCGATGAAGGACAGCGTAAAGCCCTGTCGGCCGCAGCAGACCCCGCGGCAACCCATCCGGGCGAGGTGGCGCCGTTTCGGCGAGGTTTCTCGTCGGACCGGTACGTTTCCCACCCGTGCGCATCCTGGTGGTGGAAGACGAGAACGAGCTGGCCGAGGCGATCGCGACCGGCCTCCGGCGGGAGGGCTACGCCGTCGACGTGGCCAACGACGTGGCCGGGGCGGTCGACCGGTTGGTCGTGTCGCCCTACGACCTCGTCACCCTCGACCTCAACCTCCCCGACGGCGACGGGCTCGACCTCGCCCGGCGCGTGCGCGAGGACCCGGCCTTCGCGCCGCTCGACGGGGAGACCGCGCCCCGGATCCTGATGCTCACCGCACGCGACGGCGTGGGGGAGCGCGTGGTCGGCCTCGACCAGGGCGCCGACGACTACCTGGTCAAGCCGTTCGCGTTCGCCGAGCTGTCCGCCCGCGTGCGCAGTCTGATGCGGCGCGACGCCGGGCGCAGCGGCGCCACCCTGACCGTCGGCGAGCTCCAGCTCGACACGGCGCGCTTCGAGGCGAGCCGTCGCGGCCGCCTCCTCGACCTCACGGCCAAGGAGTTCGCGCTGCTGCGCTACTTCATGGCCCACAGCGGCGAGGTTCTCAGCCAGGAGCGCCTGCTCGAGCACGTGTGGGACGAGAACGCCGATCCGCTCACCAACACGGTGCGGGTCACCGTCGGCACCCTCCGGCGCAAGCTCACCCGCGACGACGACGCCGAGGCACCCATCGAGACGGTCATCGGGGCCGGCTACCGCCTCCGGCCCGACCTCCTGGCACCCGGCCCGGTCGACGATGCCTGACCCCCTCCCGCCGCCGCCACCCCCGCCGCCCGGCGCCGTGCCGAACCCGGCCGCCGATCGACCGGGCTCGCGCCCTGTGGAGGTCGAACCGGACGTCGACCCGGCTGACGAGATGCCCCTGTCGCGACCGGCCCGTGGCGCCCTGAAGGCGGCCGAGCGGATGCCGGACTGGGCCGGCTCCATCCGGTTCCGCCTCACCGCGATCTACTCGCTGCTGCTCTTCGGCGTGGCGGCGTTCATGCTCGCCGGGATGTACGGGTTCCTCGCGAGCCGCCTGCACGAGGAGAACGTGTACCGGACGTACCGCGTCACCACCGTCGAGCAGGTCCCGGGCGGGGTCATCGTCACGCCCCGCGAGGTGCAGGCCAGCTACCGGTCGGTGGAGGCGCTGGCCAACGAGCGGGCGCTGTCGCTCCTGCGGGGCTACTCGCTGTGCGCCCTGGTGGTCATGCTCTTCGTCAGCCTCGTGGTCGGCTGGTTCGTGGCCGGCCGCGTCCTCGCCCCGATCGGGCGCATCACCGGGGTCGCACGGGAGATCCAGGCCACCGACCTGTCCCGTCGCATCGCGCTGCGCGGGCCGCCCGACGAGCTCAAGGAGCTGGCCGACACCTTCGACGCCATGCTCACCCGCCTCGACGACGCGTTCGCCGGCCAGCAGCGCTTCATCCAGGAGGCGTCGCACGAGCTGCGGAACCCCCTCGCGGTCATCCGCACCAACCTCGACGTCGCCCTCTCGGACCCCGACGCCGACCCCGCCGAGCTCCGGCGCGTCGCCGAACTGGTCGGTGCGTCGGCGATGCGCATGTCGCGCCTCGTCGACGACCTGCTCGTCTACGCCCGCCTCGGCGCGCCGGCCCGCGAGCACCTCCCCGTCGAACTGGGCGACCTGGTCGTCGACGCCGTCGACGAGTTCCAGGCGGTCGCCGCCTCCCGGACCATCGAGCTGGTGATGGAGCTGGCGCCGTCGTGCGTGGTGGAGGGCGATGCCCTCGCCCTGCGCCAGGCGGTCGCCAACCTGCTCCACAACGCGGTCCGCCTCGCACCGGAGGGCAGCCGCATCTGGCTCGCCACCGGCACCGACGGCCCGGCCGCGTGGGTGACCGTGACCGACGAGGGCCCGGGCATCGCCGAGGAGGACCGGCCCAAGGTCTTCCAGCGCTTCTGGCGAGGCGACCAGAAGGCGGCGCGCGCCGAGGGCCGCAGCGGCCTCGGGCTGGCCATCGTCGCCCAGATCGTCGCCGACCACGGCGGCACCGCGACGGTGGCCGCCGCGCCCACCGGCGGGTCGATCTTCACCCTGTGGCTGCCCCTCGCCGGCACGGCGGTGACCATCGACGCGGCCGCCGTGACCAGCGTCGACGCCCGCCCGGAGGACTCTCAGGAACCTGCCAGCTGACGCTTACCGGTCCTTTCGGGTCGCCTCCGTAGGTTCGGCGGCGAAAGGCAGGTCCGATGTCTCCTGAACCCACCCCTCGCCCGCAGAGCCCCTGGGCCCCCACCTCGCCCACCGCCCCCGCATCGGGCGCGTCGTACCCGCCGCACGCCGCGACCCAGCCGGTCGCCGCGTACGTCCCTCCCACCGCGCCGCCCCGCCCGCTGTACCCGAGCACCGGCGCGCCGCCGGTCGCTGGTGGCGGGCAACCCCCGACCTGGCCGCCCACCGGGCCGTCCTCCTACGGTCCGCCGCCCGCCGAGCCCACCCCGAACCGCAAGGCCCGGCGCGAGCGCAAGGGCCGCGGTCGCAGCCTCGTCGCCGTCGCCGCCATCTCCGCCCTGCTCGCCGGGGCCGCCGGCGGCGCTGCCGGCGTCCTCGCCGCGGAGCACGACGACAAGCCCGACACCACCGCCGCCGCCCAGACCTCGCCGGTCTCCACCGAGGTGCCCCCGGTGAAGGGCGATTCGTCCGAGCCGGCGGCCGCCGTCGCCACCGCCCTCGGCCCGGCGGTCGTGCAGATCGAGACGTCGAAGGGCCTCGGCTCCGGGTTCATCTACGACGAGAGCGGCCTGATCATGACCGCCTCCCACGTGACCGACGGCGAGTCGTCCGTCGAGGTGCGCATGGCCGACGGCACCCGCGCCACGGGCACGGTCGTGGGCGAGGACCCGTCGACCGACGTGGCGGTCGTGAAGATCGAGCCGACCAAGGACATGGCCGTCGCCACCCTCGGCACCGGCGTCACGGTGAAGGTCGGCCAGACGGCCATCGCGATCGGCAGCCCGTTCGGCCTCGACCAGAGCGTCACCGCCGGCATCGTCAGCGCCGTCGGCCGCTCCGCCGAGACGCCCGGCGGCGTGATCCCCGCCATCCAGACCGATGCGCCGATCAACTCGGGCAACTCGGGCGGCGCCCTCGCCGACCGCACCGGCCGGGTCATCGGGATCAACGACTCGATCGCCACCGGCGGCAGCAACGCCACCGGCAACCTCGGCATCGGCTTCGCCATCCCGATCGACATCGCCAAGTCCGTGGCCGACCGGCTCGTGGCCGGGCAGTCCACCGAGGCCGGGTTCCTCGGCGTCGAGGGCGCCGATGCCACCGGAAGCCACACCGGCGCCGCCATCACCTCCGTCTCCGCTGGCTCGCCGGCCGCCGACGCGGGGCTCACGGAGAACGACGTCGTCGTCGCCGTCGACGGGAAGCCGGTGTCGTCGATGATCGACCTGGCGGCCAAGGTCCGCACCCACCAGCCCGGCGAGACCGTGGAGCTGACGGTGTCGACCAACGGTGCGCAGCGGGTGGTCGACGTCACCCTGGGGACCGCCCCCGCCAACTGATCCGGACGCCTCCTGGAGGGGTGACGACCCCGGCTCCGAGAGGGGCCGGGGTCCACCGGTAGGCTCCGTGCCGTCATGGAACCGGTCATCCTCATCCTCCTCGCCCTGATCATCGTGATCGGGGCTGCCAGCCTCCTCGTCAGCACGCGCAAGCGCCGCGAGAAGGTCGAGCTCGAAGCCGTCCGCCAGTCCACGCTGGCCCCCGGCGCGCCCACCGTCCCGCCCGAGGTCAAGGACCGGATCGGCAAGCAGGACGCCGAGGCGCCCCGTGGTCCCGCCGCACCCGTCGAGGTCGAGGAACCGGTCGAGGAGGCGCCCACGATCGTGCCTCCGGTGGAGGCCCCGCCCAAGCGTCCGAGCTTCCGGGACCGCCTGTCCAAGGCCCGGGCCACCTTCGCCGGCTTCCTCGGCCGGTCCAAGATCGACGCCGAGACGTGGGACGAGCTCGAGGAGGCGCTGATCCGCGCCGACCTCGGCGTCGGCCCGGCCTCCGCGCTGATCGAGCACCTCAAGGAGCGGGTCAAGGAGGAGGGCCTCGAGTCCGGCGACGAGCTGGTCGCGGTCCTGAAGGCCGAGATGAAGGCCCGCCTCGCCGGCAAGGACCGCTCCCTGACCATCGACGAGGGCCAGACCAACGTGTGGCTGTTCGTCGGCGTCAACGGCGTCGGCAAGACCACCACCATCGGCAAGCTGGGCAAGCGCATGACGGGGGAGGGGCACTCCGTGGTCATGGCCGCGGGCGACACCTTCCGTGCCGCCGCAGCGGAGCAGCTCGGCACGTGGGCCGATCGCTCGGGTGCCCAGCTCGTGCGCGGCGCCGAGGGCGGCGACCCGTCGGCGATCATCTTCGACGCCATCGAGTCGGCCGCGGCCAAGGGCGCCGACCTCGTGCTGGCCGACACCGCCGGCCGCCTCCACACCAAGAGCAACCTGATGGAGGAGCTCAAGAAGGTGCGGCGGGTCGCGAGCAAGGAGCCGGGCCACGTCACCGAGGTCCTGCTCGTCATCGACGCCACCACCGGCCAGAACGGCCTGGTCCAGGCCCGGCAGTTCACCGAGGCGACCGAGGTCACCGGCGTGGTGCTCACCAAGCTCGACGGCTCGGCCAAGGGCGGCATCGTGTTCGCCATCCAGTCCGAGCTCGGCATCCCGGTCAAGCTGGTCGGCCTCGGCGAGACCGCCGACGACCTGGTCGACTTCGATCCCGACGAGTTCGTCGACGCCCTGTTCACCGCCTGACCGCACCACCCATCGCCATCTCGAGCCCCACCCGCTCGCCCCACCGGAGGTTCCCGTGTTCAAGGTCCTGCTGTTCCCGTTCCGAGCGCTGATCCTGTTCTTCAAGCTCTCCGGGGTGAAGGGAGGCCTGCTGTTCCTGATGGGCATCGCCGTCGGCCTGCTCATCGCGCCGCAGACCGGTCCCGAGCTGCGGGCCCGGATCCAGGCCAAGCTCGCCGAGCGCTCCGGCGGCCTCCCCGCCGAGCAGGAGTACAACCGCCTCTGACCTCCGGCTCGTGCCGCCGCCGTCGCCCGTCGACGGGGGCCGCACGAGGAATCCGGAACCAGACCCCGGTCGGTGGGAACGACGTGGGTGAAGGAGCACCTCCGCCCCTTCATCCACGGCGACGACTGACAGGGGAAACGATGAACGTCAAGCGAACCTCGAAGGCGGCGGTGCTCGTCTTCGGCTTCATGGCGCTGGTGGCGGTGGCGGCAGCCCCCGCCTCGGCCGCCTCGAGCCCGTTCAACGTCGAGGCCCAGCGGATGCGGATCTCGGTGGGCTCGACCAACTTCGACACGCCCGGGTCCACCCCCGCGACGTGCATCGGCTCGACCGCGATCGCGGGCACCATCGACGACACGACGGGCACGATCAACGGCAGCATCAACATCTCGTCGTCGGACTTCGCGGCGCCGTTCACCTCCGGCCGGTACCGGCTCACCGCCACCGGCACGTCGGGCACCGGCACCTACAACGCCGGGACCGGAACGTTCAGCGGGCTGTCGTTCTCGACGATCACCTTCACGATCAAGTCGATCAACACCAGCACGTGCGCCGTGGGCTCCACGGTGTGCTCGGGCACCGCGTCGCTCACGGCGTCGGGCGGGCTCGTGACCGGTTCGACCGTGCCGCTCTCCACCGGGGAGCAGGTCTACGTGAACGGCACCGGCAGCATCTCCACCACGTCGGGCTGCGGCTTCCCGTGGGGCCTCGTCGTCTCGCCCGGGGCGTCGTTGACCATCGGCAAGAACCCGGCGACGCCTGCCGACGCAGGCGCCATCTTCCAGCAGCTCTGACCTGGAACCTCCCCCCAGCAACAGGGCGCTCGGTGCCTGGGCCTTCGTGGCCCGGGCACCGAGCTCCCGCGTGAACCCCGAAGCCATCGCCAACCCGATCCAAGGAGCCCTTCCCGCATGACGTCCACCCGTGCCCACCGTCCCGTCGTCCGCCGCCTCGGCGCCAGCGCCGCGGCCGCCGCCCTCATCGCCTTGTCGTTCGCGGCATCGCCGGCCCAAGCCGACGAGGTCACCTACCAGGCCACCTGCTCGCTCGGCGGGCTCTCCGCACCGCAGGACTTCGTCCTGTCCGGCGACGTCGAGGCCGGGCCGGTGGAGGCCGGGGGACCGGTCGCCATCTCCGGGCTCACCTACAGCGACCAGTACGGCGAGGGCTACCACATCTGGGTCACCGTCGGCGGCACCGTCATCGACCTCGGGACGACCGCCGGACCTGACGGGGGCACCAAGTCCACCACGCCCGTCGACGCCACCATCACCGCCCCGGGCACCGGGGGCAGCTTCGAGGTGGCGCCGACCTCGGTCCGGCTGGCGGCGCCGGGCTCGGACTTCGAGATCGACTGCCCCGTCACCACGAGCCCCGGCCCGATCGGGGTGGTCGAGGTGACGGCCGCGGCCACCACCAGCACGTCCACCACGGCCGTGGCCACCACGGCGCCGTCGTCCACGTCGACCTCGACGCCGGGTGGTGGCACCGGCAGCGGTGGCACCGGTTCGACCGCACCCGGAGCCGTTCCGGTGAGCGGGAGCGCCGCCTACACGGGATGATCGCGCCGCTGGCGGAGACGGGCCGGCGCACGAGATCAGCGGGATGCCGCCATGCGAACCAGGCGGCGGAGGTTGGAGGGGGTGTGGAACCGATGGAGGTGGTGTCGGCGGACGGGTTCCGCACCCTCTACGACCGCCATTCGCCGGCGGTCTACCGCTACCTGGCCCACCGCGTCGGGCCCACCACCGCCGAGGACCTCCTGGCCACGGTCTTCACCACCGCGTGGACCAGCCGGGACCGGCTCGCGGAGGTCCCCTCCGACCGCGAGATCGCCTGGCTGCTCGCCGTGTCGCGCCACGCCGTCCAACACCACCACCGAGACCAGCAGCGCCACCACCGGCGGGTCGCGGCCGCCCGCCCGGAGGTGCCAGGCGCCTCGGTCGACGAGGGCGTGGTCGAACGGATGGCCGCCGCCGAGGCGGTGCGGTCCATCGTGCCGACCCTGTCCGACGACGAGCAGCGGCTCGTCGAGAGCTACGTCCTGGGCGACGGCTCCTACGAGCGCGTCGCCCAGGACCTCGCGCTGCCGGTGGGCACCGTGAAGTCCCGGATGAGCAGGCTGCGGACCCGCCTGCGCCGGTCCCGAGGAGGTGGATCGGATGCACGATGACCACGAACTGACCCCGGACCAGGCCGAACGGGTGTGGGCGCGCGTCGAGGCCTTCATCGCCGACGACCTCGCCGCGGCCCGCATCGACGATGAGGCGCCGCCGCTGGCTTCGGTCCCCGCGGCTCCGGCGGCACCGACATCGGGACGCGGTGACGTGCGCTGGATGCGGGCGGCCATCGTCGTCGTCCTCGCTGGACTGGCCGTCGCCATCGGCCTCGGTCTGCGGTCTCGCACCGACCACCGCGAGGTGACCCAGACCCTCACCGTGGCCGACCTGGCCCGCCAGGCGGGCGACGGCGGCGGGGCCGAACCACGCGATCCGCGCTACCTGGAGGTCAAGGTCCGGCACCCCGATGCCGTTGAACGGGAGGAGAACTGGATCGACGCGTCGGGCCGGGGCTGCTTCCAGGCGAGGCAGCTCGAACCCGTCGCCGACCCCGGAGGCGGACCCCAGTGCGGCGAGGACATGGTGCGGATCGGCGGGTTGACGCTGCCCCAGCTCGAGGCGGTCGCGTCCGCCCCGGACCCGGCGGCCGCCATCGAGGACGCGCTGATCGCCAACGACGCCCTCAACACCCCGGGGGTGCGAGCCGAGCTCATCGCCACGCTCCTCGCCTGGGGCGACGTCGATCCGACGGTGCGAGCAGCCGGCTTCGAGCTCCTCGATCGGGCGGGTTTCACCGTCGAGGAGGCGACCCCCGACCGCATCGTGCTGGTCGGCCCCGGGGCCGAAGGCCAGATCCGCATCGTCGTCGACCCGTCGAGCACCCAGGTGCGCAGCTTCGCCGCCACCGACGGGCCCACCAGCCGAACGTTCGCACCCGGCCAGCAGCCGCTGCCGGAGTGAACCCCATCCTCGAGGAGGATCCATGAAGCTCAGGACCATCGTCCCGCTCTCCGGTGCCGTGCTGGTGGGCCTCGGCCCGGCGCTCGCGCCCTCGCCGGTCGGAGCGGCGCCCGCCGCTGCGGCCCGCTCCGCCGACGTCGACACCGAGCCGCTGAGCTGCACCACCGAGGCGCTCACGCTCGAGGAGGCCGAGGAGGGGGCCACCGTCGAGATCACCTGCGCCGAGCGGCCGTCGCTCTCGCGGGCCTCGGTGGCCGGCGACGTGCTGATGGCGGTGCACTACAGCGGCCTCGGCGGCACGGGCTCCACGCTGTCGATCTACGGCCCCGCCGACTGCTCCGACGTCGTGGTGTTCGGCGCGGCGGACCCCTGGAACGACACCATCGAGTCCACCCGGCCGCGGGCGTGCGGGAACATCAAGCACTTCGTCGGCACGGGCCTCACCGGCGAGAA
The DNA here is from genome assembly GCA_035555395.1 of Acidimicrobiales bacterium. Taxonomy (GTDB): domain Bacteria; phylum Actinomycetota; class Acidimicrobiia; order Acidimicrobiales; family Iamiaceae; genus Aquihabitans. Next base: position 61,075 of record DATMGQ010000097.1, read on the forward strand.
CGAAGTCGTGTCCGGCTCGGTCACCACGAACCTCACGACGCTGCGCAACCGCACGTCGTCGATGGGCTACGGCGCGTGACCGCTGCCGAGGCGCTCGACGAGCCCGGCTTCGACGAGGCCGGCTTCGACGAGGTTGCGGCCCTGCTCGCGGCCACCCAGGGCGCCGACGCCACCGGATGGCGCCCCGAGGACCGGCTCGACGACGTCCTCGTGTGGGACTCGCTGGCGGTGGCCGAGGCGCTCGAGCTCTTCGAGGAGCGCGGCCGCTGGCTCGCGCCCGAGGCGGTCGCCTCCCTCTCGACGTTGGGCGACGTGGCCCACTACCTGGCAGCGCCGGGCACCCGCGTCGACGGCTCCGGGATCGAACCGCCCCGCCTGGTCCCGATGACCGCGGCCGACGAGCCGGCGGCCCTGCGCCTCCACACCGAGGGCGGAGCGCTCACCCGGTACCGGCTGCGGGGCACCACGCCCAGCCCGGAGCAGTTCCACCGCTTCCTCTGGGACCAGGTGCTGGTCCAGCACCTGGTCGTCGCCGGCACCGAGGTCATCGGGATGGTCACGGCCTTCGAGGCCGACCACCGCAACCGCCACGCCCACGTCGCCGCGATCGCCGCGCCGGCCCACCGCTCGACCGGACTGGTCCCGTGGGCGCTGCTGCGGTTCGTCGACGAGCTGTTCGCCACGTTCGACCTCCGCAAGCTCTACGCCGAGGTGCTGGAGCCGAACCTCGCCGCGTTCGGCAGCGGGCTCGACCGCCGCTTCGCCATCGAGGGCCGCCTCCGCGGCCACGAGTACGTCGACGGCGACTACGTCGACCTCCTCGTGCTGGCGACGACGCCGTCGTCGGTCGCGCCCGACCGGGAGCGCCGCCGGGTGGAGGGGGCGGGCGAACCCGTCCGGTAGAGTCGCCACCCCATGTTCGAGTCACTTTCCGATCGCTTCGACGGCATCTTCAAGAACCTCCGTGGCAAGGGCCGCCTGAGCGAGGCGGACGTCGACGAGGTCTTGCGCGAGATCCGCCTCGCCCTCCTCGAGGCCGACGTCAACTTCACCGTGGTGAAGGGGCTCGTCGCCCGCATCCGCGAGCGCGCCGTCGGCGCCGACCTCCATGCCGCGCTCGACCCGGCTGCGCAGGTCATCGACATCGTCCACCAGGAGCTCATCGCCACGCTCGGCGGCGAGACCATCCGGATCACCTACGAGTCCAAGCCGCCCACCGTGGTGCTCATGGCCGGCCTCCAGGGCTCCGGCAAGACCACCACCTCGGCCAAGCTCGCCCGGTGGTTCAAGGCCCAGGGCCGCAACCCGATGCTGGTCGGCGCCGACCTCCAGCGCCCCGCCGCCGTCCAGCAGCTCCGCACGCTCGCCAAGCAGGTCGACGTGCCGGTGTACTCGGCCGAGGACGACGTCGTCGCCTCCGGTCAGGGCGACCCGGTCGCCGTCGCCCAGGGCTGCATCGCCGAGGCCAAGCGCCTCGGCAAGGACGTGGTCATCGTCGACACCGCCGGCCGCCTGGCCATCGACGCGGAGCTGATGGAGCAGGTCCGCCAGATCTCCGAGGCCACCAGCCCCAAGTACACGTTCCTCGTCGTCGACGCCATGACCGGCCAGGACGCCGTCACCGTCGCCGAGAACTTCCACGAGGCCCTCGAGCTCGACGGCGTCATCCTCACCAAGCTCGACGGCGATGCCCGCGGCGGTGCCGCCCTGTCGGTCAAGGAGGTCGTGGGCAAGCCCATCGCCTTCGCCAGCACCGGCGAGAAGCTCGACGACTTCGACCTGTTCCACCCGGACCGCCTCGCCGGCCGGATCCTGGGCATGGGCGACATCCTCACCCTCATCGACAAGGCCAAGGTCGCCTTCGACGAGCAGGAAGCCGAGGCCGCCGCCGCCCGCATGCTCGAGGGCCAGTTCACCCTCGAGGACTTCCTCGAGCAGATGGCCCAGGTCAAGAAGATGGGCAACCTCGGCAACCTCATGAAGATGATGCCGGGCATGCCCAAGGAGCTCCGCAACCAGGAGATCGACGACCGGGAGCTGGCCAAGATCGAGGGCATCATCCACTCGATGACCGTCGAGGAGCGGCGGGACCCGAAGATCATCGACGGCTCCCGCAAGCTCCGCATCTCCCGCGGTGCCGGCGTCGACGTCACCACGGTGAACGCGCTGCTGAAGCAGTTCACCGAGATGCAGAAGATGATGAAGGGCATGGGCGCCGGGATGCTCGGCGGCCGTGGCAAGAAGGGCAAGAAGGGCAAGAAGGGCGGCCGCACCACCCCCAAGGGCGGCGCACCGAAGTTCACGCTGCCGCCGTCGGCCGTGGGCGACGCCAAGCCCGAGTTCAAGCTCCCCGGCCTCTAGCCACCCCGGTCGCCGCCGGGCCTGCGCTTGCGTGGACCCGTCTCCAGCGACCACCATTGACCCTCGGCCTGACTTCGCTCGGCCCCCGTTCTCACAAGTACCAGTTACCGAAAGAAGACCCTCGTGGCCGTCAAGCTCCGCCTCATGCGGATGGGCAAGAAGAAGCAGCCCACCTACCGCGTCGTCGCCGCCGACTCGCGGTCGCCCCGGAACGGGCGGTTCATCGAGATCGTCGGCACCTACCAGCCCCGCCAGGAGCCCTCGGTCGTGCTGATCGACAACGAGAAGGCCGTGAAGTGGCTGCGCAACGGTGCCCAGCCCACCGACACCGTCGAGCGCCTCCTGAAGATCTCCGGTGCCTGGGACGAGTTCAAGGGCAACAAGGCGCCGGCCGCTGCCGGGGCCGAGTCGTGAGCGACGCTGACGCCACCCCCGAGGTGGAGGAGTCGGCAGCGCCCACCGAGGCGCCCAACGCCGTCTCCGTGCTGACCTACGTGGTCAAGCAGGTCGTCGACAACCCCGACGCCGTCTCCGTGTCCACGAGCGAGGGCCGCCGCGGCGGCCTCCAGCTCGACGTCCGCGTCGGCGACGGGGACATGGGCCGGGTCATCGGCAAGCGCGGGCGCATCGCCCAGTCGATCCGCACGGTTGTCCGGGCCGCCGCCGTCAAGGACGGCGCCCAGGTCGACATCGAGTTCGTCGACTGATCTTCGGTCCTCCTGGCGCCTCGGCGCCGACGCACCGACCACGTTCACGATGACCCAGCTGGAGATCGGCCGCATCGGCAAGGCCCACGGCCTGCGCGGCGAGGTCACCGCCGTCATCTCTTCGGACCGCCCCGAGCGCACCGCGCCCGGGGCGGTGTGGATCCTGGACTCGGGCTCGTACACCGTGCGGGCCATCCGGCCGTTCCAGGCGAAGTGGATCGCCGCCCTCGACGGCGTCGAGACGCGGGAGGCCGCCGAGGCCCTCACCGGCTCGGTCATCTCGGGCGAGCCGATCGACGACGACGACGCCCTCTGGGCCCACGAGCTGCTGGGCGCCACCGTCGTGACGCCCGACGGCCAGGAGTGGGGGAGCGTCGCCGCCATCTACCCGAACCCGGCCAGCGACCTGATCGAGCTGGCCGACGGCACGCTCATCCCCACGGTCTTCGTCACCGACCAGTCCGGCCTCCCGGACCGCGTCGTCGTCGACCCGCCCGAGGGTCTGCTCCAAGGCGAGCCCGAAGAAGCCTGAGCTGTTCCGCCTCTCCGGGCCTTCAAGGCCCAGGTTGGAGCCGCTCGGCGGGGCTCACAGGGAGCGGGCTCCCGTCGGCGTGGCCGTTCTGCCGCCCTCCGTCAGTGCAAGTCGAACTCGGCGAGCGCCTTTTCTTCGGCGGGAGTGAGACCGCCCCGCGCCTCGATCAGGTCCGGACGGTCGCGGATCGTGCGGGCCAGGGCTTGGGCATGGCGCCAGCGAGCCACCTTGCCGTGGTCGCCCGAACGGAGGACGTCGGGCACCTCCCAGCCCCGGAACTCGGCCGGGCGGGTGTAGTGGGGGTACTCGAGGAGTCCCTCGCTGAACGACTCGTCGTCGCCCGAGGTGGTGTTGCCCATCACACCGGGGACGAGCCGGCCGACCGCCTCGATCACCGTCAGCGCCGCGACCTCGCCGCCCGCCAGCACGTAGTCGCCGATGGAGATCTCGCCGTCGACCAGGTGGTCCACGACGCGGGCGTCGACGCCCTCGTAGCGGCCGCACAAGAGGCTGAACCCGTCGCCGGCGGCCAGCTCCCGGGCGAAGGCCTGGTCGAGCGTCCGTCCGCCCGGGCCCATCAGGAACAGAGGACGGGGCGGATCGGCGGCCTCGACGGCGGCGAACAGCGGCTCGGGCATGAGCACCATGCCGGCGCCGCCGCCGAAGGGCGAGTCGTCGACGGTGCGGTGCGGATCGGTGGTCTCCGAGCGCAGGTCGTGGGCCCGGATGTCGAGGAGCCCCCTGTCCTGCGCCTTGCCGAGCAGGGCCTGCGACGTGAAGCCCTCGACCAGGTCCGGGAAGATGGTGAAGACGTCGATGCGCACGTCGTCAGCGTGGCACAGCCGCCTCGGTTGGCCTCGAACCCGCCGCGACCTCTAACGTTGCCCTCTGCTGTGAGCGCCCTCCGGTGCTCCCCCCAATTCTTCGTCTCAGGATCAGAGTCCCATGAAGACCACCGATGTCATCGACCAAGCCAGCCTCCGCACCGACGTGCCGGACTTCCAGCCGGGCGACACGCTGAAGGTCCACGTCCGCGTGGTCGAGGGCAACAAGCAGCGCGTGCAGGTCTTCCAGGGCGTCGTGATCCGCCGCCAGAACGGTGGCGTCCACGAGACCTTCACCGTCCGCAAGCTCTCCTACGGCGTCGGCGTCGAGCGCACCTTCCCGGTCCACTCGCCGATCATCGAGAAGATCGAGGTCTTCACCCGCGGCGACGTCCGCCGGGCGAAGCTCTACTACCTGCGGGACCGCGTCGGTAAGGCCGCCAAGGTCAAGGAGAAGCGCGACTTCTGAGTCGTGCCCAGGCGGGTCCATCCCGCCTGATCGTCCGCCCTCGTTGTCACCGGCTGGGCGTACGCTTGCCCTCGTGATCCCCACGCCTGCATCCGCACCTCCGTGCCGACTCCGGAGCGCCGCTCGATGAGCGCCGACGACCTGGAGCAGTACGAGGCGGAGATCGAGCACCAGCTCTTCCAGGAGTACCGAGACGTCTCGCCCACGTTCCAGTACGTGGTCGAGACCGAGCGCCGCTTCTACCTCGCCAACGCCGTCGAGCACACCGTCCACACCGATGGCGGTCGCACCCGCGTCGAGCTGCTGATGACGGACGCGTGGGTGTGGGACATGTACCGCCAGACCAAGATGCGCTTCGTGCCGTCGGTCCGGGTCGTCACGTTCAAGGACGTGAACATCGAGGAGCTCCCCAAGCCCGACCTCGAGCTGTGACCGCGGCCCGCCTCCGGTTGGGGGCGGTAGGGGAGGAGCGCGCCGCCGCCTGGTACGTCGCGCAGGGGTACGCCGTGCTGGCCCGCAACTGGCGGTGCCGGGAGGGCGAGATCGACCTGGTCTGCGCCAAGGGCCGCACGCTCGTGATCTGCGAGGTGAAGACCCGCTCGTCGCTGGCCTACGGCCACCCCGCCGAGGCGGTCACGCCGGTCAAGCAGCAGCGGCTGCACCGGCTCGCGCTGCTGTGGCTGGCCGCTCAGGAGCGGCCGGTCCGGGCCGACGCCCTGCGCTTCGACGTCGCCGCCGTGCTCCCGCAGTCGATCGACGTGCTCGAAGCCGCGTTCTAGCGCCCGCCAGCTCGGGGCACGTCGCCCCCGGGCCCTCGATTGTTACCGCTGAGCTTCGGCCGCGGTCACGACCGGCAGTGCGTCATCGAGGAGAACCTCGTACTCAGATGGCGTCGCGTAGGTGCCCACCCAGTACCCGATCAACTCGTGGTGCTCGTTCCGTACTTCGGAGGCTCCGTAGACGATCATGAAGGCGCGAGCCTCGTCATCGCTGGGTTCGCGTCCAAGGTCAATCATGCGGTCCGCCAACGTGGCGAGTTGCGGCGGTCGCCGAGGTCGATCGTGGCACCGGGCAGTTCCTTCCCGTCAGGGCCAGCAATTGCTGTCGGCCCGTCGGGCAGTTCGCTCTTGGAGGCCGCACCGTCACTCTGATGGGCGACGGACTGCACTTGGGTGGCACGACGGTCGGGCGTAGAGCCACAGCCAGCAAGTGACAGGCCGGCTGTCACACCGAGGATCAATGCGAGTCGGGCCGTTGTTGGACGTGTGTGGTTCATGTCGCTCCTCAGGCGTTGTACGCCGGCGGCGAGGGAGATGACAGACCCGGCATCGGTTTGATCAGCGGTCTCGACGACGACCGACTGGCCCGACGCGCATCGACGGACACCATCTGAGGTCGTGTAGGTGTACTGGACTGGCGCACTCGACTTGCACGACACCAGCCCGATTGCGCCGAGGGCGATTGCGGCGAGCCCGACGCGGCTCCGCCAAAGCGGAACTTGAGGGGGATTCTTGGACAAGGAACGTCTCCTGCTTGTTGCAGGCTCCGCCGCCGCACATGCCCCTCAGATGTTCCGCCGCTGGAACCCACTTCCGATGTGACGGGGCGCACCGAAGGTGCCTCGAACGCCTATGCCAAGGGTGGACGACTCAGAACCGCTTTCTAGCGGCGGGGCGCTCGGGCTCGGCCGCCCGGACGGCGGCGGTGGCGGTGCTCCCAGCAGGCGTGGTGCCAGTGGCGGCGATCGTCGGGGGCGCTCGTCGGCACGGTGACGACGTGGCCCATGCCCTTCGGGATGTCCTGCTGGCAGCCCGGGCAGATGTACGGCTTCGACGCCTGGTAGGGCTGGATGCGCCGGACCTCGACCTCGTCGTCGGCGTAGGGCCACATCAGCCGAAGAAGGCCCAGGCGAGCAGCAGCACGCACACCACGACGGCGGCGATGACCATGGCGTAGTCGGCCGGCGTCTTCGCCATCTTGCGGTGCGGGTTGAAGCCCATGCCGCCAAGGCTACGGCCCCGGGTCAGGGGCCGGCGAAGCCCCTAGGGTCCGGCCATGACCGGTCCCCATCCCAGGCCCGCCGACACGGAGGGTGTGCGCCTCGCCCTCGCCGACGGCATCGCGACGCTCACGATGTCCAACCCCCGGAGGAAGAACGCCGTCACCGGGCCCATGTGGGGCGAGCTGGCGGAGGCGTTCCGCTGGGTGGCCCACGACGACGACGTGCGCGTGCTCGTCATCACCGGCGAGGGCGACGAGTTCTGCTCGGGCGCCGACCTGAGCGACGCACCGGAGGCCCACTGGCTGGCCCAGATGCGCCACATCAACACCGGCTGCCAGGCGCTCCACGACATCCCGCAGCCGACCATCGCCCGCGTCGACGGGATCGCCGCCGGCGCCGGCCTCAACCTCGCGCTGGCGTGTGATCTGGTCGTGGCCTCGGACCGGTCCCGCTTCTCCGAGATCTTCGCCAGGCGCGGCCTGTCCATCGACTACGGCGGCTCGTGGTTCCTGCCCCGCCGGGTCGGCCTCCACAAGGCGAAGGAGCTCGCCCTCCTGGCGCCGATCATCGATGCCGCCGAGGCCGACCGCATCGGGCTGGTCAACCGGGTCGTGCCGGCGGCTGACCTCGATGCGTTCGTGGGGGAGTGGGCCGCCCAGCTCGCCGCCGGACCGCCGGTGGCGCTGGCCCAGACCAAGGCGCTGCTCGACCGCTCGTCGACGTCGACCCTCGCCGAGTCCCTGGCCGCCGAGGCCGCGGCCCAGACCGTCAACTTCGGCACCGACGACACTCGCGAGGCCATCGCCGCCTTCCTGCAGAAGCGCCCACCCACCTACACGGGGCGGTAGGCGGGCGCGGCCTCCGCTGCTCCTGATGGGGCGCAGGTGGGGTTCGTCGTCACCGGGCGTCGGTAGGGTGCCGGTCGCCGTCTGCGGATGGCCTTGCGGCTCGGCGCCGCCTCGCTCGACGGTCGGCGGCAACGACGTCCCTCCCTGATCCCTGGTCCGCCGCTGGGCGGTGCGAGGAGGAGCCGTCGTGGGCTTCGCATCCATCCCTTCCGCCATCGTCGTGGGCGTCGACGGGCACCGCGTCGCCGTCGAGGTGCACGCCGCCCGGGGCATCCCGGGCCTCACCATCGTCGGCTTGCCCGATGCGTCGTGCCGAGAGGCCCGAGACCGCGTGCGGGCCGCCGTGCTCGCAAGCGGCGCCAAGTGGACCGACCAGCGGGTCACGGTGAACCTCGCCCCATCCTCCACCCGCAAGGTGGGGAGCGCGCTCGACCTCGCCATCGCCATGGCCGTGCTGGTGGCGTCGGGCGAGCTGGAGGCCGAGCACGTGCGGGACGTGGCGTTCGTGGGCGAACTGGGGCTCGACGGCACGGTCCGGGCGGTCCCCGGCATCGTGCCGATCGTCGATGCGCTGGGTGCCGAGGAGGTCGTGGTCCCCGTCGCGTCGGCCACCGACGCCGAGCTCGTCGAAGGGCCGCGCGTGCGCTCGGTGGCCACGTTGCGCGAACTGCTCGCGGCGTTGCGGGGCGAGGAGCCGTGGCCCGACCACGACCGGCCGCCTCGCGACCTGAGCGAGCCGTCCACGCTCGACCTGAGCGAGGTCCGTGGGCAGGCCGTGGTGCGCCGGGCGCTGGAGATCGCCGCAGCTGGTGGTCACCACCTGCTCATGATCGGGCCGCCCGGGGCCGGCAAGACCATGCTCGCCAGCCGCCTCCCCGGTCTGCTGCCCCCGCTCGATCGAGCGTCAGCGATGGAGGTGTCCCGCATCCACTCCGCCGCTGGCCACTCGCTGCACGGCGGGCTCATCCGCCGGCCACCCCTTCGGGCGCCGCACCACAGCGCCACGATGGTCTCGCTCATCGGAGGCGGCACCGACGCCATGCGGCCGGGAGAGGTGTCGATGGCGCATGCCGGCGTGCTGTTCCTCGACGAGCTCGCCGAGTTCCCGCCGACCGTGCTCGACGCGCTGCGCCAACCGCTGGAGGAGGGCGTCATCCGCGTCAACCGGGCCCGCTTCGCCGCCAAGCTCCCCGCCCGCTTCCTCCTCGTGGCTGCCATGAACCCCTGTCCGTGCGGCGAGGCCGGTCGCCCGGGGGCGTGCCGCTGCCCAGACGGCGCCCTCGCCCGGTACCACCGGCGCCTGTCGGGTCCGCTGCTGGACCGCTTCGACCTGCGGGTCGACGTCCTGCGGCCCGACGTGGAGCAGTTGCTCGGGGGCGAGGCGGGGGAGTCCTCCTCCGTGGTCGCCCAGCGGGTGGCGGGCGCTCGCCAGTTGGCGCTGGCCCGAGGCGTGCTCGCCAACGCCCACCTGCGGGGGAGCGAGCTCGAGCGGTGGGCTCCGGTCACCGCGGAGGCGCACGAGCTCCTGGCTTCCACCCTCCGGTCCGGGCGCCTGAGCGCCCGGGGCCTGGACCGGGTGCGGCGCGTGGCCCGCACCATCGCCGACCTCGCCGGCCACGACGGCGCCCTCACCGGTGCGCACATCGGCACGGCGCTGCACCTGCGAGCCGACGTCCGCCTCGGCGCTGGGGTGCTGGCATGAGTGCGTTCGCGGCGGCGGAACCCGCTGGCGACCGGCGCGGCCTCGCCTGTGCGGTCGCCCTCAGTGCGCTCGAGGGCATCGGGCCGGCCACGGTCCTCGCCTGCGTCCGGGGCACCGGCACCGGGGCTGCTTGGGATGCGGTGCGCGCCGGCCGCCCGCAGCGCATCCCTCCGATCGCCGAGCTCGTGCGCCGGCGAGCCGCGAAGGAGCCGGAGATGGCGCAGCGCCTCGCTCGGCAGGCGGCGGCGATCGACCCGGTTGTGTTCCTCGAGCGCCACGAGGCAGCCGGGCAACGGGTGGCCGCGTACGGCACGCCGGGCTACCCCGAGCGCCTGCGCAACGATCCCTCGCCTCCCGCGGTGGTGTTCTGGCAGGGATCCCTCGTCGGGCTGGACCGGCCCACGGTCGCCATCGTCGGCACCCGGAACGCCACTCGGCTCGGCTGCGACACCGCCGCCCGCCTCGCCGTCGAGCTGGTCGAGCGCGGCGTCTCGGTCGTGTCCGGTCTCGCCCTCGGGATCGATGGAGCCGCCCACCGGGCGGTGGTCGACCGCCGAGGAGCCGGGGTCGCGATCGGGGTGGTGGCCACCGGGCTCGAGCGGGCGTACCCGCGTCGCCACGAGCTGCTGCACCGGCAGGTGGCGTCCACCGGCCTCCTCCTGAGCGAGTCGCCCATCGGTTCGGACCCGGCCCGGTGGCGGTTCCCCGCGCGCAACCGCATCATCGCCGGCTTGTCCGATGCGGTGGTGGTGGTCGAGTCGCGGTCTGCCGGCGGCTCGATGCTCACCGCGTCGGAAGCCGTGGCCCGGGACCGCACGGTGCTCGCGGTCCCGGGCCACCCCACGTCGCCGGCATCGGCGGGCGCGCTCGACCTCATCGCCGATGGCGCGGTCCCCGTACGCGACGTGACCGACGTGCTCGTGGCCATCGGGATGGGCGGATGCGAGCCCGTGGGCCACCGGGACGAGGCCGCCGCGCCCGCACCGATCTCGCACCTCGCGGCGCGGGTCCTCGAGGTGCTCGAGCCGGGTCCGTCGACGCTGGGCGAGCTCGTCGTGGCCTGCGCAGCCGGCATCGAGGCGACCTCCACCGCACTCGTCGAGCTCGAGGTGGCCGGCCACATCGCCCGATCGGGTGGTTGGTTCGAACGGACGGCTGAGGCCGGCTCGGCGCGCACGGGGCGGGACCGTTGACCAGGGGCGTAGTCGCGGCATCACCGTTCGCGGTCGTCGCGGGGCAGGTACCCTGGCCCCGTGGCCTGGGAAGTCGAGGGGTTCTTGTCGTCCATGACGGCGGCGGCACCGGCCACGATCAGCGCGTACCGAGCCGACCTCGTCGACTTCACCCGCTGGGCCGCGACGGTGGACGTGACCGACCCGTCGCAGGTCACGCGCCGCACCCTCCGGCGCTACCTCGCCGACCTCAGCGACCGCTCGCTCGCCGCCCGCACCCTCGCTCGCCGGGCCTCTGCGCTGCGCCGCTACTTCGGCTGGCAGACCCGGACCGGCCGCATCCCGGCGGACCCGACGCTCGGCCTGCGAGCGCCGCGGGGCACCGGCCGACTGCCGAAGGTCGTCCACGAGGAGCAGCTCCACCAGATCCTCGACGCCCCGCCGGCACGGGCGGGCCTCACCGACGACCAGCTCGCCGATCCGCTCCAGCGGGCGATCCACCTGCGGGACCAGGCCGTGCTCGAGGTGCTCTACGGGAGCGGGCTGCGGGTGTCCGAGCTGTGCGGCCTTCGCCAGCGGGACCTCGACCTCCTCGGCCGTCGGGCCACCGTGTGGGGCAAGGGCTCGAAGCAGCGGATGGTGCCGCTGAGCGAGCCGTCGGTCGCCGCTCTCGCCGCCTGGCTCGACGACGGGCGTCCGCTCATGGCCGACGCCGACCTGGGCGACGTCGTCTTCTTCAACCGGGCCGGGAGCCAGCTCTCGCCCCGCGACGTCCGGCGGCTGCTGGACCGCCGCTCCGTCGAGCCCACCCATCCGCACGCCCTGCGGCACACCTTCGCCACTCACCTCCTCGACGGCGGTGCCGATCTACGGAGCGTGCAGGAACTGCTGGGCCACGAGGATCTGGCCACCACGCAGATCTACACGCACATCAGCAAGGAGCGTCTGCGAGACGTGTTCGACCGGACGCACCCCCGTGCGTAGCCGCGGCCTCGAGGAGGCTCGATGACGGTCGACAGCGTGAACGAGCTCTGGGACACGTACCGCGCCGACCCCACGCGCACGGCCCGGGACCGGCTGATCATCCACTACTCGCCGCTGGTGAAGTACGTGGCCGGTCGCGTCGCCGTCGGTCTGCCGCAGAACGTCGAGCAGTCCGATCTCGTGAGCTACGGGATCTTCGGTCTCATCGATGCCATCGAGAAGTTCGACCAGGGGCGCGGGTTCAAGTTCGAGACCTACGCCATCGCCCGCATCAAGGGCGCCATCCTCGACGAGCTGCGCTCCATCGACTGGGTGCCGCGCTCGGTGCGAGCCAAGGGCCGGGCCGTCGAGCGGGCCTTCTCCAAGCTCGAGGCCCGGCTGAAGCGGTCGCCCACCGAGGCGGAGCTCGCCGCCGAGCTGGACATGACCGACAGCCAGCTCCAGTCGGTGCTCGGCCAGCTGTCGCTCACCGGCGTCGCGGCGCTGGACGAGATGCTGGGGGACCGGGGCGACGCCACCACGCTGGGCGACACCATCCCCGACAGCGGCGACAGCCCGGGCGCCCTCCTCGAGCGCAGCGAGCTCCGGGGCCAGCTGGCCGAGGCGATCGAGCGGATGCCCGAGCGCGAGAAGACGGTCCTGACCCTCTACTACTTCGAGAACCTGACCCTCTCGCAGATCGGCGAGGTGCTCGGCGTGACCGAGAGCCGGGTCAGCCAGATCCACACCAAGTCGGTCCTCCAGCTGCGCAGCCGCCTCCAGGCCGCGCAGCGCGAGCCCGCCTAGCAGCCTTCGCCCTGGCCGTCGCCGCCCTGGGCGCGGCGTTCGGTGCGACCGCGGGCCCGCCGCCGGCCGGAGCCTGGCGGCTGCCGGGAACCGAACGGCTCGTCGAGCCCAGCGTCCCCGCCGGTCGTGAGGTGTACGCCCCGCCCACCGGTGCACCGGTGCGCGACCCGTTCCGGCCGCCGCCGCAGCCGTGGCTGCCCGGCAACCGCGGCATCGAGTACGGGACCCAGGCGGGCGACGTGGTCACGGCCATCGGGCGCGGCCGCGTGGCGTTCGCCGGGCCGGTGGCGGGGCGGCTCGTCGTGAGCATCGACCACCCCGGTGGCCTGCGTTCGTCGTACACCGGGCTCGGCGAGGTGGCCGTCCGGCGCGGCGACGAGGTGGCGGGCGGTCAGCAGGTCGGCCGGGCCGGCGGCCCGTTCCACCTGGGCGTCCGTCGGGGCGAGGCGTACCTGGACCCGGCATCCCTGTGGGGCCGGACCGTCGGTGGGGGACGGGTGTTCCTGATCCCGGACCGAGCGGATGCTGCGGCGGTCGGCGGTGCCGGGTGACCCCGCTGGCGGATTCCTCGGCCGCCCCCTTTGAGCAGGTCGGCTGGTCATCGCTACACTCGTCAACCGGCCCATCACCCGGTGGGCCGATCGCAACCCGATTGCCCGGCCCCTTCCAACGGTCGCCTCCGAACTCCGGTGGCGCTTGGGGCCAGGTCCCCGAAACCGTTGGGAAGGAGCGGTCCGTGACGGAACCCGTCGTGACCATGAAGCAGCTGCTCGAGGCCCGAGTCCACTTCGGCCACCAGACCCGCCGCTGGAACCCGAAGATGAAGCGGTTCATCTTCGGCGAGCGCAACGGCATCTACATCATCGATCTCGAGCAGACGCTGCAGCGCCTCGAGACCGCCTACACCTTCGTCCGCGACACCGTCGCCGACGGCGGCTCGATCCTCTTCGTGGGCACCAAGAAGCAGGCCCAGGACCCGATCCAGTCGTACGCCGAGAAGTGCGGCATGCCCTACATCAACGAGCGCTGGCTCGGCGGCATGCTCACCAACTTCGAGACCATGTCGAAGCGCGTCGCCAAGATGGCCGAGTACCGCCGCATGCGCGACTCGGGCGAGTTCGACGCCATGCCCAAGAAGGAAGCCCTCCTCATCAGCCGCGAGCTGGCCAAGCTCGAGCGCAACCTGGGCGGCATCGCCCAGATGGAGAAGCTCCCGTCGGCCGTGTTCATCCTCGACACGAAGGAAGAGCACATCGCCGTCACCGAGGCCAACAAGCTCAAGCTGCCGATCGTCGCCGTCGTCGACACCAACTGCGACCCCGACATCATCCAGTACGTCATCCCCGGCAACGACGATGCGATCCGCTCCGGCGCCCTCATGTGCCGCGTGATCGCCGACGCCGTCGAGGAAGGCCGCCTCATCGCCTCCAAGCGCCCCGGTGCGGCCCAGCCGCCCAAGGCCCGCACCAGCGAGGAAGAGGCCGCCGTCGCCGCCCAGCAGGCCGAGGCCCGTCGCCAGGCGGCCGCCGCTGCCGCCGAGCGCGAGGCCCGCATCGCCGCCCAGCAGGCTGCCCCGCAGCCGGCCGCCGAGGTCGTCGAGACCCCCGAGGCCACCCCCGCCCCCGAGAACACCGATCCGGTCGAGGAGACCCCCACCGATGCCTGATTTCACCGCCAAGGACGTCCAAGCGCTCCGTCAGTCGACGGGCGCCGGGATGATGGACGCCAAGAAGGCGCTCCAGGAGAACGGTGGCGATGCCGAGGCCGCGGCCAAGTGGCTCCGCGAGAAGGGCCTGGCCAAGTCGGCCACCCGCGAGGACCGCGACAACAGCCAGGGCACCGTCGCCGTGTCCCTGGTCGACGGCGTCGCCGCCATCGCCCAGCTCAAGTGCGAGACCGACTTCGTCGCCAAGTCCGACCAGTTCTCGGATCTCGTCCAGGAGATCGCCACCATCGTGGCCACCCAGGGCACCGAGGCCGCCTCGAAGAAGAACGAGGCCATCGATGACCTGAAGGTCGTCCTCAAGGAGAACATCGAGCTGGGCGAGATCGTCCGGTTCGAGGCCGCCGAGGGCAACGTCATCGACACCTACGTCCACCGCCAGGACGGCCGGGGCGTGCTCGGCGTCATCGTCGAGCTCGCCGGTGGCGGCTCCACGGAGCTGGCGCACGACATCGCCGTGCACATCGCCTTCAGCAAGCCGAAGTACCTCGCCAACGACGAGGTCCCCGAGGCCGAGGTGGCCGCCGAGCGCGAGACGCTCGAGGCCATCACTCGGGCCGAGGGCAAGCCCGAGCAGGCGATCGCCAAGATCGTCGAGGGCCGCATCGGTGCGTGGTTCAAGGACCAGGTCCTGATCGACCAGCCCTACGTCAAGGACGACAAGCAGACCATCGCCCAGCTCCTGGGCGGGGCGTCCATCGCCCGGTTCGCCCTGGTCTCGATCGGCAGCTGATCGTGGCCGACGCCTCCTCGGAGCCCGGAACCGCCGCGCCCGCCACCCGGTGGTCGCGGATCGTCCTCAAGCTCTCCGGGGAGGCGTTCGGCGGCGGCTCGTACGGCATCGCCGGCGAGGTCGTCCGCCAGCTGGCGGAGGAGATCGTCAGCGCCCGACGCATGGGCGTCGACGTCGCCGTCGTCATCGGTGGCGGCAACATCTGGCGGGGCATGCACGGCGCCGGCGCAGGCATGGACCGCGCCCAGGCCGACTACATGGGCATGCTCGCCACCGTCATCAACGGCCTGGCGCTCCAGGACACGCTCGAGCAGCTCGAGCAGCCCACCCGGGTGATGACCGCACTCCACATGGAGCAGATCGCGGAGCCCTACATCCGCCGCCGGGCCCTGCGGCACCTCGAGAAGGGCCGCGTGGTCATCCTGGCCGGCGGACTCGGGGCCCCGTTCTTCACCACCGACACGCCCGCCGCGCTCCGCGCCGCCGAGCTGTCGGCCGGTGCCGTGGTCAAGGGCACCCACGGCGGCGTCGACGGCGTCTACACCGCCGACCCCAAGCTCGATCCCAACGCCACGAAGCTCGACGAGATCACGTACATGGACGTGCTCAACCAGGGCCTCGGGGTGATGGACCCCACCTCCATCACGTTCTGCATGGACAACGGCCTCCCGATCGTCGTGTACGACGCGCTGACCGAGGGAAACCTCGGGCGTGTCCTCACCGGCGAGCAGGGAGTCGGTACCCTGGTCCGGTGACCTGCACCCGACGGAACACCTGATGAGCGATGACATGGCGTCGATGGTGATCGACGACACCAAGGAGCGGATGGCTCGCGCCGTGACCCGCGCCCGCACCGAGTTCGGCACGATCCGCACCGGGCGGGCGGCGCCGGCGCTGGTCGAGAAGATCCCCGTCGAGTACTACGGCTCCGACGTGCCCCTCCAGCAGCTGGCCGGCTTCTCGGTGCCCGAGGCCCGCATGCTCGTGATCTCGCCGTTCGACAAGGGCTCGATGGGCGCCATCGAGAAGGCCATCCGCCAGTCGGACCTGGGCCTCAACCCGAGCAACGACGGCAACAACATCCGCCTGACGTTCCCGCCCCTCACGGCCGAGCGCCGCAAGGAGTACGTGCGGATCGTCAAGGGCATGGCCGAGGAGGGCCGGATCGCCGTGCGCAACCTGCGCCGCTCCGGTCGCCAGGAGCTGGAGTCGTTCGAGAAGGACGGCGACCTCTCCGAAGACGAGCTCACCCGGGCCGAGAAGGAGCTCGACAAGGTCACCCAGGCCGCCGAGGCCGAGATCGATGCTGCGCTCGCGCACAAGGAGCAGGAGCTGCTCGAAGACTGACCAGGGTGCGGTTCCCCCGCACCACATCCCCGAGCCGGTGGTGGACGCCGCGCCCGGACCAGGCGCAACCCGAGGAGGTGCCATGGACGATCAACGAGGATCTCGAAAAGACGAGCCCCAGCCGACCGACGCGGCTGAAGGTGTACGGATCATCGGCGCTGACGAGGCTGCCGAAGCGATGGAGCGCGACGACGTCGCCCCCCGCCGGACCGACGACGAGCTGCGCTACGGCGACCGGCCCCCGGCCCCGCCGGCGGGGCCTCGCCCCGCCCTGCGGTTCCCGCTGGACGCGAGCGCAGACCCCACCCGCATCGAGCGCCCGCCGGTCGAGCCGGCCCCGGACCCGGTCACGGGTCCCGTGTCGCTCCCGCACTGGACCGAGCCGCCCACCGGCGAGGTCCCGGCGGTGCTGATCGGCGACGACGCCCCGCTCCTGGGCGAAGACGAGGACGACCTCGACGTGTGGTCGTCGTTCGCCACGTCCACCCCGCGCTGGCGCGACGCCGACGACGACTGGGGTGACGACGGCTTCGTCGAGAAGCTGGCCAACGAGAGCGGCGAGGTGCGCGTGGGTGCCCTCGGCGACGTCGACGCCGAGCCCAGCCACGAGGAGTACTTCGGCTTCGACGACATGGAGGAGCGGGTCGAGGAGCGAACCGGCGACGCCGCTGCGCCCACCGACCCCGGCCCCCGCTGGGAGGTCGGCGACGACGACTGGAACGCGGCCGACGACCAGCCCGAAGCCGACGAAGAGGCCTGGGGCGAGGACGAGCAGTGGGCCGATGAGGGCTACGAGGACGAGTACGCCGACGAGCCGGCGTACGCCCCGGCCGGTGGCGGCGGCGACCGCAACATGCCCGTGGCCATCGGTGTCGGCGTCGGCCTGGCCGCCGTGGGCGCGATCGCCCTCGCAGTCGGCTCGGCGACCACCACGATCCTGGTGACGCTGGTCCTCGCGGCCTGCGCCGTCGAGTACTTCGAGGTCCTGCGCAAGGTCGGTTGGGAGTCGGCCCGGGTGGTCGGCCTCGCCGCCGTCGTGGCCCTCCCGCTGGCCGTGCACTGGCGCGGCCTCCCCGCCTACGCCCTCATCGCCTTCCTCACCGTCGCCACCATCCTCACGTGGTACGTGGTCGGTGCTGGGGGCAAGGACCCGCGCGTGCTCGAGGGCACCGGGGCCACCTTGCTCGGCGTGATCTGGATCGGCGGCCTCGGTTCCTCGGCCACCTTCATGGCCTCGATGAGCAAGGGCATCTCCCTGCTGCTCGTCGCCATCATCGCCACGGTCGCCTACGACGTCGGCGGCCTGTTCATCGGCAAGGCCATGGGTCACCGCCCGCTCGCATCGGCCAGTCCCAACAAGACGGTCGAGGGCCTCCTCGGCGGCATGGCCGGCGCGTTCCTGGTGCCCGTGATCCTCGTCGGCATGCTCGACATGGGTCCGTGGTCCGGCCTCGGTGCCGGCCTGCTCCTCGGCATCGGTGCTGCGGTGGCCGCCCCGCTGGGCGACCTCTGCCAGTCGGTGCTCAAGCGGGACCTGGGCGTCAAGGACATGGGCTCGCTCCTGCCCGGGCACGGCGGCGTGCTCGACCGGTTCGACGCCATGCTGTTCGTCCTGCCGGCGGTCCTGTGGCTGACGCTGGCCCTCGGTCCGTTCAACGTGGTGTGACCACCACCATCGCTCTCGCCGGATCCACCGGCTCCATCGGCACCCAGACCATCGAGGTCGTGGCGGCCGAGCCCGACCGCTACGAGATCGTCGCCCTCGGGGCCACCGGTCGCAACCTCGACCAGCTCGCCGAGCAGGTCGAGGCGGTGCGGCCGCGGGTCGTGGCCATCGCCGACGAGTCCCAGGCCGATGCGGCCCGCGACCGGCTGCGCGGCGTCGAGATCCGGGTCGGCACCGACGGGCTGGCCAGCCTGGGCGCCGAGGCCGACGTGTGCGTGAACGGCGTGGTCGGCTTCGCCGGCCTCGAGGTCACCCTCGCCACGCTGCTGGCCGGCAAGCGGCTCGCCCTGGCCAACAAGGAGTCGCTCATCGCTGGCGGCCCCGTCGTCCAGCGGGCCCGGCGCACGCCGGGGGCCGAACTGGTCCCGGTCGACAGCGAGCACGGCGCCCTGCACCAGTGCCTGCGGTCGCGCGACGAGACCGGCCCGGCACGCGTCGCGGCCCTGGTCCTCACCGCCAGCGGCGGGCCATTCCGGGGCCGCACCGCCGCCGACCTGGCCGGCGTCACCATCGACGACGCGCTCGCCCACCCCACGTGGAGCATGGGACCGAAGATCACGGTCGACTCCTCGACCCTCATGAACAAGGGTCTCGAGGTCATCGAGGCCAACGAGCTGTTCGGCGAGCCGGCGGGGGAGCACGGCGTCGGCATCGGGTTCGACGAGATCGACGTGGTCGTCCACCCGCAGTCGGTCGTCCACTCGATGGTCACCTACACCGACGGCTCCACGATCGCCCAGCTGTCGATGCCCACGATGTGCCTGCCCATCGGGTACGCGCTCGCCTGGCCCGACCGGTCGGCGGCACCCTTCGGGGCCATCGACTGGACCACGCTGTCGCGGCTGGACTTCGAGCCACCGGACCTGGACGCCTTCCCCTGCCTCGGCCTCGCCTACGCCGCCGGCCGAGCCGGGGGTGTGGCGCCGGCCTGGCTCAACGCCGCCAACGAGGAGGCCGTCGCTGCGTTCCTCGACGGGCGCATCGCCTGGACCGACATCGCGTCCGTGTGCGCATCGGTCCTCGACCGTCACGAGCCGGGCGTTCCGGCCGATGTGGACGAGGTGATCGAAGCCGACCGCCGAGCGAGGCTCGCAGCCCGTAGCGTGATGGGGCTCGCCCCCACGCCCCAGGACCCTGCCTGATGCCCGACCTGCCCCCATCCGACACCGTCGAGGCGCCGCCGCGCCCGTCCGAGCCGGGCAGCGCCGCCCGCCTCGCGTCGTCCGTCTCCTCGGAGGGCTTCGGCGTCGACCCGGACTCGCCCGGCGTGAAGTACGGGTGGCTGCGCCTGGGTGCGCTGCTCGCCGTGCTGGCCTTCATCGGGGTCACCAGCCCCTGGCTGCTGGTCATGATCGTCGCCGTGCTGGTGATGATCACCCTGCACGAGCTCGGCCACTACCTCACGGCCAAGCGGGCGGGCATGAAGGTCACCGAGTTCTTCCTCGGGTTCGGTCCGAAGATCTGGTCGATCCGCCGGGGCGAGACGGA
The DNA here is from genome assembly GCA_035555395.1 of Acidimicrobiales bacterium. Taxonomy (GTDB): domain Bacteria; phylum Actinomycetota; class Acidimicrobiia; order Acidimicrobiales; family Iamiaceae; genus Aquihabitans. The sequence continues at coordinate 80,479 of DATMGQ010000097.1, forward strand.
GTACGGCATCAAGGTCATCCCCGCCGGGGCGTACGTGAAGATCCCGGGCATGGTGAACATCGACGAGGTGCCGCCGGAGGACGAGGCCCGCACCTACAGGCAGAAGAGCTTCGGCGCCCGGGTGTCCGTCGCCGTCGCCGGCTCGGCGATGCACTTCCTGCTCGCGCTCGTGCTGCTGTACGTGAGCGCCGTGTTCGTCGGCCAACCCGCCGATGCCTTCAGCACCGAGGCCAAGAGCCCGCCGCCCGTCGTCGAGCGGATCTACACCGGATCCGGTGCCGACGACGCCGGCCTCCAGCCCGGCGACCGCATCCGCAGCGTCGACGGGACCCCCACGCCCACCGGCGACGCCCTGCGCGAGGCCGCCGTGCCGCACTACGGCGAGACCGTCCCCGTGACCTTCGTGCGCGACGGCCAGGTGCAGACCGCCGACGTCACGCTCGGGGCCTACCGGTACACGGCCAGCGACGGCTCGATCGGCAGCTCGTGCGGCCTCGGCATCTCGATGGCCGAGGCGCCCGACGAGACGGTCGGGCCGATCCAGGGCCTGGTGAAGGCCCCGCAGCAGTTCGCCCAGATCTTCCAGATCTCGGTGAAGGGCCTCGGCAGCTTCTTCAGCCCGTCGGGCATCAGCTCGTTCGGCTCCCAGGTCGGCAGCGCCCGAGAGGACCGCAAGGAGGCCAAGGAGACCAACGCGTCGGCAGCCCAGCAGAGCTGCGCCGAGAAGGCGGCCGCCATCGCCAAGGAGTCCAGTGGCTCCGCCACGGCCGCCCCCGCCGGCGAGAACCGGATCCTGTCGATCTACGGCCTCGTGCGCCTCGGCTCCTCGGTCGGCGGGGTCGACCCCGGCGCCCTCTTCACGCTCTTCGCGCTGATCAACATCTTCATCGGGATCTTCAACCTGATCCCGCTGCTGCCGTTCGACGGCGGCCACGTGGCCATCGCGGTCTACGAGAACATCCAGGAGAAGCGCCTCCACCGGCGGCGGTACTTCGCCGACGTCACCCGCCTGCTCCCGCTCACGTACGGCGTGGTGCTCGTGCTCGGCCTGATCTTCGTGTCGAGCCTGTACCTCGACGTCGTCAACCCGATCGGCTGACCGTGGACGACGGCTCCATCTCGCTCGCCACCCGGCGGAAGACCCGCCAGATCGTCCTGGCCCACCCCACCCACCCCATCGCCGTCGGCGGCGATGCGCCGGTGTCGGTCCAGTCCATGACCACCACCAAGACGGCCGACGTCGAGGGCACCCTCCAGCAGGTGTACGCCCTCTACGGCGCCGGTGCCGACATCGTCCGCTGCACCTGCAACGACGCCGATGCGGCCGCCGGACTGGCCCACATCGTGCCCCGGTCGCCGGTCCCGATCGTGGCTGACGTGCACAACAACTACCGGATGGCGCTCGCCGCCCTCGAGGCCGGCGTCCACTGCCTGCGGCTCAACCCGGGCAACATCAAGCGCCCCGAGCACATCAAGCTCATCGCCCAGGAGGCGAAGGACCGGGGCGTGCCGATCCGCATCGGCGTCAACGGCGGCTCGCTCGATGAGCGGCTGTACCAGAAGTACGGCGGCCGGGTCACCCCCGAGGCCATGGTCGAGAGCGCCCAGATGGAGCTCGCCTACTTCGACGAGGTCGGCTTCGACCAGGTGAAGATCTCGGTCAAGGCATCGAGCGTGCCGCTCATGGTCGAGGCGTACCGGCAGCTGTCTGAGGCCACCGACCACCCGCTGCACCTGGGCGTCACCGAGGCCGGGCCGCCGCCCGCCGGCACCGTGAAGGCCACCGCCGGCATCGCCGCCCTGCTCGCCGAGGGCATCGGCGACACGATCCGCTACTCGCTCACCGCCGACCCGGTCGAGGAAGCCCGCGCCGGCCGGGTGCTGCTCGAGGCCATGGGCCTGCGCGAGCGCAAGGGCCTGGACCTCATCGCCTGCCCGTCCTGCGGGCGCGCCGAGGTCGACGTCATCAAGGTCGCCAACGACGCCCAAGCGGCGCTCGACGGCATGGACTTCCCGATCCAGGTCGCGGTCATGGGCTGCGTCGTCAACGGCCCGGGCGAGGCGCGCGACGCCGACCTCGGCATCGCCGCCGGCCGCAAGAAGGGCCACCTGTTCGTGAAGGGCCAGGTCGTCGCCGTCGTCCCCGAGGACGAGATGGTCGACGCGCTGGTCCACTGGGCCGGCACCATCGGCGAGGAGGGCATCGAAGGCGCCCTCACCCACGCCGATGCCAACGCCCAGGCCGAGGCCGACGCCGACCGGGCCGCGCTCCTCGACGAGCAGGGTGCCGACGCCAACGCCTCCGAGGCCAAGGTCGAGCTGATCCGCAAGAACCTCGCCGACCGCTGACCCGATCTCCCGCGGCTCGCCCCCGGGCGTCGTGGGAGGCTGGCGCCCATGGCGGCGATCATCCACCTCATCGGGTACCCCGGGGTCGGGAAGCTCACGGTGGCCCACGCGCTCGCCGCCACCACGCCGGAGGGTGCGGCGGACCGCGTGGTCGTGGTCGACAACCACCTGACCGGCGACCCGGTGCTGCGGGTCACCGCCCTCGATGCCGACGGCCGGGTGCCGCAGCGGGCGTGGGAGCTCGTCGCCGAGATCCGCGAGCGGGTGCACACCGCGATCGTCGAGCTCAGCCCACCGGGCTGGTCGTTCGTGTTCACCAACGTGCTCCGCAAGGGCGACCCGCTCCTCGGGCAGACCGACCGCGCCACGCGCGGACTGGCCGAGTCGTTGGGCGTGCCGTACGTCCCGGTCGTGCTGCGGTGCGATCCGGCGGAGCAGCGGCGTCGGGTGGTGGGCGCCGATCGGGTCGAGCGCCACAAGTGGACCGATCCCGACGGCGTGGCCGCCTACGTCGAGCAATGGGAGCTGGCGACGCCGGGCGGGCCGAACCAGCTCGAGCTCGACACCACCGATCTGGCGCCGGCCGACGCCGCCCGGGCGATCCTGGCTCACATCCAGGCGCTCTGACCGCTCCCGTTGCGGTTCAGCGGGGCGGGCGGCCGGTGTGGCGCGTGCCCGGCGGCTCGGCCGACCAGGTCGGGGTGCGCTCCCAAGAGCCGTCGTAGACCAGCTCGTCGACCGGGCGGCGCCGGACCGTGCCGTGGTGGCCCTCGGGCTTGCCGAGGGCGATCGTCGCCATGATGAGCACGTCGTCGGGGATGCCCAGCAGCTGGCGCAGCTCGGGCTCGACCGAGGTGTGCCACATCGTGATCACACCGCCGTAGCCGAGCGAACGGGCGGCCAGCAGCAGGTTCTGGCAGGCCGGGTACACGGATGCGCCGATCGTGGGGTCGGTGCCCCGCCACGGCTGCAGGCAGGCGAGGACCACGACCGGGGTCTCCTCGAACCGGTCGACGAACCGCTGCATCGTCGCCGCCATCCGGGCCTTGGGTGTGTCGGCGGCAGCACCGGAACCGGCGTCGTAGCCGTCGGCTGCTCGCTTGTCGCCCCAGAGCTCCCGGAACGAGCGGCCGAGCAGGGCCTTGGCCTGATCGGCCTCCGGGCCGTCGCGCAGCACGAGCAGGCGGAAGGGCTGGCGGTTGGACCCCGTGGGTGCCCGCGTGGCGGCGAAGCACATGGCCGCCAGGTGCTCGTCCGGGATCGGATCGGGCCGGAACCGGCGGATCGCCCGGGTCGTGCACAGGCCCTCGAGCAGGCCGACGGGCTCGGTGCCGGGTGCGAGGTGGGGGATGCCGTCGCGGCCAGGGAGGTCCATGGGCCGACCGTAGAGCCGGGTCGGGCTCGGCGCAGGAGGGTCAGTCGTCCCAGTTCCACGGCAGCGCCGCGGTCAACTCGGGCTTGGGGTCGGCGAGGAGCATGTACCAGAGCGACGCGGCGATCGCCCCGATCGTGATCGCCCAGGCGCCGACCTTCACCCACCGGGGCTGCTCCTTGAGCTCGTCGACCCGTGCCTTCTCCTTGGCGTACTCGAGCATCCGCTCCGCCCAGGTCAGCTCCCGGGAGAGGATGCCCAGCCCGGCGATGATCCCGAGGATGCCCGGGCCCGGCAGGATCATCATCGCCAACCCGCCGAACAGCACGACGAACCCGACGATGATCGTGCCGAGGCGGATGAGGACGTGGCGCCTGGCCTCCTCCTCGGTGTCCTCTCGGCGGCCGGTGTCGTACTCGGCTTGGATCGCCGCTTCCTTGAGCACGCCGAACCGCTCGCGTGCGTCGAGCCGCCCGTCGCCATCGAGGTCCCCGCGCTTCCCGCTGGGCTGGGCAGCGGGCCCGGAGCCCGCCGGATCCGGTTCGCTCGAAGCGATCGGGTCGTCGGTGCGGAGGTCGTCATCGGCGGCGGCCATCGACCAAGTATGGCGGACCCCTCCACCGGTGCGCAGTGGGGTCCGCCCTACTCGTGGCCGTCAGCCCTTGTAGTTGACGACCTGTCGGAGCTCGGCCCGGACGGTCACGAGGTCGGCCTGGTCCCGCATGACCTGGCCGATGTCCTTGTAGGCGTCGGGGTGCTCGTCCACCAGCGAACCGGCCCGGTCGGCCAGCCAGGTGCGGTCGCCCATGGCCTCGGCCAGCGACTCGGGCGACAGGCGCTTGCGGGCCTGCGTCCGAGACATCCGGCGGCCCGCGCCGTGCGAGCACGACTCGTAGGACGCCGGGTTGCCGAGGCCCTCGACGATGTACGACGAGGTGCCCATGGACCCGGGGATGATGCCCAGCTCACCGACGCCCGCACGGATCGCGCCCTTGCGGGTCACCCAGAGCTCGCGGCCCTCGTGGACCTCGAGCGCCGAGTAGTTGTGGTGGCAGTTCACCAGCTCCCGCTTGCGGCCCTTGCCCACCTCGGCGAACACCACCGACAGCAGCGCGTCGAGCATCAGCTCGCGGTTGCGGGCGGCGTAGTCCTGGGCCCAGAGGAGGTCGGCCACGTAGTGGTCGAACTCCTCCGAGTCCTCGAGGAAGTAGGCGAGGTCCGGGTCCTCCAGGCCGATCTCGAGGCGCTTGGCGACCTTGCGGGCCCGGGCGATGTGGCCCTGGGCCAGCTTGTTGCCGATGCCCCGCGAGCCCGAGTGCAGGACGACCCACACCGCCTGGTCGGCGTCATCGACGCAGACCTCGACGAAGTGGTTGCCCGACCCGAGGGTGCCGAGCTGGTCCAGTGCCGAGCGGTGCTGCTTGGGGTCGAGCTGCGTGCGCGGCTCGTGGTCCCGCATCCACGCGGCGGCCGCCTTGGAGCGGCGCTCCGCCCGGGCGTCGGCCTTGCGGCCGGTGTGGCCGCGGCCCATGCCGGCCGGGATCGCCTTGGCGATGCCGTCGAGCATGGGGTCGAGGTCGTCAGGCAGGTCGGACTCGATGAGGTCGGTGCGGACCGCGGCCATGCCGCAGCCGATGTCGACGCCGACACAGGCCGGGATGATCGCCCCCTCGGTGGGGACGACGGAGCCGACGGTGGCACCGAGGCCCAGGTGGGCGTCGGGCATCAGTGCGACGTGGCCCGACACGATCGGGAGCCGCGAGGTTCGCTCGGCCTGCTGGCGCGTGGTCGCCTCGAGGTCCGATGCCCACGACCAGAGCTTGGGGGTGATCTTCTGCGGTGCCATGACGGACCTCCTTGGTCCTCGGCCGGGCGCCGTTGCCCGAACCGGCGGGACACCGTAGGGACCTGCCCGCCCACCCCCGCAGCGAGTTTCCGCGGTTCCGGGTGGGGTCAGAGGGGTCGGGCGAGGAGGTCCTGCTCCTCGGGGTGGCGCTCGAGGTAGCCGCGGACGTAGGGGCAGGTGGCGCCGATCTTCACGCCGTTGGCCCGGGCGTCGTCGAGGACGTGCTTGGCGAGCTTGCCGGCGAGGCCCTGGCCCTCGTACTCGTCGCGGACGCCGGTGTGGACGAAGATCCGCACGTCGCCGTCCATCCGGTAGTCGATCTCGCCGGCGTCGGTGCCGTCGACGAGGAGGTGGTAGCGGCCGCGGTCGCCCTTGGGCTCGTGGGTGATCTCGATGGTCATGCGCCCAGGATGCCTGGTGGATCAGTCGGCCGTGGCGAGCAGGTCGACGTACTCGGGGTTCTGAGCGATGTACGCAGCGACGTAGGAGCACTGCGGGATGACCGAGAGCTGTTCGGCGCGGGCGTCGTCGAGGCCGCGCTGCACGAGCTGGGCGGCGAGCCCCCGGCCCTCGTGGGAGGGGCGGACCCCGGTGTGGGTGAACACCCGGCGGCCGTCGCCGTCCCGGTAGTCCAGCTCGCCGACCTCGGTGCCGTCGACGATCAGGTGGTACTGCCCGAGCGAGCCGTGGCGCTCGTCGTTGATCTCGATGTCCATGGACCCAGGATGCCCGGATCGGGGAGCGATGAGTCCGGGCCGCCGTCCCCGTGCGTTTGTACGATCGTCCGATGCGCCCCATCTCGCCTCGCTCCCTCGTGGTCGCCATCGCGGCCTTCGCGTTCCTCGTCGCCGGGTGCGGCACATCGGGCGAGAGCGATGCGGCGGACGATCCGACCACCACCGCGGGCAAGGCCGCCACCACCACGGCGGCGGTCGACGACAGCACCACCACGGAAGCCGAGGACCCGACCACGACCGAGGCGGAGGCCTCCACCACCACGGCGGCGACGGCCGCGGACGACGCGATCTGCGCCCCGATGAAGGCCCTCAGCAAGAGCGACGCCGAGGCGAACGCGCTGGTGGCCACCGGCGACTGGCCGAAGATCCAGGCGTTCTACGTCGAGCAGACCGACGACATCGTGGCCATCTACGACGAGGCGATCGCCCTCGACACCGAGATCACCGAGGAGCT
>DATMGQ010000098.1:0-53598 GCA_035555395.1 Acidimicrobiales bacterium
GACAGAGCGGGTTCGCCCTCGTGCCAGACTCCGCGGGTGGGTGGCGAAGCGGGGGCGCTGCGGGGACGGAGGGTCGCGGTCGTGGGCTGCGGCGGAGCTGGCCGCATGCACGCCGACGCGCTCGGCCGGGCGGGGATCCCCGTCGCCGCCCTGATCGATCCGGACGAACAGCGGCGCACCGAGCTCGCCCAGGCGTGGCCCGATGCGCTCGTGGCAGCCGAACCCGGAGCGGTGCTCGACGCGTTCGACCTCGCCCTCGTCGCCGTGCCCGACCGGTTCCACGCACCGGTGTCGATCGAGCTGCTCGACGCCGGAAAGGACGTGCTCGTCGAGAAGCCGATGGCCGGCACCCGCGCCGACGCCGAGGCGATGGCCGCCATCGCCGAGGCGACGGGGCGGTTCCTGGCCGTCGGGCACGTGCGCCGGAACCTGGCGGTGAAGCCGTGGGCGCATGCCCTGCTCGCATCGGGCCAGCTCGGACGGGTCGAGCGGGTCGAGGCCTCCCAAGGCGGGCGCGACGACTGGGTCGCGGCGAGCGAGGGCTACGTCGCCCAGGCCGTCGGTGGCGTCGTCGCCAACCAGGGAGCGCACACGATCGACGTCCTCGCATGGTGGTTCGGCCCGCTCGAGGTGGTCTCGTGCACCGACGACAGCCGGGGCGGTCAGGAGGCGAACGCGGCGATCGAGCTGGTGGCGGGCTCCATCCCGATCCACCTCGAGCTGAGCCGGGTCCGCTCGCTGCGCAACACGATCCGGATCCACACCGAGCGGGGGCTGCTCGAGGTGGCGCTGGACCAGTACCAGCCGAAGCAGCTCATCGGCGTGCCCGAGGGCGTCGAGGTCGCGCCGTTCGTCGAGCAGACCCAGGACCTGGCCGGGCAGTTCGACCAGCAGCTGGTCGGCCTCGCCGACGCGCTCGACGGGCGGTGGCCCGACACCCTGGCGACGCCCGCATCGGGCATCCAGGTCGCGAGCGTGATCGAGGCGTGCGCCCGGGTCCGGACCTCTGAGGAACCGTGGTGGATGGCACCGGCGGTGACCCGGTGAAGCCGGTCGCGGTGCTCGGGGCGACCGGCGCCATCGGGGGCCGCTTCGTCGAGGTGGTGGCGGGCGACGGGCGGGCACCGGTGCGAGCCCTCGTGCACCGCTGGTGGCACACCGGCCGGATCGCCCGCTTCCCGATCGAGCTGTGCTCGGCACCGACCCTGACGGCCGACACGCAGATCGACGACCTCGCCGCGGTGCTCGACGGTGCCGGCGCTGCGGTGAGCCTGGTCGACGGCCCCGACCTCGGGCCGGAGGCCGGCACCGCGCTGGTGGGCGGCTGCGCCCGAGCGGGGATCCACCGGCTGGTCCACGTCGGGTGCGCCACCGCGACCGGTCGCCGCCGCGCGTTCGAGGACGCCCTGCTCGCTGCGGGTGACGAGTCGGGGGTCGAGGTCGCGGTCGTCGCCGCCGGTCTGGTCTACGGCCCGTTCACCCAGGCCGGGGCGCACGAGCCCCTGGATCTGGTGCGGCGGGGCCGCGTCGCCGTCGGGGCGGGGAGCGCGCCCTGCCCGCTCGTCTACGTCGACGACCTGGTCGAGGCGGCGTGGGCGGCCGCAGCGCGCGAGGAGCGGACCCACGGCCGGTTCCTCGCCCTGGGTCCGGCGCCCGTCACGTGGGTCGACCTGTACGAGGCGTTCGGCGACATCGTCGACCGAGCCGGTGCCGCGGTGCTGCCCGACGACGAGCTCGCCGCGCTGGCTGCCTCCGATCCCGCGGACCTCGCCGAGCTGCGCTGGCCGCCGGAGCCGAGCACGAGCCAGCGCGCCGTCCGCAGCCTCCGCCGCCGCGTCGGCCTGTCGGTCGAGGCCAGGACGCCCCGCCGCCGGCTCGTGGTGCCCAGCCCCGACGTCCTGGCGATCCGCAGCTCCCCGGTCGAACCGGACGCTGTTCCCGCGACGGCGCTCGGCTGGAGCCCGGTGGTGCCCTTCGAGGAGGGGATGCGGCGCACGGCGGCGTACCTGCGCTGGGCCGAGCCCGCCTAGCGCACCCGTCCCACGGCGCGGTGCGTCCGCACCATCGACCGGGCGCCGGCGGCCAGCCCCTGGCCGGCGGCGTGGGCCGCCCAGTTCCGGGCCACGCCCGCGACCGGACCGGGGAGGTTCCAGAGCGCCTCGAGCGCGCCCGGACGCTGCTGGTCCAGCGCCCTGCGGGCAGCGGCGACGGACGGGTCGTCGACCGCGGACGCCACCTCGGCGAGCCGCTCCCGCAGCACGCCCGCGATGCCGAGCGCCCCGGCTCGGGCTGCGAAGCGCTCGACGTCCGGCTGCCGCCCGCCCAGCTGCCGGGCCGAGACGACGACCTCGACCATCCAGCCCGGACCCCGCTCCCCCGGCGCGTTCCACAGCCGCTCGACCAGCGCGTCGGCCGGGTGGAGCAGGTGCACGCGGACCGATCCGACCGTGGCGGCGATCGCCGCACCGCGCAGCTGCTCGCCCACGGCGGCGGAGGGCAGGTCGCGCAGCAGCTGCCACCGGATCGACACCCAGTTGCCGGCGGCGTCGCGGACCTCCCAGCGGTCGACCAGGCCGGCCTCGGTCCACGCCAACCGCCGCGGCGTCAGGTGCCCGACCGGCCAACCGCTCGCCGCCAGCGCGGCGCGCCCGTCCGCGCACGCACCGGGGTGGAGCCCGAGCTCGATGCGGTGCCAGGGCCGGGCGCCCCAGGCGTCGCCGAACGCGGGGACGAGCGCCGCCGGCGGGAGCAGGATCGGGGTGCCGGCGATCGATTCGAGCCGCTGGAGGAACGGCTGTGCAGCGGACCACAGGACCTGGTTCGCGGCCCACGTCAGGCGCTGCACCCCGCGCACCCGTCCCACGATCGAGGCCTCGGCCTGGAGGTCCGGCAGGTTGCGGGCGACCAGGCCCAGCAGCGGGGTGGCACCATCCTCCAGCCGCTCGAAGTCCACGGCGTCGACCCACGCCGCCCACGCGTCGGCCGCCTCCGCCTGAGGCCGGAGCGCGGCGGCGAGCAGCAGCCGCATGGCCGGCGACACCGCGACCGGCTCGGCCGCCGGACGGTCAGCGGGCCTGGGCTCGGGCATGGTGGGCGCGCACGACCCGCAGCAGGTCGGCGTTGCGGGCTGCCTGGTCTCGGCGGCCGAGGTTCGCGGCGTGGATCCGGCGGTGCAGGACGAGGTCGTCCACGAACGCGAACACCACGTGTTCGGTGCGCGCTCGCGACATCCAGTCGATGGCCGACGCGGTCCGCAGGCCCTCGTCCAGCGGGCCCACCCGCTCGAACGCATCGCCCCGCACGAGGGCGGCCGCGAGGACCTCGGCGCGGAACGGCCGCTCGTGGAGGCGGATGCGTGCCGCCTCGTCCTCGGGCAGGTCGGAGCAGAGGAAGTTCTGCGTGGTGCCCGCGACGACGTCCGCCTGCCCCGCGGCGATCGGACCGAGCCGGTCGGCGATCGCCGTCGGGCTCCAGCGGTCGTCGGCGTCGAGGAACGCAAGGAGGGGCGACTGCGCTTCGGCCACCCCGCGGTTGACGGCGGCGGCGTACCCCGTCGGCTCCTGGCGGACGATCCGGGCACCGGGCGCGCAGGCGGCCGCCACCTCGCCGGACCCGTCGGTGGACCCGTCGTCGACGACGACCACCTCGGCGGGCGGAACGGTCTGCCCCAGCACCGACGCCAGGGCCTCGGGCAGGTACCGAGCGCCGTCGCGCACGGCGATGATCACCGTCACGTCGGTGGTCACGTCGGCCGTCACGACGCCTCGATCGCCTCGGCGACGGCCGCGCTCACGCCGTCGACGTCGGTGCCCAGCCGCAGCCGGTACGAGGGAAGGGTCCGCACGACCCGCGTCATCTCCTGGAGGGCGCGACCGCCGAGGCCCCCGCCCTCGCGGATCGAGCCGCCCACGAGGGTGCGGATGACCTCGGTGCGCGGCAGCTCCTCGATCCGCGTCTCCCGGGCCCCGGTCACCTGCGGCAGGAGCAGCACCCGGGCGGGAGCCTCCCGCACCGTGCGGTCGGGCTCGGTGAGGAGCGGGCCGCCGTCGGGTCCGGCCGCCAGGCCCAGCCGGTTGGCGGCGTCGGGCTCGAGCTTCGAGCGCCCGTACACGGCGTGCACCGCGGGCCCGCCCACCGCGTCGAGGTCGACGATGCAGGCGTCGTCGCACAGGAACGAGAACCCGGCGAGGACGCACGTCATGGCCGTGGTGGACTTGCCCGAACCGCTGCTCCCGGCGATCAGGGCGGCACCCCGGTCGGTGGCGACGCACGAGGAGTGCATCATCGCCAGGCCGAGGTCGCTGGTCCACCACCCGATGAACGTGCGGAACGGCGCGCGGTCCGTCCACCGCTGGACCGCGGCCGCGCTGGTGGCGTGGAGGAGCCCGACCGCCTGCCTCCCGTCGTAGAGGTGCAGCAGGCCCTCGGACTGCTGGTAGGTCGCTCGGACGTCTCCCGTGGTGTGGCCCCGGACCCGGTCGCGGTGCAGCAGGTTCTCGTCGAACCACGGCAGGTCAGGCAGGCCGATGCCGGTCGTGGCCGTGTCCCAGCACCCGATGGACAGGGCCACAGGCTCCAACGCGGCGACCGCCGGGTCGATCGCGACGGCGCGGGTCGCCCGCTCGTAGCGGTCGGCGACCTCGGGCGAGCGGAAGCGGATCGCGACGTGGCGGCCGGCGATGCGCAGGTGGCGGTGCTCGACGGGGCCCTCGGCGCACGCGCGCTCGAACGCCTCGAGGCTGCCGGCGACGAACCCGTCGACGTCTTCCGCAGGAGGGGCCGGGGGGATGCGCTGGCGCACGGGTCAGCCCGCTGCGGGCCAGCCCTCCGGGCCGATGTCGTGGATGGGATCGAGCAGCAGCAGCTCCTCGAGGTCGTCGTGCTTGTCGATCTGCGGTGCGCGGTAGGCCTGGCGGGTCGCCGCAGCCGCCGGCGGGGTCACGGCGACGGCCGGCGTCGACGCGGACCAGCCGACGATGCTCTCGTCGACCAGGCTCCGCAGGAACGCGTCGACGTCGGCGGCCGCCTGGGGCCGCTCGACCTCGTAGGCGGCGACGAGGACGTCGACCAGCCCGTCCGGTCCTGCGCCCTCGACGAGGGCCGACCAGCAATCGGCCGCCGAGTGCTCCAGGGCGAAGTAGGCCCCGGTCTCGAGGTTGATCATCATCACCTGGTCGTCGAGGCGCTCGTGGGTCATCCACGGCTCCACGACGAACCTGCCCGCATCAGCCATCCCGCGCCCCACCCTCCACGTTCCCGTCAAGCGGGACGATACACCGTCCTCAGGACGCCTCGGCCTGGTGACCAGCGACGACGCGGCGGTAGATCTCCTCGTAGCGATCGACCGTCGCAGCGATCGACCAGTCCCGCTCCATGCGGTCCCGCGCCGCCCGTCCGAGCTCGGTCGCGCGGGCCGTCGAGGCGAGCACCTCGGCCATCGCCCGGGCCAGCCCGCGCACGTCCCCTGGCGGCACGAGCAGGCCCGTGGTCCCGTCGGCGACGGCCTCCGCGAGCCCCGGACCGGCCATCGCCACCACCGCCCGGGCCGACCACGCCGCCTCGAGCGCGACGAGCGGCAGGCCCTCGTAGCGCGACGGCATCACGAGCGCCCGCGATCCGGCCAGGAGCTCGGGCACGCGCTCCGGCTCGACCCGACCGACCAGCTCCACCCGGTCGGCGACGCCGAGCGCGGCGGCCTGCGTGACGAGGTCCTCGCGGTCCGGGCCGGTGCCGGCGATCTGGAGCCGTGCCCAGGGGAAGGCCGGGGCCACCGCCGCGAACGCCTCGATGGCCATGTCGAACCCCTTCTGGGGCACGAGCCGGCCGATGCAGAGCAGCGGCGCGTCGGCCGGGACCGGCTTCGGCTCGCCGGGCGGGGCCTGCACGGCGTTGCGCACGAGCGACAGCCGGCCGGCCGCCCCGGGGAAGAGCGCGGCGGTGTCGTCGACCACGTCCTGCGACACGCCGGTGACCCACGACGCCTCGGCGACCATCGCGGCCACCGGCGCGAGCTCGTCACCGAGGTGGGCGCTCATCACGTTGTGCACGGTGGCGACGAGCGGCCGCTTGTACCGCTCGGTGCGCAGGTACATCCACAGCGCGGTCGAGCTGTCGTGGGTGTGCACCACATCCGGGTCGAGGTCGCGGGCGAAGCGGCCGACCTCGACCGCCTGGCGCAGCACCGCCGCGCCGTCGTTGCGGGTGAGCGCCTCCTGCGCGCCGGTCCGCAGCACCGGGACCCCGTCGACCTCGTCGAGCCCGGCCGGCACGCCACCGTGGGGACAGGTGATGAGCCCGACCTCGCTCCCCCGGCGCTGGAGCTCCGCGAGGAGCTGCGACGCCAGCACCTCCAACCCGCCGAGCCAGGGCAGGTACGCAGGCGTGATGAAGAGCACCCGCGGCGGGCGCTCGGCGCTCACGGCACGCTCCTCGCCGGCTTGAGGCGGTGGCCCGCCCAGCTGCCGGTCCGGCGCACCACCGCCACGGGCAGCTCGCGGGTGCGCTCGACGCCGAGCAGGTCGGCGGCGAAGCGGGGCACCGCCACCGCGGCGCGGGCCGGGCCCAGCGCCGTGCGCAGCCGCACCCAGCGGGCCCGGCGGATCGCGCCGATGCCCATCGGCGCGTCGTCCGCCCGTCCGGTCAGGACGTCGAAGCGCCGACGGTCGCCTTCCGCCACGGGCATCGACCACAGCTCCCATCCCACGTCCGCGGGCACCGCGGCATCGAACACGTCCTCGAGGTACCGGAGGGCGCTCCGGACGGGCAGGACGACCCGGTGGCGGTGGGCGTGGTCGACCAGCCGGCCCCAGTCGACCTCGTGGGTGCGCAGCAGCACCACGGCGTCGGCGACCCAGCGCGACGACCACCCGGGGATGCTCGTCAGCCCGTGCACGATCACGTTCAGCAGCAGGTCCTCCGGCGCCGGGAGCGCCACCGGCCGACCGGCGAGCTCCGATGGCCGCTGGCCCGCCCACACCTCGGGGACCGAGGTCCGGCCCTCCGTCGCACCCATGAACGGGACCCCGGGCACGTGGTGCACGTCGATGTGGCCGCCATCGGGGTGGACGAGCGGCGCGCTGTGCCGGGCACGCCACGAGCGCGGCAGCGGGCGCTGCTCGCCGGCCACCCACCCGGCCTGGAGCAGCAGGTCGACCGCCCGGCCGATGTCCGCCGAGGGCACCAGCACGTCGACGTCGCTCATGGGCCGGCGGCCGAGGTCGGGGTACGCGTGCAGTGCGAGCGGCAGGCCCTTGAGGAGCATGACCGGGACCTCGCCCGCGAGGGGGTCGAGCCAGCCGGGTGCGTGGTGCACGTGGAGCGTGTTGTCCCGGAAGGCCTCGCGGTGGAGCCGCTTCATGGTGCGGGCGTCGTCGCCGGCCGCGTCGGGGCCGATCGCGTGGAGCACGAGCGGCAGCAGGCGCACGTGCTCGGCCAACCCGTCGTCGCGCAGGTCGATGCAGGGCCGGGCCCGCTCCCACGCGGCCTGCGCCTGGGGCGCGTCGAGCAGCGCGCTCCGGAGCAGGTCCTCGGTGACCGGGTCGGGCCAGCACGTCCCGTCGAGCCCGGGACGCCTCACGGTGCCGCCTGCTTGCGCCGGGCCCGCCGCCCGAGCACCTCGAACATGGCGCGTCGCAGTCCGGCGGTGTCGTAGGTGAGGTTGGCGCCGTGGATGCGGCGCACCCGGGCGACGGTCTCGTCCACCTCGACCGGCACACCGGCCTCGTTCGCCCGCATCAGCCAGTCGACGTCCTCGCAGAGGCGCAGCTCCTCGTCGAAGACCCCCACCCGGTCGAAGACCGCTCGCCGGAAGAGCCCGGTGAACACGAGCGGCCGCGCCACCTCGTCGGAGGTGCCGACCCGGTCGGTCACCGCCCAGTCCGGCAGGTCGGCGCCGCCGACCACCTCGTAGCGCTGCATGCCCATCACCACGTCGACGTCCGGCGCGGCGGCCAGCCGGTCGACCTGGCGGGCGAGGGTCCCTGGCGGGATCTCGTCGTCGCAGTCGAGGAAGGCGACCAGGTCGCTGGTGGCCGCGGCCAGCCCGGCGTTGCGGGCAGCCGACGGACCGGCCTGCTCCTGGCGGAGGCAGGTCACGCCGAGGCGGTCGGCGATCGCCGCGCTGGCATCGGTGGAGCCGTCGTCGACCACGATGACCTCGAGGTCGAGCGCCTGGTCGTCGATGCTGCGGAGCGCGCCGGCGAGGAACCGCTCGCCGTCGTGGACGGGGACGACCACGGTTGCGACCGACGTCATGGCGCCAAAACGTAGGGCACCGCGGTTCGCAGGCGGTCCGATCGGGTGCCGCCCCGATCACCCGTCAGGGGTCGAGCGGGAACACCTCGTTGTCCGGGAAGCGGGCCACCGTCCGGTACCAGCGCGAGGCGAAGCGCCAGCCGCCGTAGCCCTCCTGGTCGGTCTTGCGGTACGTGTCCCGGTACAGGCCGTACGTGTCCTCCCGCTGGCTGGCCCCGTGCTTGAGCCGCAGCTCGGACATGAACATGCGCGCCTTCGCCGCCGCGGGGTCCACCGCCGACGGCTCGATGTGGCTGTTCAGGATCACGAACTGGAAGAACGAGAACGACTCGAGCGCCGTCGACACGAAGTCCGTGAGCGCCTTCGGGCCGGCGAGCTGCACGGCCGGGCGGGTCACCAGGTCCAACGAGATGGTGGCGTCGGGCAGGAACAGCCCCCGCACCTGCTCCCAGTCACGCCGGGTCACGCCGTCGGCGTAGGCCCGCTGCAACCGGTCGATGCTCGCATGGTCGAGGAGCGCGTCGAGCTCGGAGGTCATCGGCCGATCGTAGGCGGGTCCCGGGAACGAACGGCGGGGGTCGGGACTCGTCGGTCCAGGTGCCTCGGGTCGACCCGGATCCCGGGCCCGACCGACCGGGGTTTGCCAGACTGGCGCTCCGGCGAGACAGGGGGACGGCCATGAGGGCGAAGCGGTGGACCATCGGAGCAGCGGCGCTGCTGGTCGCAGGGATCGCCGTGCCGGCGATCGCCGACGCCCGCCCCCAGGGCGCGCCCGCCCCCGAGGTGACGGCCTCGGCCACGAACGGCGTCGCGGTCATCTATCCCGACTGCGACGGGAGCGAGCACGTCGAGCCGTCGAACGCGCAGTTCACGGTCTCGCGGGGCACCGCGTTCTCCGGCACGATCGAGATCGACGTGACGTACGGCGGCACGCTCGTCCCCGGCACCGACTACGCCCCGCTGCCCGACCCGGTCGTGATCCCCGCCGGCGAGACCGAGGTCGTGCTGCCCATCGACACCACCGCCACCGGGTCGGTGACCCTCACCGTCGAGGCCGGCACCGGCTACGTCGTCGGCGATCCGGCCACCGCCACCAGCAACCTCGGCGCCTCCGACGCGGCCCACCACTGCCTGCCGCTCCAGCAGGAGACCATCTCGGTGGGCGACCAGCTCCCGCCGTTCGACGTCCTCGATGCGCTGGACGTGTTCCCGTCGTACTTCAAGGGCTTCACGCTCTTCATCGAGGGCACCCTGCCCACCGGGATCACCTTCGACAACGGGTTCACCGGCGTCGCCGAGGTGCCCGGCACGTACGACTACACGATGACGTGGTGCGTCACGCCGGACGGGTACTGCCTCGTCGAGGCGCCGTTCCGCGTCGAGGTGGTCACCATCGACGGCAGCGCACCGGAGCTCCCCGGACCGGCACCGGCCACCCCCGCCGCCCCGGTGGGCAGCAGCCCCACCTACACCGGCTGACCGCTCGGGAGCTGCTACCGACCGCTCAGGCCCCGAGCGACGCGGCCACGGTCGCGCCCAGCTCCCAGCAGGCGTCGAGGTCGGCCTGCTGCGGCGGCCCGACGACGCGCACCGGCGCCCCGACCGCCCGCCAACCCAGCCCGGTCACGATGCGCTCGACGTCACGGACGGCGCCGTCGACGTCGTTGTTGCCGTGGACGTACAGCGCCCACGGCCGCCGTTGCGCCGCCTCGAGGCACGGGTAGTAGATCGTGTCGAAGAAGTGCTTGAGCGCCCCGCTCATCGACCCGAGGTTCGCGGGCGTCCCCAGCACGTAGCCGTCGGCCTCGAGCACCTCGACGGGCGATGCCGTCAGCGCCGGCCGCACCACGACCTCGACGTCGGGCAGCTCCGGCCGGGTCGCCCCGTCGACGGCGGCCCGCAGCAGCGAGTCCAGCGGTGGCGACACCGTGTGGTGGACGACGAGCACCCGAGCCATCTCGTCAGCTTCCCAGACGATGCCCAGCAAGGAGCGCACATCGGCCGAACCGGGCTCCCCGAGGTTGCGCAGAGCGCAGCGGACGAGACCTGGCCCAGGCATGCCGGAGCCGGCGACGAGGAGCGTCCGAGCGAGCATCGGCGGGAGAGACGCGCCACTGCCGGCCCTCCGAGGGAGGACCGGCAGCAGGCACAACCGATCAGGCCGAGGCCCGTCGGAACCGTGGAGGTTCGATTCAGCTCGCGGCGTCGGAGCAGACCGTGTCGGTGATCATCCGAGCCACCACGTAGGGGTCCATGTTGGCGTTGGGACGACGATCCTCGGCGTAGCCCTTCTTGTCGACGGCGACCTGCCACGGGATGCGGATCGAGGCGCCACGGTTCGACACGCCGTAGGAGAACTCGGTCCACGGGGCGGTCTCGTGGGCGCCGGTCAGGCGATCCTCGATGCCGGCGCCGTAGGCCTTGACGTGCTCCTCGGCCTTGGTGCCGAGCGCCTCGCAGGCGGCGATGATGGCGTCGTAGTTGTCGCGCATGGCGGCGGTGGAGAAGTTGGTGTGGCAGCCGGCGCCGTTCCAGTCGCCCTTGACGGGCTTCGGGTCGACGGTGGCGGAGACACCGAACTCCTCGGCGATGCGGTAGAGCAGCCAGCGGGCCACCCAGAGGTGGTCACCCACGTCGAGCGGGCCGAGCGGGCCGACCTGGAACTCCCACTGGCCGGGCATGACCTCGGCGTTGATGCCCGAGACGCCGATGCCGGCCTCGATGCAGGCCTCGAGGTGCGCCTCGACCACGTCGCGGCCGAACACCTCGTCGGCGCCGACGCCGCAGTAGTAGAAGCCCTGCGGGGCGGGGAAGCCGTTGACCGGGAAGCCGAGCGGGCGGCCGTCCTTGAAGAAGGTGTACTCCTGCTCGATGCCGAACCACATGTCCTGGTCGGCGTAGCGCTCGGCGATGGCGCGCAGGGGGGCGCGGGTGTTGGTGGGGTGCGGGGTGTCGTCGACGAGGAAGACCTCGCACATGACGAGGATGTCGTCGCCGCCTCGGATCGGGTCCGGGAAGACGGCGACGGGCTTGAGCACGCAGTCCGAGTTGTCGCCGGGGGCCTGGTTGGTGCTGGAGCCGTCGAAGCCCCAGATCGGCAGGTCGTCGTGCGCACGACCGTCCTCGAGGATGCGCGTCTTGGAGCGCAGGCGAGCGGTGGGCTCGGTCCCGTCGATCCAGATGTACTCGGCCTTGTAAACCACGGAATTCTTCTCCATCGTCGGTTGCCTGCCCCTTCTGGCGGGACAGGTGGATCCGTTGTGCGGGACGCACCCTACGAGTGCTGCCGCGCCCCGTCGTTTCCCGTTTGTGAACGGACTGTGAACGAGATCGTCCGCGCCACGAGCGCCTCGAACGGCCAGGTGTCACGATCTGGCCTGCGGTCCGGCACCCAACCCTTCATCGACGCCGGGCCAGACGGGAGCAGATGACATGAACGTGTGGAAGAAGGCCGCCGCCATCGCGGCGGCGATCACCCTCAGCGCCACCATCGGGGCGGTCGCCGCGTCGGCGATCGGTTCGGAGGATCCGGCGCCGGCGCGCGACACGAGGTTGCTGGGCAACGGCGTCTCGGAGAACAAGTACGTGCCGATCATCCCCTGCCGCATCCTCGACACCCGCAAGGGCTACGGGAAGTTCGGCGAGGACACCCAGAAGGCCATCGACGTGCGCGGCAACGAGGCCACGTTCACCACCCAGGGCGGGAACCCCGGTGGCTGCGGCATCCCGAACAGCGCGACGGCCATCGAGGCGACCATCACCGCGGTGAACGCCGATGACGGCGGCTACCTGCGGGCGTGGCCGGCGAACCTGGTCGAGCCCAACGCGACGTTCCTGAACTACACGCCGTCGTTCAACGTCGGGAACACGGGCACGGTCACCCTGTGCGGCGCCAACGGGCTGTCGTGCAACGCCAACCAGGACCTGAACCTGCGGACCCGCTTCGGCGCCACCCACCTCGTGATCGACATCGCCGGCTACTACCAGCAGCCGATGTCGGCCAACGTGACCTCCGGCGGCACCCTCGTCCGCGGGTCCCGGGTCGTGAGCACGAGCCGGGCCACCACCGGCACCTACGTGGTCACGTTCGACCGCCGCGTGAAGGAGTGCACCTTCTTCGCCGGGACGGCCACCGCGGACGACGGGCTCAACGGCGGCTTCGCCTCCGTCACCAACGAGGGCAACAACAGCGTCTCGGTGCTGACCTACAACACGGCCGGCTCGCTCACCGACAAGGGCTTCCAGGTCGAGGTCACCTGCTGACCGACCGCGGCGGGGAACACCTCCGGACCGTGTTCCGGGGGTGTTCCCAGCCCCTTGCACCTTTGTGAACGCAACGTGAACGCACCCGGTTCCGGGTTGCCCACGAAGCGTTCGGGGCGTGAGGATGTCGCCCGTGGATCGCCAGAAGGAGTACGTGCTGCGCACGGTCGAGGAGCGAGGGGTGCGCCTGGTGCGCCTCTGGTTCACCGATGTGCTCGGCCAACTGAAGTCGTTCGCCATCTCCCCTGCGGAGCTCGAGAACGCCTTCGAGGAGGGCATGCGGTTCGACGGCTCCGCGATCGACGGCTTCAGCCGCATCCAGGAGAGCGACGTGCTCGCCCGGCCCGACGCCCGCACCTTCGAGCTGCTGCCGTGGGCCGAGCGCGACGAGACGTCGGCCCGCATGTTCTGCGACCTGACCACGCTCGACGGCACGCCGTTCGCCGGTGACCCCCGCCAGGTCCTGCGCCGCAACCTCGATGCCGCCCGGGAGCGGGGCTACTCGTTCTTCGTGGCTCCCGAGATGGAGTTCTTCTACTTCGGCTCCGGCGACCCGACGAAGCCGCTCGAGCCGCTCGACACCGGCGGCTACTTCGACCTCACCACGGCCGACGTCAGCTCCGACCTCCGGAAGAAGACCATCCACCACCTCGAGGCGATGGGCATCCCGGTCGAGTACTCGTTCCACGAGGACAGCCCCAGCCAGCACGAGATCGACCTCCGCTACACCGACGCCCTGTCGATGGCCGACAACGTGATGACGTTCCGGCTCGTCGTGCGGGAGACGGCGCTCGAGCAGGGCGTGTACGCCACGTTCATGCCGAAGCCGCTCACCGGCGTGCAGGGCTCCGGGATGCACACCCACCTGTCGCTGTTCGAGGGCGACAGCAACGTCTTCTACGACGCCGCCGGCCAGCACCCGCTCTCGGAGACGGGCCAGGCGTTCGTGGCCGGCCTCCTGCACCACGCCGCCGAGATCACCGCCGTCACCAACCAGCTGGTGAACTCCTACAAGCGGCTCATCGTCGGCACCGAGGCGCCGTCGCACATCACCTGGGCGCAGAACCACCGGGCCGCGCTGGTCCGGGTGCCGATGCCGAAGCCGGGCAAGGAGTCGTCGGTGCGCATCGAGTACCGCTCGCCCGACCCGGCCTGCAACCCGTACCTCGCCTACTCCCTGCTCCTCGCCGCCGGCCTCCGGGGCATCGAGAAGGGCTACTCCCTCCCCGACGAGGCGACCTCGTTCCTGGAGCTGTCGGCCAAGGAGCGGGCGGCGGCCGGCGTGCACGACCTGCCGCAGTCCCTGGCCGAGGCGCTCGACGCCATGGAGGGATCCGACCTGGTCCGCGAAGCCCTGGGCGACCACATCTTCGAGTGGTTCCTGCGCAACAAGCGGGCCGAATGGGCCGACTACAAGGCCCAGGTCACCCCGTTCGAACTGTCCCGGTACCTGCCCGCCTGGTAGCTCCCATGGAACCGCTGCTCGTCCACCCCGACCCGCCGCCCCCCGAGCTGGCCCGCCTGCTCGACCTCGGCGGCTACGCCTGGAAGCCGTGCGCCGACGAGCGCCAGGCCCTCAACGACACGCCCGACGACGGCTGGGGCGGCGCCATCGTGGTCATCAACGAGCAGAGCGACGCGGCCTGGGCCCTGTGCCGGGCCATCCGCAAGGGCGACCTGCCGGTCGAGCCGCTGCTCCTGCTCATCGGCGGCAACCGCCTCGACGAGCTCGATCTCCGAGACGAGCTCTACGACGACTTCTGCCTGGACCCGTTCCACCCCCGCGAGCTCGAGGCCCGGCTCCGCCACCTGTTCTGGCGCACCGGTTTCGGCACCGCCCCGGAGCTGGTCGAGTACGGCGGCCTGGTCCTCAACCTCGAGACGTACCAGGCGGTCATCGACGGCGACCCGCTCGACCTCACGTACATGGAGTACGAGCTGCTCAAGTTCCTCGCCCAGCACCCGGGCAAGGTCTTCACCCGCGAGACGCTGCTCAGCCGGGTCTGGGGCTACGAGTACTACGGCGGCGCCCGCACGGTCGACGTCCACATCCGACGCCTCCGCGCCAAGCTCGGCGAGGAGCACGCCAACCTCATCGCCACCGTCCGGAGCGTCGGCTACCGCTTCGGCCAGTCCCGCTGGGGCGGCTAGCGGGCTCGCTCCGCTTCGCCCTTCTCGTCACTCGTTCGGCTGCGCCTCACTCCGTTCCTCGAGCTTCGACGGGAAGGCCTGACGGCCAGCACCCTTCGCAGGTCGGCACGACTCCGCAAGCTCCGTCGCACCCGACCTGGCTCGAAGGGGCTCCGCAAGCTCCGCCCCCTCGAACTCCCCCGGGCTCGCTTCGCTCGGTACCCACCCTCGCGCTCGCTGCCCACGCCTCTTCGGGGGGGTCAGCCGCCTTGGGTGTCGGGGACCCCGGTGGTGGTGGGGACGGAGGTCGTGGTGGTGGCGGTGGGATCGACCGGTGGCTGCACGTCGAACGCCGCGCCCATCTGGCCGACCAGCCAGGAGTTCCAGAACCAGACCGCGGCGGGCGGGTCGAAGTGGGAGCCGTCCTCGCGGAGCGGGATGCCGTCGGGCGTCGTGGCCAGGGCCTTGCCGTCGGCGCAGAGCTTGTGGTCGGGGTCGACGAGCCGGACCCAGCCGGCGTTGCGCTCCGCCACGTTGCGGACCCGCTCGTTGACCCAGTCGATGCGCTCGGCGTCCTGGCGCTCGTCGCCGAGGCGGGCGGCGTTGTGGGCGAAGCACGGGACGACCGGCATCACCGTGGCCGCGCCGACGCCGCGGTACTTGTCGACGCGCTGCTGGATGCGGTCCTCGAGGAACTCGGCGTACCGCTTGGTGCCGACCCGGTAGCTCTTGCCCTGGTACTCGTGGTCGTACACCTCCCAGGCGCCGATCCACAGGAGGACGGCATCGGGGTTCTCGCCCAGGCCCTTGAGCTCCACGAGGTCGACCGACTGGCACAGCTCGCCGTACTGCTCGGGCTCGCGGCCCCGCACGAGGAACTCGGACTCCGGCGGCATCAACCCGCAGCCGATGACCGCCCGGTCGAACAGGCTCACGCTCGGTTCCACGCCGCCATCGAGCTTCCAGCCGAGCGACCACCCGACGGAGTCGCCGGCGATCATCACCTTCATCGGGCGGCCGAGCCGGGCCGAGGGGTCGACGGACGCCATCGGGTCCACGACGATGTCCTTCGCACCCGAGAACGGGCCAGGCGGCCCCTCGTCGATGGGCACCGCGGTCGTGGTGGAGGCGGCCTGGGCCTCCAGGGCCTTGGCCTCGGCGGGCGTGAGGTCACCCAGCGCGGCGTCGAGCACCTCCTCGTCCTTGACCGAGGCGTAGTCCGGCTCCTTCGGTGCACCGGCTGACGTGCCGACGATCACGCCCACCACGAGCACGAGGGCCATGGCCGAGAACGCGACGCGCGGGATGGCGCGCCGGTCCTTCGGCGACGGGGTGCCGAACCCGGCCGGGCGCTCGCCCGTGCGGATCGGCTCCTCGACGAGCCAGAACGACAGGGCGGCGAGCGCGACCGAGATGGCGACCACCGCGGCGTCGAGCGCGTAGCCCTCGAGCCCCCAGTACTCGGACAGGAACACCTGGGTCGGCCACGACCACAGGTAGATGCCGTAGGACCGGCGGCCGATCCAGACGAGCACCGGGTGGGCCAGCACGCCGTCGAGCGGGCCTCGGCCGGTGGCCACGCCCGACACCAGGACCACCGCGCACAGGGCCAGCAGCTGGAACCGGCCCTGGTACCAGACGGCCTCGGCGTTCGAGCCGAACACGAAGAACCACACGACGGGGACGAGCGCCACGGTGCCGGCGATCGACCACCGCTTGGCCCACCGCCGCCGGTCGGCACGGGTCCGGCCGGCCCGCGACGCCGGGTCCCACCAGGTGCCGAGGAGGGCGCCGCCGAACAGGGCGAAGACCCGGGTGTCGGTGCCGTAGTAGATGCGGGACAGGTCCATCCCGATCGACGCTGCGAACGCCATCCACCCCGCCGAGATCACCATGGCGACGGCCGCCACGATGCCGACGCCGCGCCGCAGGTGGTCCTTGGTCAGCTTGGCGATGCCGACCACGACCAGCGGCCACAGGACGTAGAACTGCTCCTCGATGGCCAGCGACCAGGTGTGGCGCAGCGGGCTCGGGGCCAGGCCCGACGCGAAGTACGACTGCCCGCTCAGCACGAACCGCCAGTTGGCGACGTAGCCCAGCCCGGCCAGCGCATCCCACCGAATCTGGCCGAGGCGCCACGCCGGGAGCCACAAGCGTGAGGCGAGCGACACCGCCACGAGCACCACGAACAGCGCCGGCACCAGGCGCTTGAAGCGGCGGATCCAGAACGAGCCCAGCGCGATGCCGCCGCGGCGCTCGCGCTCGGAGAGCAGCAGCCGGGTGATGAGGAACCCGCTGATCACGAAGAAGACGTCGACGCCGAAGAAGCCGCCCGGCAGCTCCTCGAGGTGGTACGCCACGACCGCCAGCACGGCCACGGCCCGCAGGCCGTCGAGCGCCGGGATGTAACCCGGACGACCCGGACGGGAGCTCTCGATCGGCGGCGCCTCCGTCGCAGGCGATGCCGCCGTGCTCGCCGCCGGGGCCACCGGGTCGGCCAGCGCGGTGGCGGTCGACCCCGCCGCAAGCTCCGACTCGACCGGGACCGGGACGTGGTCGACGGGCCGGGGCGCCACGGTGCGCGGGGCGACCGACGGCCGCGGGGTGGGCTTCGGGCCGCGGCCGTTCGATCGGGGAGGCGGCTGCGGACCCATGACCCGACCACGGTACCGCCGGCCTTCGTTGCGCTCCCAGCCGTCGCCAGGTCAGAATGGCCCGATGCTCGGTCCCATCGCCATCGCCTTCGTCCTCATCGTGATGATCCCCGTCGGCGTGCTCGTCTCCGGGGCCGTGGCATCGGGTCTGCTCGGCTACTTCCTCAAGGAAGAGGCCGAGACCACCCACGAGGGCAGCGAGCTCATCGCCACCAACGTCTGATCGTCTCGCCCGCCGAAGCTCGGCGTCGCTCGAGCCCTGTCGGGACTGCTTCGCATCACGCGCCGGTGTTCGGCGCGGAACTGGACCTCAGGGCTTGTGGGCCCAGGCCTCGACCTCGACGTTGGCCCCGAGGGGGAGGCCGGCGACCTGGATGGTCGAGCGAGCAGGACGGGGTTCGGGGAACGCGGCCGCGTAGCGCTCGTTGAACTCGGCGAACTGGCCGAGGTCGATGAGGAAGCACGTCGTCTTCACCACGTGCTCGAGGCCCAGCCCGTGCTCGGCCAGCTGCGCGGCGAGGTTGGCCAGCAGCTGGTCCACCTCGCCGGCGAAGTCGGCCACCAGGGCGCCGTCGCGCAGGCCCAGCTGGCCCGAGACGACGACCCACTCGCCAGCGGCGACGGAGGCTCGGTACGGCAATCCGGTCAGGTTCGACATCACAACGCTCCTCGGGTGGGCAGATCCTGCGGACGACCCTGGTGCAGCCAGACGGCCGCCGCCACCGCGGCGAACACGGCGTCGGATCCGTTGACGGACGGGCCGGGGGTGCGGTCGATCTCGACGCCGATGGGCGGCGTGTCGATCGCTCGGGGGATGCCGAAGGAACGGATCGTCAGGTCGTGCACGGTCCCGTCCGCGTCGACCGCCAGGCCTTCGCTCGTGATCCAGCCGTAGGCCATGTGGGCCGCACCGATCGCGTAGGAGCGCAGGACGACGTCGTCGAGCGGGTCGCCGGCGGCCACCCGGACCTGGATGCGCCCGTCGACCACGGCTGCCTCGGCCTCGCCGCCGTCGGGTCCGTGGACCGGGACGAGCGAGCCGCGGGCACCGGCGAGCAGGAGCAGGGCCTCGGCCCAGCCCGCGGCGCGAGGGGCGGCGGACGTGGGCGGGCCGGGGACGTCGACCTCCTCGACCACGAGCCCCGGGGCGACCCGGGCGATCGCCTCGACGATGCCCGGCGTGCGCACCACGACCAGGCGACCGGTCCCGTCGGCCCGGGCGCCGCCCGCGACGGGCGGGCGCTTGGGACCGAGCCGCACGACGTCCTCCCGGGACCAGAGCACCCGGACCGGCCGGCCGTGCCGGTCGGCGAGGTCCCGGGCGATGGCGCCGAGGTGCTGGGGGTCCTTGGCCCCGAACGCGCCGCCGTTGGCGAGCGACGACGCCGGCTCGCCGCCGGGCGCGCACCAGGTGGCGTCGGTCTCGAGGTACCCGGGCTCGACCCAGCTGGTCCGCAACGTCGCGTCCCACGCGCCCTCGGGCACCGACAGGGGCGGGGCGGGGTCGACGGTCGTGCGGCGGCCCTGCACCTTGCCGGCCTGGGCCCGGGCGTCCTCGACCGACTCGCCCACGACCCACTCGCCGTCTGCGGACCGCACGGCCACGAGGGCGTCGGACGGGGCGGTGTCGTCGGCGAAGCCGCCCCGGCCGGCCGCGACCGACGGGGCCACCGCCTGCGGGGCGCCGCCTTCGATGCCGGCCCGGACGGTGGCGGCGTCGAGGTCACGCTCGGCGGGTGCGGCGCCGAGGCCGTCCCACGCCTCGACGATGGTCTGCCAGCCGGTGCAGCGGCACAGGTGGGCCTGGAGGGCGCGCTCCACCGCGGCGTGGTCCTCCACCGGGGTGCCCTTGGCCCGCAGCGCGGACAGCCGGATGACGATGCCGGGGGTGCAGAACCCGCACTGGCTGCCGCCCGAGGCGCAGAGGGCCTCGGACCACTCGGTCCGGACCGGCTCGTCGAGTCCGTCGACCGTGGTGATCGACCGGCCGGCGACCCGCCGCACCGGCGTCACGCACGAGACCCGCGGCGCACCGTCGACCAGCACGGTGCAGCAGCCGCACTGGCCCTGGGGGCTGCAGCCGTCCTTCACCGACATGACACCCAGCTGGTCGCGCAGGGCGCCGAGCAGCGATCCGCCGCGGTCCTCGACGGTGACGGCGACCCCGTCGACCGTCAGGGCGACCGGTTCGGGAGCGGACGGGACGGGCGGCACGCTGGCGACCTTAGGGCGCGTGCCCCGGCCCCGATCCAGCCAGCACGCAGGGTGAGCATCCGCGCCCCGGCCGGGGGGCCTGAGTAGAACGTTCGGAGGTCCGTTGGGCCGTCCTTGCCCGTTTTCGCCCACCACCGTCCGTCACCAGCAGGAGCACTCGTGGAGTCGGGTCTGCGCACCCCCGATACTCCGGGAGAGACCGGAGGCCTCATCGTCATGGTCCGGCCCGAGCCGGCCGACGCGGCGCGCGCCATCGCCGACGACCTCCACGCCGAGCTGGCGATCGGCGGCGAGGCCACCGAACGGGCGGTCGAGCGGCTGCACCTGCGAGAGCTCGAGCACCGTGACCTCGACGGGCTCGCCGTGGCCATGCGCCGAGCCGAGCTGATCCGCGACCGCACCCGGGAGGCGGTGTCCAGCCGGCTGTCGAAGAGCCTCAACGTCCGGATCGCCATCCACCCCGACACCCTCCGCCGGGCCGCGGCCGAGCTGCTGGCCGCGGAGACGGTCCTCGACCTCGCGCTCGCCCTCGATGACCGGCGCACCACCCGCCGCCGCCGGGTCCGCCGGGGCGGGGCGGGCACCGTCACCGCCGCCGGGGCGGCCGTGGCCGTGGTCGCCGCACCCCCTGCAGGCATCGCCCTGGTCGCCATCG
Organism: Acidimicrobiales bacterium; assembly: GCA_035555395.1. GTDB lineage: Bacteria > Actinomycetota > Acidimicrobiia > Acidimicrobiales > Iamiaceae > Aquihabitans. Next base: position 20,170 of record DATMGQ010000098.1, read on the forward strand.
GCCTGGCCGGAGCCGGGGCCGACGCCCTCCGTGCCCGGCGCCGCCCGCCGGCCGACCACGCCAGCCTGCGCAGCCACGTCGCCCTCACCCGATCCCGCTGGGAGCAGGTCGCGGGGGCGGGCGCCGATCCGGTGGCGGTCGAGTCCGTGATCCACCGCTACGACCCGCAGGACCCGATGATCGCCTCGCTCGTGCGGGAGAACCCGGCCGTCCGGGCTGCGGAGCGGGTGGCGATCCAGCGCCGGATGGCGTGGGTGGCCGCGTGGCGCAAGGAGGTCGGCGACTCGACCCCCATCACCGACCCGGCGGTCCAGGAGCTGCTCCAGCGCGACCGCACCGAGCTGTGGCTCACGTCGGGCACGTCGCTCGAGGAGCAGCCCGACACCCTCGTCGTGGCCGCTCCCTACGCGGACCTCTCCGAGCCCCGCGCCCGCCAGCTGCACCGTCGGCTGCTGGACCTGCCCCGGGGGCAGCGGGTGATCGTGGTCCTCGCCCCGGACCCGAACGCCCCCGACGGCGTGCGGATCCCCGGCGTGGGCTGGGTCCCGGCCATCGCCAGCTGACCGGCGTCCCGACGCGACGAAGGCGGGCCCGGAGGCCCGCCTTCGCTCAGATCTGGTGGCGCGGGTGGCTCAGCTGAACGACGAGCCGCAGCCGCAGGTGCGCTGGGCGTTGGGGTTGTCGATCGAGAAGCCGGCCTGCTGGAGGCCGTCCTTGTAGTCGAGGGTGGCACCGGTGAGCAGCTGGGCGCTCGACGGATCGACCACCACGCGGACGCCGGACTTCTCGGTCACGAGGTCGTCGTCGGCCTGGTCGGAGTCGAAGAACATCTCGTAGCTGAAGCCGGAACACCCGCCGGGGCGGACGGCCACGCGGAGGGCGAGGGACTCGTCGCCCTCGGCCGAGATGAGCTCGGCGACCTTGGATGCAGCGTTGTCGGTGAGCGCGATCACGGGCACTTCCTCCTGAATCAGAACGATCGGCCGCCAGCGTACCGCCCCATCCCCCGTTCGCGCCTTCTCACGACCCCAGGTTCCGGCAGATGTCGCCGGTAGCATCGAACCGTGGCCACGCCTGCCCTCCCCTCGCCCGACGACCTGCGCAGCCTCCTGCGCGGCGTCATCGACCCCGAGCTGGGGTCCGACATCGTCGACCTCGGCATGGTCAAGGGCGCCACGATCGACCCCGAGGGCCAGGTCGTGGTCACCATCGCCCTCACCACGTCGGGCTGCCCGCTGCGTGCCCAGATCCAGCGGGACATCCGCACCCGGATCGGCTCGGTGCCCGGCGTCACCCACGTGAAGCTCGACTGGACCGAGATGACCCAGGCCGAGAAGTCCCGGGCCATGGAGAAGGCCCGGTTCAACGTGTCGCAGCGCGAGGAGGACACGGCGATCGCCCCGCTCACCCGGGTCGTGCTGGTCGCGTCCGGCAAGGGCGGCGTGGGCAAGTCCTCCGTCACCGCCAACCTGGCGGCGGCGCTCGCCGACCGCGGGCTCACCGTCGGCGTGCTCGACGCCGACGTCTGGGGCTTCTCGATCCCCCGCATGCTGGGCGTCAACGGCCGGCTCGAAGGCCGGCGCGACGGCGATCGCAAGGTGATGGTCCCCATCGAGCGCAGGATCGGCGACGGCGTCGTCCGCATCGTGTCGATGGGCTTCCTCGTCGAGGACGAGGAGACCGCGCTCATGTGGCGGGGCCTGATGCTCAACCGCGGCGTCCAGCACTTCCTCCAGGACGTCGAGTGGGGCGACGACCTCGACTACCTCCTGGTCGACATGCCCCCCGGCACGGGCGACGTGCAGATGGGCGTGGCCAAGCTGGTGCCCCGGGCCGAGGTCGTGGTCGTCACCACGCCCGCCCTCGCGGCCCAGAAGGTCGCCATCCGCGCCGTGTCGATGGCCCGCAAGAGCTTCCTGCGGGTGGCGGGCGTCATCGAGAACATGAGCGCCTTCACCGACCACCACGGCGACACCCACGCCCTCTTCGGCGAGGGCGGCGGCCAGACGCTGGCCGACGACGCCGGCGTGCCGCTCCTCGGCCAGATCCCGATCGAGCCCCGGGTGTCGGCTGGCGGCGATGCCGGCGAGCCCGAGGTCCTCGGCGACTCCCCCGCGGCGCAGGCGTTCCGCGACATCGCCGAACGGCTCGTCACCGAGGCCGTCCCGCCCGCCGAGCTGGCCGGGTGCTCCGCTCGCATGCTCGAGGCCGCGGTGGCGGCCCTCGACGCCGAGGACGAGCGCGAGGCCAACGCCGTCTAGCGCTCCGTCCCGGCGTCAGCCGTGGATGCGGATGCCGCGCAGCGCCTCGGGGAACTCGCCCACGACGCTGCGGGAGATCGAGGCCGGCGCCTCGCACACCTCGGGCTCCCCGGCGGACGTGAAGCCGGGGCCGCGCAGGATGAGCCGGCAGCCCAGCTCGGTCTCGACCGACAGCGACTCCGCCAGCTCGTCGACGACATCGAGCACGACGCCGTCGTCGCCCGGGTAGGTGGTCCGCAGGTACTCCGGCGCGTAGACGACGACGCCCTCGACCTCGCCCACCGGCTCCTGGTCGGGTCCCGGCCAGAAGTCCTCGTACAGGAACGGGGCGGTGCTCTCGCAGCATCCGGTGCCGATCGTGACGGTGAGCGTGCCGGCGCGGCGCGTCCCCATCTCGGCGATGACGCTCCGGGCACGGTCGGTGGCGGTCACGAGCACCCCGCCAGCCTACGGCCGCGAACCGTGGCGCGACCGGCTGCCCACGGTGAGTAGCTTGGGGCGCACCACGGTTGAGCGGGAACTCCTGGCGGGTGCTCTCGGTACGTGGCTGCCCCAACCCGAACCCCACCAAGGAGTCCCCCATGAAGTTCCGCTACCTGGCCATCGCGGTCCTCGCCCTGTTCCTGCCGTTCCTCGCCACCGCCTGTGGCGACGACAGCACCGGCGACCTCAGCGAGAGCGAGATCTCCGAGGAGTTCGTCGACGCCGGCATCCCCAAGGAGCAGGCCGACTGCATGGCCGGCAAGGTGAAGGACGCCGACCTCACCAAGGACGAGCTCGAGGAGTTCACCAGCAGCCAGGACGAGGACACCAAGGCCGGCAAGGCCCTGATGAAGGCCGTCACGGAGTGCATGGGCCTCGACACCGGCAACTGACCGGTTCGCCCTGCGAACGCAGAGCGCCCCGGGTCCTCGGACCCGGGGCGCTCGTCGTTTTCGGGTGCGGGAGGGGCTAGATGTTGCCGCTCAGCGCCGAGAGGTGGATGTAGTTGTCGCGGGTCCCACCGGGGTTGGTGTGGACGTGCTTGACCTGCTGGTAGGCGCGCAGGCCGTTGATGCCGAGCTCGCGGCCGATGCCGGACTGCTTGTAGCCGCCGAAGGGGCGCTCCGGGCTGATCAGGTGGTAGTCGTTCACCCAGACGGTGCCGGTCCGCATCCGGTTGGCCACCGACTGGGCCCGCTCGATGTTCGACGACTGGACGCCGCCGGCGAGGCCGTAGATCGAGTCGTTGGCGATGGCGATGGCCTCGTCGTCGGTCTCGAACGGGATGACCGACAGCACCGGGCCGAAGATCTCCTCCTGGGCGATCTTGGCGGAGTTCGGGACCCCGGCGAAGATCGTCGGCGTGTAGAACGCGGCGGGGTCGAGGCCCTCGGCGAGGCCCTCGGGGCGCTGGCCGCCGCAGATCGGGTCGCCGACCTCGTCCTTGCCGAGCTGCACGTAGCGCTCGACGGTCTCGACCTGGCTGCGGCTCACGAGCGGGCCGAGGTCGGTCTCGAAGTCCATCTGGTTGCCGATGACGATCTTGCCGGCGCGGTCCACGAGCAGCGAGAGGAACTCGTCGTAGATGCTCTTGTGGACGAGCGCCCGGGTGCCGGACTCGCACACCTGGCCGTTGTGGAAGAACGTGCCCCACAGGACGCAGGCGGCGGCGAGGTCGAGGTCGGCGTCGTCGAGGACGATGTTGGCGCTCTTGCCGCCGAGCTCGAGGGTGACGGGCTTCACGGTGCCCGAGGCGAGCTGCATGATACGGCGGCCGACCTCGGTGGAACCGGTGAACGCGGTCTTGTCGACCAGCGGGTTCACGGCGAGCTCCTCGCCGGCGGTGCCGCCGGGGCCGGCGACGATGTTGGCGACGCCCGGCGGGAGGTCGACCTCCTGGAACACCTCACCGAGCATGAGCGCGGTGATGGAGGTGAACGACGCCGGCTTCAGCACGGCGCAGTTGCCGGCGGCCAGGGCCGGGCCGAGCTTCCACGCCGCCATGATGAACGGGAAGTTCCAGGGGATGATCCCGGTGGTCACGCCGTGGGGCTCGTAGCGGACGTAGTTCGACGACGGCGGGAACGGCGTGCCGGGGAGCTCGACCTGCTCGGCCTCCTCCTCGGCGAGCTTGGCGAACCAGCGGAAGGCGCCGACGGCACCGGGCACGTCGGCGAACATCGCCTTCTTGATGGTGCCGCCGCCGTCGCGGGCCTCCATCTCGGAGAACTTGTCGGCCTTGGCCTCGATGGCGTCGGCGATCTGGTTGATCTTGGCGGCGCGCTCGGGGCCGCTCATCTTGGGCCAGGGGCCTTCGTCGAAGGCCTTGCGGGCGGCCTCGATGGCCTTGACCGAGTCCTCGCGGCCGGCCTTGGCGATCGAGCCGATGACCTGCCCGGTGGCCGGATCGGTGGTGTCGAAGGTCTCCCCCGACTGGGCGTCGACGTACTCGCCGTCGATGAAGAGCTGGTAGTCGGCCATGGTGCCGTTCCCCTTGGTGGATGGTGTGCTCGAAGGCGCGTGGGTCCCCTTGACCCAGCGGTCAAGAACGCTAGTCCTCCCCTGCTGCTCCCGCTTCCCGCCTTGGTGCGCGCGAGATAGATCGCAGTACGATCTATTTTCGTGCGCTCGATCCCCGACCTCCTCCGCCGCGACCGGCGCATCACCCTCGGCATCCTCATCGTCGCCGTGGGCCTCGGCGGCGGCCTCGTCGGAGCCGCCTACCTGGTGGCGCTCGAGGCGGTGGCCGACGTGCTGGGGCCCGAGCACTGGACCGATGCCGCGCACGTCGCGGTGCTGGTGGCGGTCGGCATCGCCGTGACGCTCCTCGTCCGGTACCTCGGCACGCCCGGCGACGTCGAGCTGCTGGTCGACAACATCCACGTCGAGGGCGGGCGCGACGACGTGCGCAGCCTGCGCTCGCTCATCCCGGTGTCGCTGCTGTGCGTCGGGGCCGGTGGGCCGCTCGGACCGGAGGCGCCGCTCGTCACCACCACCGGCACGCTGGCCTCGTGGCTCGGCGCCCGCAACGGGTTGACCCGGGCGGACCGGCGGATCATCGCCATCACCGGGATGGCTGCCGGGTTCACCGTCCTGTTCGCCGCCCCGCTGGGGTCGGCGGTGTTCGCCCTCGAGATCCTCCACCGGCGGGGCCTCGAGTACTACGAGGCCCTGCTCCCCGCCGCGGTCGGGTCGCTCTGCGGCTACGGGGTGGCCGCCGCGGTGTCGGTCGTCGGGGTCGATCCGATGTGGGAGTTCCCGGCGCCGGCGCACCTCGTGGCCGCCGACTTCGGGCTCGCCGTCGCCGCCGGCGTGGTGGGCGCGGTGATCGCCGTCGGGTTCACGTACCTGAGCATCGGGTTCCGGGCCGTCGCCGACCGGCTCCCCGCCGGCAGCCAGACGGCGCTCGGCGGCGCGATCCTCGGCCTGCTCGCCATCGTCTCCCCCTACGCGCTCACCAACGGCGAGCTGCAGATCGACCACCTCACCACCACCGGCGCCCTGGCCCTCACGTTCGCCGTGGCGGCCGCCGCCAAGCTCGTCGCCGCCGCCGTCGCCATGGCCACGGGGTGGCGGGGCGGGTTCATCATCCCGCTGTTCTTCGTGGGGTTCTGCCTGGCCCAGGCCGCCGACGGCCACCTCGGACCGGGCAGCACCTGGGTGCTCGCGGCCGGGCTCATGGTCGCATGCAACGTCGGGGTGACCAAGACGCCCATCGGGTCCACGCTCGTCGTCACCGAGATGAGCGGCATGACGCTGCTGCCCACCACCCTCGTCGCCGCCCTCGTCAGCTTGGCGCTCACCTCGCAGATCGGCCTGATCCACAGCCAGCGCCGGCGGTTCGCCACCCAGCCCGTCGCCACGGACGAAGCTCCCCTCCCCGAGATGTCGGGCCGCCCGGTCGGTGCCGGCAAGGCCTGGGAGGAGGAGCCGTGACCCGACCGCTGTCCGACCGCGACTACCAGTCGCTCGCGTCCTTCCGCCGCGAGCTGCGCCGGTTCCTGGCGTTCTCGGAGGGCGAGGCCAAGGCCGCCGGGCTCACCCCCGCGCACCACCAGCTGCTGCTCGCCATCCGCGGCCACGTCGGCGATCCCCCGTCGATCAGCGACGTGGCCGACACCCTCCAGATCAAGCTCCACTCCGCGACCGAGCTGGTCGCCCGGGCCGAGGCCAAGGGCCTCGTGACCCGGGAGCACATCGATCCCGACGACGCCCGCCGCGCGGTCCTCGGCCTCACCGACGAGGGCGCCGCCAAGCTCGCCGAGCTGTCGACCGTCCACCGCGACGAGCTCCGCCGCTTCCGCGACCACCTCACCGACATCCTCGGCCAGCTCGACTGATCCGCCCGGCGGGATCACGGCGGGCCACCGTCGTACCCGACGCCGAGGACCACGTGGGGCTGACCGAAGCCGACGCCCGGGCCCTCGCGGGCGAACGCCTCCTGGGCCAGGTCCGCGTGCCGGCGCCCGGCACCGACTCCGACGTCGCCAACGACAGCCAGCGCTGCGACCGCATCAACCTCGTCCTCGGGAAGGACGGCCGGGTGGCCTTCGCCCGGGCCTGCTGACCGGGTCGAGCGGTCAGGCGGCGGTCCAGGTGGTGTCGGGGTCGTCGCGGTCGACCGCGGTCGCCTTGCCCTCGTCGCCGAGCTTGCGGAGGTGGGCCCAGACGCTGAAGCGGGCGACCGGCCAGAGGAGCTCGGGGACGTCGGTGTAGATCGCCTCGACCAGCTGGGCCGTGTCGGCTCCGTCGGCGAAGCCCTGGAGCGTGGCCAGGACCTGGGCCTCGCGGTCGAGGCGGTGGGTGATGTAGTCGTCGAGCTTGGCGGCGGGGTCGTCGATGACGTGGCCGTGGGCCGGCGCGATGGCCCGGAGCGACGGGGTCCACGCCTGGAGCCGCTCGAGGGAGGCGAGGTAGTCGCCCATGTCGCCGTCGAGCGGCGTGATCACGACCGTGGAGCCGTCCATGATGTGGTCGCCGCTGAACAGCATCCGGTCCCGCTCGAGCAGGAAGCAGATGTGGTTGGCGGCATGGCCCGGCGTGTGGATGACCCGCAGCGTGAACTCGGTGCCCTCGATCGTGTCGCCGTCGACGAGGTGGCGGTCGCACACCAGGCCGTCTCGGTCGGCGAACGCCAGCACCTCGGCCCCGGTGCGCTCCTTCAGCCCGGCGGCACCCGGCGAGTGGTCGCCGTGGGTGTGGGTGCAGAGGATCCACCGGATGCGCCCGCTGCCCGCCGCGGCGATGGCGTCGAGGTGGTCGGCGTCGTCGGGGCCGGGGTCGATGACCGCGATCTCGTCCTGGCCGATCAGGTAGGTGTTGGTGCCCGGCCCGGTCATCATCCCCGGGTTGTTGCACAGGACCCGGCGGACGAGCTTGCCGAGCGCGATCGGCACGTCGGGGATCAGGTCCGGGCGGTCGTCGGCCTCGGTGTCGGCGGTGCTCACGACGGCTCCGGGGCGCCGAAGCCGGTGACGAGGCGGGAGTCGGCGATGTTCATCCAGTCGATCGACGCGTCGGGCTTGCCGAGCGGGGCGTCGTACGCCGGGTCGCCGGGCAGCACGATGCGGACCCCGCCGTCGACCTCGATGACCCGGGGAAGCACCTCGGGCACGTGGGTGATCTCGCGGGCCGCCTCCAGCGCGTCGGCGGCGGTCTCGAACCGGGCCATCGCCTTCAGGCTGGCGATCGTGGGCGGCATCATCGTCAGCTCACCCGACTCCACCCGGGCGATGCCGTCGGCGGGACGGATCCACTCGTTGGCGATGACCTCGTGGTCGTCGTGCAGGGGCGTCTGGTTGCGCGGCGCCGCGGCGAGGAAGAACCGGGTGTCGTAGCGCCGGGGCGCACCCTCGGGCGTGACCCAGTGGCTGAAGTAGTGCATGCCGTCGACGGCGAGGCGCAGGCCCTCGAGCCGGCACAGGTCGACCATCGTGAGCTGGCCGGCGTCGACCTGCTGGCGGTGGTGGGCCCAGCGTTCCATCGATGCGGCGTCGTCGAGGTCGACGATGCCGTCGAGGTCGTAGGCCAGCAGCACACCGGCCTCCTCGAAGCTCTCCCGGATGGCCGCCACCCAGAACGCCAGGCCACCGGACTCGATGCCGAGGCGGCGGGATGCGTCGGTGTCAGACCGGCCCTCGCAGACCGGTTCGAGGTTGGCGTGCCGGTCGTCGGGGTCGACCGCGCCGCCCGGGAACACGTAGGCGCCGCCGACGAAGTCCGAGTTGAGGTTGCGGCGGAGCATGAAGACCTCGAGGCCGTCGTCGCCGTCGCGCAGGATGAGGACGGTGGCTGCGTCGCGCAGCTCCACCGGTTGCGGGGCGGTCACGAGTGCAGCTCGCCGCTCGGAGGTTCGGCCTTCGAGGAGCCGGTGGTGTCGAAGAACCCGCCTCCGCTCCCGGCCCGGAAGGTGCCGACGAAGCGGGTCCCGCCGGGGCCCGTGGTCGTGGCGGCGAAGAACGAGGAGTACTTCCCGGACTCGAACCGCTTCCGCAGGACCATCCGGAACGGCACCCGGGTGAGGGGGATGATCAGCAGGAACCCGAGGACGTCGCCGATGAACCCGGGGGCCAGCATCAGGGCGCCGGCCACCAGCAGGAGCAGGCCGTCGATGAGCTCGTTGCTCGGGATCCGGCCCTCGTTCACCGCCTGCGAGATCTTGCCGAGGGTGGCGATGCCCTGGCGCTTGAGGAGCCAGGCGCCGATCGCGCTCTCGATGATCAGGAGGGCGATGGTCTCCCAGCCGCCGATCACCGAAGCGACCTGGATGATCACGTACAGCTCCGCCAGCGGAGCGACGATGAACAGCAGGAACAGCCAGAACATGGGCGCAGGCTACCGGGGTGCCCCTCCAGGTGCGGTGCGGCGGTGGCGTTCAGCCAGCTTCGCGAGCCGCCGGTCCCACGCCGAGCCGACCGCAGCCATCCAGGTCGCGGCGTCGTCGAGCGGCGCGACCGTCACGGTGTAGCGCTGCTCGCGCCCGACCTTCTCGGCGGTCACGAGACCGGCCGCAGCCAGGACCTGGAGGTGCTTGACGATGGCCTGGCGGGAGACGGGCCGGTCCGCGGCGAGCTCGGTCGCCGTGACCGGGCCGCTCCGCCCGATCTCGGCGAGCAGCCCGCGGCGCGTCGGGTCGCCGAGCGCGTCGAAGACCGCGGCCGCGCGCCGGTCCGATGCGGTGGGCTTCGTCACACGCAGGCGGGCGCCAGGGCCGACTCGCCGACGAGCGCCTGGAGCCGCTGGTCCCACGACGCCTCGACGGCGGCCAGGTCGTCGATCCGGGCGCCGGCGACCGATGCCACGGCGGACCCGGCGAGCCGCTCCGTCACCGTCACCGTCGTGTCCCCGTCGGCCTCGCCGGGCGCCAGGGCGATGGTCACGACCGACGCCTCCTCGGGCGCGGCCTCGTCCCACCACACCAGCCCGAGCGACCGGCCCTCGACGACCTCGGTCACGACGACCCGCCGCACCACGCCGCCGTCCACGACGGTGCCCGCTGCCCCAGGCACCACGTCGAGGTCCACCGCATCGCCCAGCCACCCGGCCAGCCCGTCGGCGTCGCGGAGCGACGCCCACACCTCGTCGGCCGGGGCCGGCAGCACGATCGATCGGGACACGGACGCAGGGGCGAGCTCCATCGCCCCAGCCTGCCGCCCCGCCGATCGATCTGCAACTACGGAGTTGCGATGGGGCCGGCGACCGGAATCCGTGCCCGTTCGCCGACCAGGCCGGTCGAGGATGGTGCCGTGCCCGATCCGATCTTCGCCGAGCCTCGGTTGGCGGCGGTCTACGACGCGTTCGACGGGGAGCGGGCGGACCTCGACCTGTACGTGGGGCTGGTCGACGAGCTGGATGCGCGGACGGTGCTCGACGTGGGGTGCGGGACCGGGTCGCTCGCCTGCCGGCTGGCGCAGCTCGGCATCGCCGTCGTCGGGGTCGATCCCGCCGCGGCATCGCTCGACGTCGCCCGGGGCAAGCCCGGCGCCGATCGGGTGCGCTGGGTCCTCGGGACCGCCGTCGATGCCGGCGCGGTCGGCGCGGACCTCGCGGTGATGACCGGGAACGTCGCCCAGGTGTTCCTCGGCGACGACGACTGGCGCCAGGTGCTCGTCGCCATCCGCGCCGCGCTCCGGCCGGGCGGCTGGCTGGCGTTCGAGACCCGCGATCCCGCCAGACGGGCGTGGGAGCGCTGGACCCCGACCGGCACGCGCCGCACGCTCGACGTGCCGGCCGCCGGCCGGGTGACCGCATGGACCGACCTGGTCTCGGAGGACCTGCCGCTGGTGTCGTTCCGGCACCACTGGGCGTTCGATGCCGACGGCGCCGAGCTCACCTCCGACTCGACGCTCCGCTTCCGGTCGCAGGACGAGATCCGCTCGAGCCTGGCCGACGCCGGCTTCGAGGTCGCCGACATCCGAGATGCCCCGGACCGCCCGGGCCTGGAGTGGGTGTTCCTCGCCTCCGCGCCCGACCGCGAAGCCCCTGCCTGAAGCACGGGCGCGCCGGTGAGCACGACGGAACGTCGTGCTCACCGGTGGATCGGTCGGCCTGCCCGTGCGGTGGGGTTCAGCAGAGGGTGGTCTGTTCGACGTGCTGGGGCGGTCCGGTGTCGCCCTGCGGTGCGCGTCGGTTCCTGGGGTGGTCGGGGTGGTGGGGTGGGAGGAGGCGTCTCCTCCCGGTGCCGGGTTCGAGCTGGTGGCCGTGGTGGGTCTTGAGGTCGTGGCAGCCGCCGTTGCCGGTGCAGAGGGGGTCGAGGTCGTCGAGCTTGGTCTCGGGGTTGGCGGCGTAGGGGACCCGGTGGTCGATCTGGATGTTGACGGTGCGGTTGCAGGCGCTGTTCGAGCAGGCGGTGCCGGTGGCTTGGAGGGCGGTGCGCTGGTGGGCGTTGGGGCCGCGTCCGAGGTGGGCGACGTTGACCACGTCGCGGCCCTTCACGATCACGGCGGCGAGGAAGGCGTCGGCCATGAGGTCCTTGGCGGCGGTGACGGAGATCGGGCCGAGCCCGGCGATGTCGCAGGTCTCCCCGGTGGTCGTGTGCCCTCGCAGGAGGGCGGTGTGGTCGATGCGGACGATGACCTTGGTGTTGGCCCCGCCGGGGATCTTCGCCGGCGGCGACGCAGGAGCCGGTTCGACCGCGGTTCCCGGATCGGTGCCGAGGGGCCGGATGCCGCACAGGGCCAAGACGGCGTCGTAGCCCCGGTTCTCGAACGTGTCGCGGACGCCGTCGGTGCGGCCGGTGCGGAAGGCCTGCTCTTCGAGGGGTCGGAGCTGCTCGTCGAAGCGGGCCCCGTCCGCCGCGGTGCCGCGCAGGTGCAGGTTCCACGCCCCGTCGCGGTCGATCCAAGAGCGCTTCGACCGCTCCCGGTGGATGCGCCGGTCCCGGGTCTCGGTGTCGGTCACCGCGGCCTTGCGGCGAGCGGCCTCGTCCTTAGCGTCCCCGCGACGGCCTTGTCCGCGACCGCCAGGTCCTCGATCGCCTCGGCCGCCTGGCGGCCGGTCATCAGCGCGGGGTCCACCGTCCCGGCCACCCGCAGCGCCTGGTCCTTGAGGTCCGAGGTCATCGTCACGTGAACAAGAACCCCACGAACACGCGTTCGATGACGCACCATCACGAGAAATCCGAGAAATCCGAGAAACCCGAAGAAGTCCCGGGGAAGCCGGGCGCGGCGCCAGGTGGCCGTGGGGAGCTGCGGGCTGCCACGATCGGCGGCCATGAGCCTGCAGCACAACACGTACTTCGACGGCGGCGTCCAGAGCATCGGCTACGAGCGCGAGGGCGCCCGGCAGAGCGTCGGCGTGATGGCCGCGGGGGAGTACCACTTCGGCACCGACGCCCCCGAGCGCATGACCGTCGTGTCCGGCGAGCTCGTCGTGAAGCTGCCCGGCAGCGACGACTGGCAGGCCTTCGGCTCTGGCACCTCGTTCGACGTCCCCGGGGTCGAGCGGCTTCGACCTCCAGGTCGCCAGCAGCACCGCCTACCTCTGCGAGTACCTCTGAGCTGACCTCGAATCCGGCGGTCCAGCGGCCACCGCCCCGACCTACCCTCGGCGCATGGCCGGGTCGGTGGAGCACGTCACGCTCGTGGTCGTGCGGGTCGGTGACCTCGCCGCGAGCCGTGCGTTCTACGAGCGGCTCGGGCTGGCGTTCCAGGTCGAGCAGCACGGCTCGGGACCGGAGCACCTGTCGGCCGACCTCGGCGGCACGGTCATCGAGCTGTACCCGCAGGGTTCGGGCCCGCGCTCGACGGGGACGCGCCTCGGCTTCGCGGTCGCCTCGGTCGACGCGGTGCTGGCGGCGGTGCCAGACGGCACCGAGGTGCCCCGAGACGGCGGCCGCACCGTGGTCGTCGTCGACCCGGATGGCCACCGGGTCGAGCTCACCGAGCCGGCGCGCTCCGGCCTCCCGCCCCAGGTCGAGCACTGGCACGTCGCCGGCCGCTTCTACGACCTCGTCGTCCTCACGGCGCCCGATCGCTCCGAGCTCGAGCTCGACGACGTCGGCCCCGGGCTGGGACGGGGGACGGTGGCCCGGGCGACGGTCCCCGACGAGGGGGCGGCGAACGTCGAGCTGGTCGACGGCGCCCGCCTCCCGTTGGCGCTGGTCGAGCGCTTCGTGGCCGAGGTCCGCTCGACGGGCGGCCCCTCGTTCGAGTGAGGCGGCCGGTCGTCAGGAGCTGATGAGGTCGGCGATGTGCTCGGCCTCGGCCCTGGTGAAGTCGCCGGAGATCACGAAGGCGTCCGATGCCAGGTCCGGGCCGTTGACCACGGGGGCGGAGATCACCTCGCCGAGCAGGACGACGGCGATCGCGCCGTGGCCGCCGCCGGTGAGGTCTGGGCAGGTGGCGGTGGCTTCATAGCAGGCGTTGAACAGCTCGTTGGCGGCCCGGAGCGTGTCGTCGGTGACCTCGACCTCGACGACCCACGAGTCGTAGAGGGCCGCCTTCGCCGAGCGGAGCCCGGTCCCATCGAAGCCGATCGGCCCCAGCGTGTAGGTCGTGGCGCCGTCGGCGCTCGGGGCGACGAGCCCGCCGCCGCCGTCGACGACGGTCGTGGTGGTCGTGTCGACCGGCGCGCCGATCCCGACGACCGGCCGGAACTGGAGCTGGGTCACGTCGTCCTCGGGAGCGAGGGGCGACGACGTGGAGGGCTCGGAGGTGGTCGGGTCCTGCGACGCGGGCGCGGACGTCGACGCCGGGGGTGCCGTGGTGGCCTCGCGGGCCGCCCCGGACGTCGTGGAGCCGGCGGTGGCGTCGCCGGTGCCGCCGGAACCGCAGCCGGCCAGCGTCGCCAGCGCCCCCGCCAGCAGGATCCCCGTCGCGAGCCGTCGTGCCGCCGTCGTCGTCATGGGCCGAACCTAGGCGGGTGGGCGCGGGCGGCGCCGCACCCGCTCAGCTCTTGAGCAGGTCCTTGAACGGGGACTTGGAGTCGATGCCGGGCTCCTTGGGGAGGCCGAGGACCCGCTCGCTGATGATGTTGCGGAGCGTCTCGTCGGAGCCGCCGGCGATGCGCATGCCGGGGGTGCCGCACACGAACGTCGACCAGGCGTAGGTGCCCCACTCGCCCGAATCGGCGATGAGCCGCGGGCCGAGGACCTTGGCGACGAACTCGGCCGTGGCCGTGAGGTTGTTCGTCAGCATGAGCTTGCCGAGCGACAGCTCCGGGCCGGGGATGCCGGTCTTCTTGAGCTGCTCGGCGGCCCGCTGGTTCGTGAACTTGGCGACCTGGAAGCCGGTGTAGAGCTTGGCCAGCTCGTCTCGGAGGACGTCGTCGTCGGCCACGCCGAAGTGCTCCATCATCTGGATGAGCCGCGAGGCGCTGGCGAGGCCCATGCCGCCGCCTCCGCCCCCGCCGCCGATGGACGCCCGCTCGTTCATGAGCGTGGTGAGGGCGACCGTCCAGCCCTGGTTGACGTCGCCGAGGCGGTGGTCGTCGGGGACGCGGACCTCGTCGAAGAACACCTCGTTGAACGCGGCGCCGCCGGTCATCTGGCGCAGCGGCCGGACGGTGACGCCCGGGGCGTGCATGTCGACGACGAAGCCGGTGAGGCCCTTGTGCTTGGGGAGGTCGGCGTCGGTGCGGCAGATGATCTCGCCGACGTCGGAGTAGTGGGCGCCGGAGGTCCACACCTTCTGGCCGGTGATGATCCACTCGTCGCCGTCGCGCTCGGCCTTGGTGGTGAGGCCGGCGAGGTCGGAGCCGGCGCCGGGCTCGCTGAAGAGCTGGCAGCCGACGAGCTCGCCGGAGCGCATGCGGTTCAGGTACGCCTTCGTCTGGTCGGTGCCGTGGGCGAGGATCGTCGGGACCACCATGCCGAAGCCGATGCCGAAGAAGCTCTGGTTGGGCACCGAGTAGCGGGTCTCGATGGAGCGGTAGGCGTTCTCGTAGGCGACCGAGAGGCCGCGGCCGCCGAGCTCGGTGGGGCCGGCGATCCAGTGGAGGCCGGCTTCGGACTTGGTGCCGAGCCAGGCCTTGGCGTCGGCGAGCTGACGGGCCTCCTCCTCGGGGGAGACCTCCTCGAAGAGGGCGACGTCGTCGTCGCCCTCGCCCCACACGAACTCGGTGGCGGCGGGCTTGAGGGTGGCGTTGGCGTCGAGGAAGGCGGTGGCTTCGGCCTTGAACTCGTCGAGCGTGAGATCGGTCATGCGGGTTCCCCTGTGAACTTGACTGCTCGGTCAAGTTACCCGGTTCCCCGGCGTTCGGGGGATCGAACCGCGAAGAGCCGGGTACCAGGCCACGTCCGGCCTCGGCTGAGGCGACGACGAACCCTGGAGCAGTGATCCCCCATGGACATCGTGCGCAACGTCGACGGCACCCTCGTGGTCCCCGTCGCCCCGCAGCGAGTGCGCGAGCCCGACGAGGACGGCGTGATGGTCGACGTGGCCGTCGACGCCGAGCCCACGACCCGCGTCCTGCACCCCGGTGAGGGCGGCTACGACGAGGCCCTCGCCGAGTGGGACGCCCAGCAGAACCCCGACCGCGGCGCGGCGGTCTCGACCAAGTCGGGCCGCGAGGAGGCGATGCACGTCGTCCACGCCGTCGCGGAGTCGCCCGACCACGCGGTGAAGCCGGCGGTCGCCGACCTCGACGACCCCGAGGCATCCGGGGAGGCGCTGCGCCACGTGCTCGTGGGCGGCGTCCACGCCGTCGAGGACTTCGCCGCCGAGGTGGCCGAGGCCGAAGGCGGCGACCCGCTGCCGCCCCACCAGGCCACCAAGATCATCGGCGAGGTCCTCGCCGAGATCGACGCCTGACGCTCGCACGAGCACCCCGTTCCGCCGGCCCACGAGGCCGAGCCGGTCGGGCTGCCCTGGTCGGGATCCCGCCCCTGACCAGGGCAGCGCCGCGCCTGCACGGCGCTTGAAGGAGGCTTCCAACCGGGCTCCATGCGGCTCGCAAGCGGGTCGTCCGAAGGTGATCGCATCCCCACCTTCGAGAGGAACGACCCATGGATGCCCCGACCACCCCCGACACCACCACCTACCTCCTCGTGCACCGTGCGCTGCGGACGAGCTCCCGGCGCCTGGCCGAGGTCACCGCGGCCTACGACCGCCAGGACCCGCGGCGCACCCGGTCGCTCGTGCGCTGGTGCGAGGGGTTCATCGAGGAGATCCACTGCCACCACACCATCGAGGACGAGGCGATGTTCCCCGCCCTGGTGGCCCGGGCCCCCGAAGCGGCCGAGCTGATCGCCCGCACCGATGCCGACCACGCCCAGATGGACGGGATCATGGTGCGCCTCGCCGCCGGCCTCGAACTGCTGCGCAGCGGCGGCTCCGCCCGCGAGCTCCACCTCGCCGCCCTCGAGCTCGCCGACCTCCTCGACGCCCACCTGGCGTTCGAGGACGAGTTCGTCATCCCGATGTTCGAACGCAGCTTCACCGCCGAGGAGTACCAGCGCCTCGACGAGGAGGCGATGGAGATCCTCGGCATCTCCAAGCAGGCGCTCTTCACCGTGCCGTTCGTGCTGTCGCAGGCGACCGATGAGGAGTTCGAGCAGGCCTGGGACACGGCCCCGGCGCCGTTCAAGGTGCTGTACCTCGCCAGCCGGGGCCGCTACCGCCGGATGACCGACCGGGCCCTCGGCACCACGCCGGCTCGAGTGCTGGAGGCAGTGTCGTGAAGCGCTTCGCCCGCACCTGCTACCGCCGCCGCCGCTGGGTGGCAGCGGTCTGGGTCGCCCTCGTCGTGGCCCTCAACCTGCTCGCCTCCAGCGTGGGCACCGTCCACCGGGTCGACTACACGATGCCCGGCACCGACTCGGCCCAGGCCCAGGCCCTGCTCTCGGAGCGGTTCCCGGACCTGGCGGGCGGGACCGTCGACCTGATCGTCCACGACCCGGAGGGCGTCGACCGCCCCGAGACCCAGGCGAAGCTCGCCGACCTCGAGCACGAGATGGAGGGCCTCGACCACGTGCAGTCGCTGCGGACCACGGGGGTGTCGCCCGACGGCACCGTGGCCCTCGTGACGCTGCAGCTCGATGCCACCATCGAGAAGGTCCCGACGCCCGCGATCGAGGCGATCATGGAGGTCGCCGCCGACACCCGGGCCGATGGCCTCCAGGTGGAGGCCGGTGGCTTCGCCGTCCAGAACGCGGAGGGCGCCGAAGCCGGGTCCGAGGGCATCGGCATGGTCGCCGCCCTCATCATCCTGGTGATCGCGTTCGGTGCGGTCGTGGCGGCCGGCCTGCCGATCGTGGTGGCCATCACCGGCCTCGGGATCTCGTTCAGCACCATCACCCTGCTCAGCCACGTGCTGATGGTCCCCGAGTGGGGGACCGGCCTGGCCGCGATGATCGGCCTCGGCGTGGGCATCGACTACGCGCTGTTCATCGTCAACCGGTACCGCACGGCGCTGCGCGACGGCCACGAGCCCGAGGAGGCCGTCGTCACGGCCATGACCACCGCCGGGCGGGCCGTGCTGTTCGCCGGCTGCACCGTGATGATCGCCCTGTTCGGGCTCGGGGCCATGGGGCTCGAGTACCTCTGGGCGACCGCCGTCACCACCTCCGTGACCGTGCTGATGATGCTCGCGGCCACCCTCACCCTGCTGCCCGCGCTGCTCGGGTTCATGGGCACCAACGTCGACCGCGGCCGGGTGCCGTTCGTCCGGGGCGACCGGGGCGACGGCCACGGCGTGTGGACCCGCTGGAGCCACGTCGTCCAGCGCCGCCCGCTGCTCACCGGTTCGGTGGCGCTCGTGCTGCTCCTCGCCCTCGCCGCGCCGGCGCTGGGCCTGCGCTTCGGGTACCCCGACGCCGGCACCGGTCCCGAGCACCTCTCGAGCCGCCGGGCCTACGACCTGGTGGCCAAGGGCTTCGGGCCCGGCGCCAACGGCCCGCTCGTCGTGGCCGTGGACACCGCGGGCGATGCCGGTGCGGTGACCCGGGTCTCCGAGGCGCTCGCCGACGACCCGGGCGTCGCCCTGGTGCTGCCGGCCGAGGTGGCCGAGGACGGGCGGTCGGCGGCGATGATCGTCGTGCCCGCCAGCGGCCCGCAGGACGAGGCCACCGTGGACCTCATCCACCACCTGCGGGGCGACGTCGTCCCGGACGCGGTCGGCGACAGCGACGCCGAGGTGACCATCGGCGGCAGCGTGGCGTCGTTCGTCGACGAGAGCAGCTTCATGAGCGACCGGCTCCCGCTGTTCATCGGTGCCGTCGTGCTCCTCTCGTTCCTGCTGCTGCTCGTGGTGTTCCGCTCGATCCTCGTGGCGCTGAAGGCGGCGGTCATGAACCTGCTGGCCATCGGGGCGGCCTACGGCGTGATGGCGCTCGCCCTCCAGGGCGGGTGGTTCGGGCAGCTGCTGGGCATCGACCAGCCGACGCCGATCCCGGTGTGGGTCCCCGTCATGACCTTCGCCATGCTCTTCGGCCTGTCGATGGACTACGAGGTGTTCCTCCTCTCCCGCATCCGGGAGGAGTGGCTGCGCACCAAGGACAACGCGTCGGCGGTGGCCCACGGGCTGGCGCAGACCGGCCGGGTCATCACCGCGGCCGCGGCGATCATGGTCACCGTCTTCGGGGCGTACATCTTCGAGGACCAGGTCCTGATGAAGGTCGTGGGCCTGGGCCTGGCGGTGGCCGTGCTGGTCGATGCGACCCTCGTCCGCATGGTCCTGGTCCCGTCGACCATGGAGCTCCTGGGCGACCGCAACTGGTGGCTCCCGGGCTGGCTCGACCGCCTGCTCCCGACGATCGACATCGAGGGCGAGGACCGGGTGGATCACCCGGTCATCGACCTCGCGGCCGGTCCCGACGCGCCCGCCCACGCTCCGGGCGCCGACGAGGCCGCCGGGGACGAGGACGGCGACCGCGAGCGGGAACCGGTCCTCGCCGGTCGCTGAGCGGGCTGGGGGACGGGGCCGGTCCACCGGTACCTTCGGGTGCATGGATCGGCTCCGTCCCTACCCGGTCGCGGTGTTCTGCGCGGTCACGCTCTTCATCTGGGTGAACCGGATCTGGCTGACGTGGACCAACGGGACCGACTCGGTCGGCCGGAAGGTCCTCTGGACGATCCCGATCGGCGCCTTCGTCGCCTCGGCCATCGTCCTGGCGGTCGCGATGCTCGCCGGTGCCGACCGCGACGCCCGCTGGTTCCGCCTCCTGGTCCAGGCGTTCGCCCTCGGCACCGCCGTCTACTGGCTGATCCGGATGCCGATGATCGCCTTCAACGAGCACCCCGACCTGACCGCGTCGGAGGAGGTCGGCTTCAAGGTCGTCCACGCCGTGCTCGCCATCGTCTCGGTCACCTCGGCCTGGTTCGCGTTCCGCTGGGCCCGCAACGCGCCCGCTGGCTCGTCGTCGGACCCGTCGGTCGGCTCCGGCGCCGTCCCCGCGGCGGGCTAGACCGCCGAAGCCGCCCGGCGGCCGTCGGCGTCGATGCCGACGAGGCGGGCCAGCTCGATCGTCGCCGGCTCCGGCCGCACCCCGAGGTCGTCGAGGGCCTTCAGCGCCCGGCGCAGCGAACGGCGGGCGCCGTCGAGGTCGTCGCGGGCGAGGCGGGACCGGATGATCACCTGGTGCAGGCGCTCTGCCCACGGGTCCTCCACCAGGCCCCGCTGGGCGATGGCCTCGGCGAGGTCGGGGTGCCCGGCGCGGAGGAGCACCGGACCGCCGGCGAGCCCGGCGCGCAGCACCCGCTCGGCCCGGTCCTCGTCGGCCCGCTCGATCCACTCGCTGGCGGCGACGCCGCCGAGGAGGTCGCCTCCCGGCACGTGGACGAGCCGGCGGGCCGCCCGCACCACCGTGCTCGCATCGCCGGACGCGGCGCCGGTCCGGATCTGCTCGGCGCACACGGTGGTGTCGCGCACGTCGATGCGCAGCCGGGGCGACGACGAGAGCGACAGCGTGCCGGCCGCATCGTCGAGCAGCGCACTGGTGGCGCCCTTGGCCCGGCCCGGGTCGAGCACGTTCAACAGGTAGGTGAGCGTGACGCGCAGGTTCCGGTTGGCGGCGTCTCGGGCGAGGTCGGGCCAGAGGCGGGCGGCGACCTGGTCGCGGGCCATCGTGGTGACCAGCGCGAGGTGGAGGCACAGCTCGCGGACCCGGGTGCGCTCCCAATCGGGGTGGCCGATGTCGCGGCCGTCGTGCAGCACGGTCGGCGCGCCGAGGAGGCGCACCTCGACGGTCGGCGGCTCCGGTTCGCACCAGTGCCCCGGGAGCATGCGACGGGCTGCGGCGGGCGCAGGTGCCCCCGACGCCAGGTGCTCCCGGCCCGCCGCGCCAGCGACCAGGGCGTGGCGCAGCGACGGGTGGGCCTCGGCGAGCGGTGCCAGCTCGGCGTCGGCGTCGGGCACGAGCGCCGAGCGCAGCGCCGCCGTCCAGTGCGCCGAGCGGACGGCGCGCGTCGGCGTCTCGAGCTCGGCGGCCGCGCGAGCGGCCCCGGTCACGTCGCCGGCGCCGGCCAGCCGGAGGACCGCAGCGGCGGCGAGGAGCCGACCGGCCTCGTCCTCGGACGGCACCCCGCCCGGCGATGCGGCCCGGCGAGCCGTCGCCGTCGCCTCCGGGCGGCCGTCGGCTGCCTCCAGCACCGCGAGGTGCGAGCCGGCGAGGGCCGTGGTCTGCACCGCGCCGATGGCCCGGGCGAGGGCCTCGGACCGGCGGAGGTCGTCGATCGCGCTCACCCGGTCGCCGGCGTTCCAGTGCGCGGTCCCGAGCAGCTCGAGGGCGACGGCGTAGGTCCAGGTGCTGCCGTGGCCGGTGGCCGCCGTGAGCGCGTCGATGGCGTCGTCGGTGCGGTCGAGGAGCAGCAGGTTGGTGCCGCGGATCATCAGCACCTGGGCCGCCCAGTCGCCTTCGAGCCAGTCGGCGGGGAACCGGTCGAGCGCGGCGATCGCCGCAGCCGGGTTGCCGTTCAGCTGGTGGCCGAGCGCATCGCCGAGCACCGCAGGCGGGATGGCCTCGTCGCGGCCGGCGGCCACCAGCTGCTGGGCCCGGGCCACGAGGCGGATCAGCGCACCGAAGTCGTCGGTGCGCCGCGCCAGCACGGCGGCGCCCATGCCGACGGCGATCTCGGCGTGCACGTCCGCCGCAGCCTCGAACCGGGAGCGGACGGCCTCGTAGCGGTCGAGGACCTCGGCGAGCGGCTCGCCGGCGGCGGCGGCGCAGGCTGCGTCGAGCCAGTCCCGGTGCGGATCTCCCGGCGGGAGCAGGTCGGCGTCGCGCCAGGTCCGCAGGACGCCGGCCGACACCCGCGGCGGCTCGGTGCGCAGGGCGAGGCGCACGGCGGTCTCCATCACGTCGGGGAGCCCGGCCACGACCGCCAGCCGCCCGACCTCCTCGAGGTCGTCATCGGCCACCAGCTGCTCGGCGGCGGCCCGGCCGGCGAGCGCCAGCGCGCCCGGTTCGACGGCGGCCGTCCCCGCCACGTTCGGGTCGACGACGACCCGGTCCTCGCTGATGGTGACCCCGTCGGCGCGGCCGAGGTCGTCGACCGCGCCGTGCAACCCGAGGGCGTCGCCGATGCGGGCCACCACGTCGAGGCGCGTGCACCCGAGCGCGACGACGACGGCCAGCAACAGGTGGTGCTCCCCTCCGGACACGCCGTCGAGACTACGGGCGATCGGTCGGGCCCGTCGGCGGATGCGGCGGCACCGACCGGGTCCGGCTGGTAGTACGACGGCCATGGGGAACCGAACGGTCGGGTCGGGGGCGCTGCTCGGCGCCCTCGCACTGGTGGCAGCGCTGACGGGGTGCAGCGGCACAAGCGACGGGGGCGCGGCGGCGACCACCACCGCGGCGAAGGCGACGACGACCACCACCGCGGCGAAGGCGACGACGACCACCGCGGTGCCGGCCGACGACGACCTGAAGCTCAACGAGATCCAGGTCATCGGGACCCACAACAGCTTCCACGTCGAGGCACCCGGGGCCGAGCTGGCGCAGCTGGAGGCGCTGGACCCGGAGCAGGCGGCGCAGCGCCGGTACACGCACCCGGACCTGGCCGTGCAGCTCGGCGACGAGAAGATCCGCCAGATCGAGCTCGACGTGTTCGCCGACTCGAAGGGCGGCCTCTACTCGGACCCCGCGTTCGCCGCCGACGGCGCCGAGCCCGACCCGGCGATGGACGAGCCGGGCACCAAGGTCCTCCACGAGCAGGACGTCGACTACCACTCCGTGTGCCCGACCCTCGTCTCGTGCCTGGAGGAGGTGAAGACGTGGTCCGATGCCAACCCGGGCCACGTGCCGGTGGCCGTCAACATCCAGTTCAAGGACGGCCCGCTGATCTTCGACGTGCCCGACCAGGCCGTGCCCGAGAAGTGGACGACCGAGGCGATGGACGGCCTCGACGACGAGATCCGGTCCGTGTTCGGCGACGAGCAGCTCATCACCCCCGACGACGTGCGGGGCGACCACGCCACCCTGGAGGAGGCCGTCCTCGCGAAGGACTGGCCGACCCTCGGCGAGAGCCGCGGCAAGGTCATGTTCCTGATGATCAACCCCGAGCCCTACCGCTCGACCTACCTGCAGGGGCACGAGGGGCTCGAGGGCCGGGTCCTGTTCACCAACGCCGAGCCCGGCCAACCCGATGCGTCCTACGTCGGCCTCGACGACCCGATCGCCGACGGCGCCCGCATCACCGACCTCGTCGAGCAGGGCTACCTCGTGCGCACCCGCGCCGACGCGAACGGCGTCGATGCCGAATCCGGTGACACCAGCCGGCTCGTCGCTGCCCTCGCCAGCGGCGCCCAGTGGGTCAGCACCGACTTCCCGGGCCCCGACGGCGCCCGGGCGCGCGACGGCACCGACTACGTCGCGCAGCTGCCCGGCTTCCTGGCCGCCCGCTGCAACCCGGTGACCGCGCCGGACGGGTGCGACGACGCCGCCGTCGAACCCTGACCCTGACGCTGACGCCGGGCCGTCGGCTCAGGCGGGGGCGGTGGGCGGATCGGACTCCGACATCGGGATCTCGTCGGGGCCGAGCGTGACCTCGTCCTTCGGCCGCCCCGCCCGCTCGTCCCAGAGGTCCCGGACCACCACCTGGATGACGCCGGCGACCGGGATCGCGAGGAGGGCCCCGAGGAGCCCGAACACCTCGACGCCGATCAGCACCGACACCAGGACCCCGAGCGGGTTGATGTTCACCGTGCGGGCCATGACCGTGACCTGCAGGACGTTGTTCTCGAACTGCTGGTAGAGCACGAAGAAGATGATGGTGGCGATGCCCGCGGGGGTCGACTGGAGGAACGCCACCAGCACCGGCGGGATCGCGCCGAGGGTGGCGCCCACGAGCGGGATGAGGTCGGCGAACGCCACCCACAGCGCCAGCACCTCGGGATACGGGATGCCCGCGATCCGCAGGAAGACGTAGGCGGCGATGCCCGCCAGGATGCTGATGACGACGTTGCCGTACATGTAGCCCGACACCGCCATCGAGGCGTCCGACGCCACCCGTCTCACCCGCTCGCGGTTCGGCTCGGGGATGATGCTCAGGAACGACTGGCTCAGGTCCGGTCCGGCGAGCAGCAGCAGGATCGTGAGGACCATGACCGTGACCGCGGCGACGATGCCGGAGAACACGGTGCCGAGGATGGTGACGCCCTTGCTCCCGGCGCTGTTGAGCTGCTGGTCGATGGCCTCGCGGTTCTCGTTGAACTTCTCCTCGAGGTCGTACTTCTCGATGAGCTTGCCGATGCGGCCCTTGCCCTCCTGGGCGTCGTCGATCATCTCGGGGAGGCTGTCGGAGAACTTCTGGCCCTGGTCGACGATGGGGCGGACGAACGCGTAGACCATCGCCGACAGCACCGCGAGCCCGGCCAGGAACACGAGGAGCGTGGCGACGCCGCGCCGCATCTTCGCCCGGTACTGGAGGAAGTCGACCGCCGGCGTGAGCACCGCGGCGAAGAACAGGGCGATCAACAGGTAGGAGACGACCCGCCACAGCCGGCCGACCGCCCAGATCGATCCGACGACGCCGATGACCACGGTGACGACCACCAGGGTCGTGAGGGCCACGTACCGCACGTCGACCGTGCGTCGCTGGGCCTCCATGCGTCCGACCGTACCGACGCGACCGCGCCGGGTGGGGGATGGGGCGGTTGGGGGTCGGGAGGGGTGGCGGGGCTACGATCGCCGCTGCCATGGGCCAGTCGATCGTCGTCAACGAGAAGCCGTCCTCGAACCCCGGGGTCATCCGCTTCGAGACCAACCGAGCCCTCACGGGCATGGACCACGAGCGGTACCTCGCTGGTCAGGAGATCTGGGGCGAGCGCCCGCCCGACGAGCTCGCCCGCCGCCTGCTCCAGAAGCCGTCGGTCGCCGGCGTGCAGATCAACGGGAACATGGTGACGGTCGACCTCAACAAGGGCTTCGACTCCGACGGCCTCCTCGAGGTCATCGAGAACCTCTACCGCTTCTACCCCGACGCCCCCGAGGGCGCTGCGGAGGGCGAGACCGAGCCCGAGGCACCGGCGGTCGAGGATGCGCCGGCCGCCGACGAGCCCGAAGCCGCCTCGCAGGCCGCGGCCGAGGAGCCGTCGCCCGCCGAGCCGGCGCCCACCGAGCCCGTCGCCGAGTCGCCGGCCGACGCGCCCGCCGAGGACGCCACTGCCCAGCCCGAGGCTGCGGCCGAGCCTGCCGCCGAGGCCCCGGCCCCCGAGGCCGGCACCACCGAAGCCTGATCCTCGTGCACCGCTCGCTGGTCGCCGCCACCGTCGCTGCCTCCCTGGGCCTCGGCGCCCTGCTGGCTGCGTGCGGCAGCGACGGCGGCGGCCCCGAGGTGAAGCTGAGCGCCGCCGGCGAGCAGGGCAAGCAGGTCGCCAAGGAGCAGGGCTGCATCAGCTGCCACACCGCCGACGGCGGCAAGGGCACCGGCCCCACCTGGCAGGGCTTGGCCGGGTCCACGGTCACGCTCGAGGACGGCACCGAGGTCACGGCCGACGACGCCTACCTCCGCCAGGCCATCCTCCAGTCGCGCGGCCAGGTGGTGAAGGGCTACGCCAACGTCATGCCCGTCTACGACGGCGAGTTGAGCGACGCCGAGGTCGATGCTCTCATCGCCTACCTCCACGACCTCGCCCCGGCCGGTGCCGAGGGCGGCAGCGAGGGCTCGGGCAGCTGACCCGGCGACCTCGGCCCGGTTCGGGTCAGAGGTCCTTCCAGTGCACGGCTCCGTCGTGGAACGACACCTCGGCGACGTGGAGGCGCCGGGCGTTCGGATCGCCCACCTTCCCCTTGTCCCACGCTGCGTAGACCGCCAGCATGCGGCCGCCGCGGCTGCGGAAGACGTCGGCCCCGCCCGGGCCCACGTAGCCGCCGCTGCTGCTGTGGACCCGGGAGCTGGACGGGCGGTGGCACGGCCCGGTGGCGCCGTCGCAGAGCGCGTAGCCCACCGCGTAGCCCTCGGTGTTCCACTTGCCGCCGCTGTAGAAGAGGACCCACTGCCCGCCGATGAGCACCATCGACGGGTTCTCGATCGTCTTCTGCTCCCAGCCGTCCTCGGCCTGGAGCAGCTCCTTGGGGAGGCCGTTCACGGCCAGGCCGTCGGCGCTGAGGGCCTGCGTCCAGAGGTGGGCCCGGCCGCCCTTGGTCTCGTCCTCGCTCTTCCAGGTGAGGTGGGCGAAGCCGAAGGGGTCGAGGTAGACGTCGGGGTCGATCGAGCCGCCGCGGTCGTCCTGGCAGATGATCGGCACGGCGGAGAAGTCGTAGAACGGCCCGGCCGGGTCGGTGGCCACGGCGGTGGTGATGCACTGCTGCCCCGACACCTTGGAGCGGGTGGCGTAGTAGAGGACGTAGCGGCCCCCGATCGGGTGGACGGCCGGCGCCCAGATCGGACCCGGCTTGGCCCACAGCGGCCGGTTGCCGAGCGCCGGGTTCCGCACCTCCCAGTGCTGCAGGTCCTTCGACGAGAGCACCTGGATCGCGCCGGCGGGACCCTCGGTGGCGTAGGCGTAGTAGGTGTCGCCGACGGTCAGGAGGCTGGGGTCGGCGAAGTTGTAGGGGTGCACGGCGCCGGTGTCGCCCTGGGCGAGCTGGAGGGCCGACTGGCACCGGGCGGCGCCCTGGCCGAGCACGCCCGCGGCGGCGATGGCGGTGACGTGGCCGCCCGCCAGCTGGGCGATGGCGGCGTCGAGCGTGTTGCGGCAGCCGAGCAGCACGTCGATGCGCTGCTGGCGCGATGCCCGATCGGCGCGCTCGGCCTTCACCCGGGCGGTGAGGTCGTCGACCTTGACCTGCAGGGCCAAGATGTCGGCCACCGCCTTGTCGATGCCGGCCGCGGTGTCGAGGTGGTCCTGGGTCGTCGCCTGGAGCCGGTCGATCAGCGCCTCGAGGTCCGCGGCCTGGTCGTCGAAGTCGGCCTCCCCCTCGCGTGCATCGACCGTGGCGGCGTCGGCCACCTCCTTGCGGTCCTCGAAGGCGAGGAGCTGGCGGATCGACACCACGACCCCGGCGACGGCCGCGAGCGCGACGACGACGGCCAGCCCCTGGAGCCACCGGCGGCGCTTCGGCGAGGGGGCGCTGCCCGCCCGGCGCTCGCGGCGGCTCACCCGGGCCCCGGGGAGCTGGCCACCGTCTTGCACGCCTCGGAGGCCTGGCCGCCACGGGCGCCCGTGTCGACCCGGCCGAGCGCACGCAGCATGTCGAACAGGCATGCGGCGGCGGCGGGCTGCAGCCGGTTCTGCTCGGCGATGTCGTTCGCCACCTTCTTCACGCCGGCCCGCAGGCCCCGCACCTCGTCGGCCGTGGAGGCCTGCACGCTGCTGAGCGCCGACTCCTCGAGCCCCTCGGCGGCCATGTCCGTCCGGGCCCGGCCGAGCTCGGCCTGCGCCGCGCCCTCCTGGGCTCGGGCGTCGCGCACCCGGTCGCCCACCGACTCCAGCCGGATCCGGGCCGCGTCCTCGTCGAGCTCCGCCGCCCGCTGGAGCACCTCGGCCTCCTCGGTCTGCGCCTGCACCCGCGCCGCCTGGATCTGGAGGCCGCTGAGCCCGAGCAGGAGGAGGGCCAGGATCGCGACCCCCACCCGTCGGGGCCACCGGTGGCGGCCGTGGGCTCCGGGGCCGTCGACGAACGGATCGGCGGGCGCGTCGACGAACGGATCGGCGGGCGCGTCGACGACGGCTTCCGCCATCGGGGCGTCCACCACCCGCAGGTCGTCGTCCATCCTCGCTCCCACACCTCGTCCGCCTGAAGGAACCCCCATGTTCGCGTCTGCACCGCCCCTCCCGGGGCGCGGGCCGCCCCTCCACGCCGGATCGACGTCCCGGCGGGCCGTCTGGTTCCCCCCACCCCTCCCGAACTTCTCGTGATGTCGGGGCTGTCACCCCCCCCGGAATCACGGGAAGTCCAGCTCCTGGGTCGGCGCGTACGCTCGGAGCCCCGAGGTGACCAGGGCGCTTGCCTCGATCGAACAGGTGTTCGATACTGGCGGGCATGGCCGTCCCCGCTCCTGACCTCGTCGCCCTCCGCGAGCTGGGGGAGCGCGTGCGGCCGCTCAGCGCGGCGGCCGAACGGGTGCTGCCGGTGCCGCCGGCGTTCGCCGGGCTGATCCCCCAGGGCGGGCTGGTGCGGGGGAGCACCGTGGTCACCAGCGGCAGTGCCGCCTCGTCCCTGGCCCTGGCCCTGGCCGGGCCGGCCACCGCAGCCGGTTCGTGGTGCGCCGTCGTGGGCGTGGCCCATCTCGGGCTGCTCGCCGCAGCGGAGCTGGGCGTGGCGCTCGAGCGGACCCTGCTCTTCGCCGACCCCGGACCGCAGGAATGGGCCGGCACGGTGGCGGCGCTGCTCGACGCCGTCGAGGTCGTGCTGGTGCAGCCCACGGGGTCCATCTCGCCCACGACCCAGCGGCGGCTGGTGGCCCGGGCGCGGGACCGGGGCTCGGTCCTCCTCCAGGCGGGCGGCCGGCCCGAGGTGTGGGCCGCCCAGCCCGACCTCGCCGTCGCCTCGGGCGCGTCGCGGTGGGAGGGGGTCGGCATCGGCCACGGCCGGTTGCGGGCCCGCCGGGTCGCGGTCCAGGTGTCGGGGCGCCGCGGCGCGGTCCGGCCCCGCGAGGCGGAGCTGTGGCTGCCCGGTCCCGACGGGCAGGTCGCCCTCGCCGCGCCCGCCCGGCCCGTCGGCGGCGCCGACGACCTCGCCGCCGGCCGCACGACCGAGCGCACCGCGGACCGACGGATGCTCGACGCGCCGGCGTGGCGCGACGCGGGATGAGCGCCGAGGTCGGCACCCGCACCCTCGTGGTCTGGTGCCCCGACTGGCCGGTGCTGGCGTCGGACCCGGAACCGGCCGCCCCGGTCATCGTGGTCCGGGCCAACCGGGTCGTGGCGGCGTCCATGGCGGCGCGGTCGGCGGGGGTCGAGGTCGGGCTGCGCCGCCGGGCCGCCCAGCGCCGGTGCCCGTCGGTTGAGGTGGTCGACCACGACCCGGCCCGCGACGCCCGGGCGTTCGAACCGGTGGCATCGTCGCTCGACGCCATCACGCCCGGCGTCGAGGTCACCCGGCCCGGCACCCTGGCGTTCGCCACCCGGGGCCCGTCGCGCTACTTCGGGGGCGACGACTCGCTGGCCGAGCGGGTGGCGTGGATGGTGTCGGGTGCGCTCGGTGGCCGGTGGCCGGTCCGCGTCGGCGTGGCCGACGGCGCGTTCGGCGCGCTGCTCGCCGCCCAGGCCGCCCACCGGCGCGGCGCTGCCAGCGTGGTGGTGCCGCCGGGGGAGGCCGCCGCCTTCCTCGCGCCCCACCCGGTGGGCTCCCTGCTCGAGGCGGTCGAGGTGCCCGAGGAGGTCGACGTGTGGCAGCGCCTCGGCCTGCGCACGCTCCGCCAACTGGCCGAGCTGCCCCGGGGCGACGTGTCCGCCCGCTTCGGGCACCCGGGCGTGGCCGCCCACCGCCTGGCGTCGGGGCTCGACCTGCGGCCGCTCGCCGCCCGCCACCCCGCGCCGGACCTCGCCGTCACCCAGGACCTCGACCCGCCGGTCGACCGCGTCGACCGCGCCGCGTTCGCCGCCAAGGTCCTGGCCGACCAGCTCCACGCCCGGCTCGGCGCCGACGGGCTGGCCTGCACCTCGGTCCTGGTCGAGGCCCGCACCGAGCACGGCGAGGTGCTGGCCCGGCAGTGGCGCCACGAAGGCGCCCTCACCGCCGGCGCCCTGGCCGACCGGGTGCGCTGGCAGCTCGACGGCTGGCTCACCGGGTCGGGGGCCACCCGCCCCACCGCCGGGGTCGACCGCCTGACCCTGGTGCCCGTCGAGGTGGTGGCCGCCCGCGGCCGCCAGCTCGGGTTCTGGGGCGGCGAGACGCTGGTCGACGAGCGCATCTGGCGGGCGGTCGCCCGGCTCCAGGGCCAGCTGGGGGCCGAGGCCGTCACCGTCCCCGAGGTGCGCGGCGGGCGCAGCCCGGGGGAGCGGGTGGTCCGGGTCCCCGTCGCGGCCGTCGACCTCACCGAGGAGCGGCCGGCCGCCCAGGTGGGCAGCGTCACCGAGCCGTGGCCCGGGCAGGTCCCCGCCCCGGCGCCGGCCACCGTCCTCGCCGAGCCCGAACCGGTCGCGGTGGCCGACGCCCAGGGCCAGCCGGTCACCGTCTCGGGGCGCACCGAGGTCTCGGCGCCGCCCGCCACGCTCACCCTGGCCGGGCAGCGGCCGGTGCGGGTGGCGGCGTGGGCCGGGCCGTGGCCGGTCGACGAGCGCTGGTGGGATCCCGCCCGCCACCGCCGACGGGCCCGCTTCCAGGTGGTCGACCAGCAGGGGGCCGCCCACCTGCTGGCGGTGGAGGCCGGGACGTGGTGGCGGGAGGCCACCTACGATTGATGCCACGACGAGCCGTGCGACGTGCGCCGTCCGGGCCGGCCGGACACATGTCACACCACGGTCGCCTGAATTCGCACCGATGGTGCAAATAGGATGGTCGAGCGCTGTGCCGCCAGGGGGGTGGCACCGAAGGGAACCGACATGAGCGACGGCGACGCCGCAGACCTCACCGAGCTGGAGCCGACGCGCCGCAAGGGCTCGCTCAAGACCCGATCGCTCGTCCTGGGTGCGGTGCTCGTCGTGGCCGCCGGCGCGGCCCTGTTCACGTGGCGCCAGGTCAAGCCGGTGGTCGAGTCCCGCAAGTACGCGTCGGTCACCTACGAGGTGCCCAAGGCGCCGAAGCTCACCCCGGCCGAGGGCGAGACCGTCTACCGCATCGACCCCACCAAGTCGTCGCTCACCTACGCGGTGAAGGAGAACTTCGCCGGCAAGGAGACCAGCACCGCCAAGGGCACCACCAACGGCATCGCCGGCGACATCGCCATCGACCCGTCGGACCTCGCCGCCACCCGCGTCGGCCCGATGGTCGTGAACCTCGAGCAGCTCCACTCGGACAACAACCTCCGCGACGCCCGCCTCCGCCTCGACTACCTCGAGTCCCACGAGTTCCCGCTCGCCACGTTCAAGGCCACCGAGATCAGCGGCCTCGAGGGGAAGCTGGCCGAGGGCAAGGCCCAGGACTTCACCATGACCGGCGACCTCACGGTCAAGGAGATCACCAAGCCGGCCACGTTCACCGGCACCGCCTCGCTCGAGGACGGCGCCCTCACGGTGAAGGCCACCAGCAAGGCCAAGCTCTCGGACTTCGACGCCGGCCCCATCCGCATCGCCGGCATGGTCTCGACCTCCGACGACGCGGCCCTCACGCTCAAGCTCACGGCCTACGACCCCACCGAGCGCACGATCCCCACCCGCATCTCCGGCCCCGACGCCAAGGAGCCCACCGGCGGCCCGTCGTTCGCCAAGACCGTGCAGCCGATCCTCGAGGCCAACTGCGTCTCGTGCCACAACACCGGCCAGATGGGCGCCCACGCCGTCACCATCGACACCGCCGGCGACGCCCGCTCGGTGTCCGACGGCCTCAAGACCGTCACCACCCTCAAGCACATGCCGCCGTGGCCCGCCTCCGACGAGGGCGTCCCGCTCAAGCACAAGATGACGCTCACCCAGGACGAGATCGACGCCATCGCAGCGTGGTCCGACGCCGGCGCCCCGCTCGACGTCTCGCCCGAGGCGCTCGTCAAGCCCAAGCCCACCGACCCCGGCCCGCAGCCCCGCAAGGACATCGTCCTCGACCGTCCCGCCTACACGGGCTCCATGGACAACACCAACGACTACCGCTGCTTCGTCCTCGACCCGAAGCTCACCGAGCCCACCTACCTCACCGGCTACACCTTCCTCGCAGACCAGATCGAAGAGCTCCACCACGCGCAGGTGTTCCACATCAGCGCCGAGCAGGTCGAGTCCTCGAAGGCGGTCGACGGCAAGGACGGCCAGCCTGGTTGGGGCTGCTACAGCGGGCCCAACCTCCGCGGCCAGCGCCCCTCGAAGGTCCCGGGCCGCGCCCCCAAGCGCGACGTCGGCTTCTCCGGCCAGGCCAACCTCGTGGCCGGCTGGGTGCCGGGCCAGGGCCCCTCGGACTTCGGCAAGGACACCGGCATCCTCATGGAGCCGGGCGACGCCCTCGTGCTCCAGCTCCACTACCACTACGGCAGCGAGCCCACCCCCGACGAGTCCACCCTCGCCCTCCAGGTCGAGCCGGGCACGAAGGACCTCAAGGCGCTGCGGGTCATCAACCCCATCGGCCCCGTCGAGATCCCCTGCGCCCCCGAGGACCAGGACGCCCCGCTGTGCGACCGCGACGCCGCGCTCGCCGACAACGTGAAGCTCTACGGCCCCTCCGGTGCCGCCAACGAGGCCGGCCTCCTCATGCTCTGCAACAAGACGCCCGAGGAGCTCACGAAGGACTTCGACGGCCAGGTGGCGTCGTCGAGCTGCGACCAGACCGTCCCCGAGGACGGCACCATCGTCGGCGTGCTCGGCCACATGCACACGCTCGGCAAGTCGTTCCGCCTCACGCTCGACGCCGACACGGACGACGAGCAGATCCTGCTCGACATCCCGGAGTGGAGCTTCGACTGGCAGATGAACTACGAGCTGGAGACGCCGATCCACGTGAAGGCGGGCCAGCCGCTGCGCATGGAGTGCTCGTGGGACCGCGGCGCCGATCCGCTCCGCCCGCCGAAGTACATCGTGTTCGCCGAGGGCACCGAGGACGAGATGTGCTTCGCCACCTACGCCCTCATCCCCGACGACCAGGGCTGATCCGCCCCGAGGTCCGCACGGCCTGACCAGCGGCCGACGAGACTGCACGGGTGCCTGACGCTGCCGCGCCCGACGACGCCGAGCTCCTCGCTGCGACCGAGCAGTGGTTCCTGAAGCGGGGCATCCCCCACTTCACCGAGAGCTACAACGCCAAGGAGGACGTGTTCACCCGGGCCCTGCCCGTGCTGGCGCTCGTCTTCCTGCTGGAGCTGTTCGGCGCCGCCAACCTGGAGTGGGCGTGGTGGATCAACGTGCTGGCGGTCGCCGCCGGCGTCGCGGTCGTCGTCGGCCTCTGGGCGCTCGTCAACGCGGTGCGGGGCCGGCGGTGGTCCCAGCTGCCCGACGCCATGGGCCCCGTCGAGCTGGCCGCGTTCGTCGTGCTCCCGGCCCTGTTGCCCCTGATCGGCGGGCAGGTCGTCTCGGCGGTCGTCACCGCCCTCGTGAACCTGGTGGTGCTCGGCCTGGTGTACCTGGTGCTCAGCTACGGCATCGTGCCGATGGTGCGCTGGGCGCTCGGGCAGACCACCAAGCAGCTCGGCGCGGTGGCCGGCCTGTTCGGACGGGCGCTCCCGCTGCTGCTGCTGTTCACCGTGGCCCTCTTCATCAACACCGAGGTCTGGCAGGTGGCGGCCTCGCTCGACGGCCTCCTCTTCTGGACCACGGTCGCCTTCTTCATGGTGGCGGGCACGCTCTTCCTCGTCCTGCGGCTCCCCGGCGAGCTGAAGAAGCTGCGGGAGCAGCTCGCAGGCGAGGCGCTCGTCGACGCCTGCGTCGGGACGCCGATGGAGGCGCCGGCCGCCGAGCTCGAGCCGGAGGGGCTCGTCGAGGCGGTGCCGCTGGGCAAGCGGCAACAGGGCAACGTGCTGCTGGTGCTGTTCTTCAGCCAGGCCGTGCAGGTGCTGCTCGTGTCGCTGGCGATCTCGGTGTTCTTCTTCGTCTTCGGCCTGTTCGCCATCCGCCCCGAGGTGATCGAGGCGTGGCTGGGCGACATCGGCAGCGAGACGCTGGCCACGTGGCAGCTCTTCGGCCGCCAGATCGAGCTGACCCGGGCCCTCATCCACGTGGCCGGGTTCATCGGTGCGCTGTCGGGCTTCTACTTCACGGTGTACGTGATCACCGACGGCACCTACCGCGAGGAGTTCTTCACCGAGATCGTCGCCGACGTCCGTCAGTCCCTGGCCGTCCGCAACGTGTACCTCTCGCTCTCGCGCCGACGCTCGGTCGTCGCTGGCGGAGCTTCGGCGGGCTAGGCGCTGACGAGCTCGGCTTCGGTTGCGTCGGTCTCCTCGCGCTTCGAGGTGAAGCGGCGGCCGACGCGGGCGATGCGCTCCATGCGCTTCACCAGCTGCTTGCGGGCGACCTCGGCCTCGGGGGACAGGCCCTCGAGGTGCTCGACGTCCCAGTGGCGCAGGATCACCGGGACCAGCACGGAGTCGTGGTGCACGGTGAAGTCGTAGATGCCGGCTCGGGCGATGGCGTGGGCGTGGGACTCGAAGTCGGGGATGCCGGTGCCGGGCATCTCGAACTCGCGCACCTGGCGCTCCATCGCGATGACCATGCCGGACGGGTCGATCTCGAGCGCCGCGGTGCCGAGGTCGCGGTAGAAGAGGTGGTGGCGGTTCTCGTCGGCGGC